>MGTA01000072.1:2606-5008 GCA_001799225.1 Deltaproteobacteria bacterium RIFOXYD12_FULL_50_9
CCGGTCCTACCTGGTGAGAAGCCGGTGCCGCTCAAGGTTGGCGATGTCCTTGAATTGAATGACCATCGGGCCGTGGTCGTCGGTATCTGCCGGTCGTCGCGTTCATTTCAGAATCAGCCAATCCTTTATACCACCTATACGCGGGCCATGCGTTTTGCGCCCCGGGAACGGAAAATGCTCTCCTTTATCCTGGTCAAGGCCCGGGCCGGCCAGGATCTGCAGACACTCAACAGGCGGATAGAGGCGGCGACCGAACTTCGGGCTTTGACTGCCCGGGAGTTCCGGATGAAGACCTTCTGGTATTTTATGAAGTATACGGGCATCCCGATCAATCTGGGGATCGCCATGTTCATGAGCCTGGTGGTCGGTGCCGCGATCGCCGGTCAGACCTTTTACACATTTACCCTGGAGAATCTGCGATATTTCGGCACACTCAAGGCTATGGGTGCCAGCAACTCTCTGCTTTTCCGCATGATTCTGCTGCAGGCGGTCATGGTCGGGATAATCGGTTACGGGATCGGGGTGGGGGGAGCCTCGGTTTTCGGCTATTTTGCCTCCGGCACCGAGGCGGCCTGGCGGATTGTCTGGCAGCTGCCTTTGATTACGGCCGGGGTAGTGGTGTTAATCTGTTCGCTGTCGGCGGCGATCTGTATCCGTAAGGTCATGCGGCTTGAACCGGCCGTGGTTTTCAGGAGCTAGAAGCAGGTCTATGCAGGCGTTACATTCCAAAAAAATAGCGGTTTCCTGCCAGGGGATCACCAAGACCTTTGGCGAAGGCGCTAACAGTGTTCAGGCCCTGCAGGGGATTGATCTTGAGGTTATGGTCGGCGAGCTGCTCATGCTGGTCGGGCCGTCAGGTTGCGGCAAAACCACCTTGATCAGCGTGATCGCCGGGATCCTGGATCGCACCGAGGGCAGCTGCATCGTCTTTGATGAGGACATGCAGGGGATGGATACCAGTCGGCGGACCAGGTTCCGCGGCGAGAATATCGGTTTTGTCTTTCAGGCCTATAACCTGCTGCCGACCCTGACTGCTCTAGAAAATGTGGCGGTGCCCCTGTTGATCCTGGGCAGGCCCCGAAAGCAGGCCCTGATTCGCGCCCGGGAGGTTCTCGGCCAGTTGCAGTTCGACAACCGGATGATGTTGTCGCTGCCCAAGGACCTTTCCGGCGGCCAGCAGCAGAGGGTGGCTTTGGGCCGGGCGGTTGTCCATAAACCCAGATTGATTGTCTGTGATGAACCGACCAGCGCCCTGGATCATGTGACCGGGCTCAAGGTCATGGAGTTGTTGCGGGGGGTGGCTCTGCAGGAGGAGCGGGCCCTGGTCGTGGTAACTCATGATGCCCGGATTTTTAATTTTGCCGACCGGATTGCCAGGATGGATGACGGTCGGATCAAGTCGTTTGAACAAAATGGAGTAAACCATGATTCGTAAATATCTGCTGCCCATCCTGGCGATTGTCGGTTTTTCATTCGCGATGTTTATGGTTTCGCGCGGCAACCGGGTTGTGCCGGCAGCCGAGCCGGTCAACCCGCCGCCACAGACCAGGTTTACCCGTTATGTCAGTGCCGCCGGCCTGGTTGAAGCGGCAAGTGATAACATTGCGATCGGCACGCCGGTCTCCGGGTTGATTACGGCGGTCAAGGTCAAGGTCGGGGACCAGGTCAAGGCCGGTCAGGTGCTTTTTCAGCTTGATGACCGGCAGCTCAAGGCGCAGCTGCTGAGTCAGGAGGCCGGGCTGCGGGTGGCCGGCGCCCAGGTAGCCAAGCTTACCGCTCTGCCGCGGGCGGAAGACCTGCCGCCGCTTACGGCCAAGGTTGCCCAGCAGAAGGTTAATCTTGAGGACCTGCGAGCCCAGTTGGCCCGGCTGGAAGGGGTTAAAGACCCCCGGTCGGTCAGTCAGGATGAGGTGATCCGGCATCGTTTCAGCGTCCAGACCGCGGAAAAGCAGATGGAACAGGCCGAGGCCCAGCTGGCTCAGCTGAAATCAGGGGCCTGGCAGCCGGATCTTGACGTGGCTCGCGCCCAGGAGGAGTCGGCGCGTGCCGGGGTTGAGGCGATCCGGATAGAACTGGAGCGCTTGAAGATCCTGGCGCCTATCGACGCTGAGGTGCTGCAGGTGCAGATCCAGCCCGGAGAGTTTGCCCAGGCCGGCACCCTTGCTGTACCGTTAATGGTTTTGGGTGATACCTCCAGCCTGCATGTCCGGGTGGATGTTGATGAAAACGATGCCTGGCGGGTTATGGCAGGCAATCCGGCCCAGGCCTTTGCCCGCGGTAATCGCGAGATCAGCGTGTCTCTTTCGTTTGTGCAATTTGAACCATTGGTGGTGCCAAAGAAATCTTTGACCGGTGAGAGTACGGAACGCGTCGATACCCGGGTCCTCCAGATCGTCTACGCA
>MGTA01000072.1:5017-5375 GCA_001799225.1 Deltaproteobacteria bacterium RIFOXYD12_FULL_50_9
GAGAAAAAAGCTGGTTCCTTGCCCATTTATGTCGGACAACAGATGGATGTCTTTATAGAGGCAACGGAGAGACCGGCGTCTACCCAGCCGGTGACCGGCACTGTACTACCCGCGGAGCATAAGACAAAGTCATGAAAGGTTTAGGAGTAGCCGCTGCGGTCATACTGATTCTTGCCGGTTGCGCCATCGGCGGAAACATCCAGGCTCCTCAGCCGCAGAGTGAGTTGCCGGCTCACTGGCAGGAGAGGCAACCTGGAGAGCCAGGTGCTGCAGCTCCGCTGGTAAACGTGGATCTGGGCGCCTGGTGGAAAAGTTTTGAAGATCCTCTGCTCTCCCGGCTTATCAGTGATGCCGTGGC
>MGTA01000072.1:5473-10446 GCA_001799225.1 Deltaproteobacteria bacterium RIFOXYD12_FULL_50_9
GGTGAGTTGTTTGAATCCGGCTTTGATGCAAGCTGGGAGATCGATCTCTTCGGTTTTGTCCATCGCAATGTCGATGTGGCGACTGCCGATGTCCAGGCCGCCGAGGAGGCCGGCCGTGATGTGCTGATCTCCTTGCTGGCCGAAGTTGGTCGTAATTACGTGCAGTTGCGCAGCCAGCAACAGCGCCTGGCTATTGTCCGGCAAAATCTGGCAACCCAGCAGGAGACTCTTTCGCTTGTGCGTAGCAGGTTTGATGCCGGGTTGGCGGCTGATCAGGATGTCGCCCGGGCCGAGGCCCTGGTTGCGGCCACCAGCGCTCAGGTGCCGGCCTTCGAGACCCAGGTCGAATTGTTGATCTATCGGCTCTCTATCCTTGCCGGTCGTCCGCCAGGCGCTTTGTTGCCGGAATTGACCCAGCTATCTCCTCTGCCGGAACGGGCAGTGACTGTTGGCATTCCTTTAGGTCTGCCATCTGATCTTCTTAGGCGGCGGCCGGACATCCGGACCGCCGAGCGTCAGCTCCTGGCGGCGACTTTTCGGAAGGGTGTTGCCCGGGCTGATCTCTACCCCCATTTTTTTCTGACCGGCGCGGCAGGTTTGCAGAGCCTTGAAGCGGGTGACTTTTTTTCTACGTCCAGCCGGTTATTCTCGATCGGTCCAACAGTGCGCTGGTCCGTCTTTGATTTTGGTCGGGTCCGGGCCAATATCGCGGTACAGGATGCCAAGGTTGAACAATTGCTGGCCGTCTATGAAAAATCTATCCTGACCGCGCTTGGCGATGTCGAGTCGGCTCTTGTCGCTTTGGACAGGGAGATCATCCGGCAGCAGGCCCTGGTTGAGGCTGCTCAAGCCAGTCAGCGGGCCATGAATTCCTCTCTCGATCTCTATCGGCAGGGCTTGACCACCTATCTCACGGTGCTGGACAGCGAGCGCCAGGTGCTGCTGAGCGATGATCTGCTGGCCCAGAGTCGGGCGGCGGTGCTCTTGAACCGGGTGAGCCTGTATAAGGCCCTGGGCGGAGGGTGGACCGAATAACGGAAGCCCTTCATTTGATCCCGAAAACCTTCCAGTTATGATCGACCGATGTAGGGGCGAAAGATTTTTCGCCCCTACTCACCTGGTTGCCACCCAGATGGTGTGTTGCATAATGCCGGTCCTTCAGAATTAGATACTGCCACTCAACACAAATTAAGAGCAGTTTTTTCTTGACAGCCAAAATTCGCCTCATCGCCTCATCGCCTCATAATTTTTTAGTTCTTCAACCCAACTTTTTTCGGTTTTCATTCTTCTGTAATTGCATAATCATGCAAAAGTCTCGGTTAGCCATCAGAGCTACCGGGGCTTTGTCATTTATCAACTCAACAAATTAAAAGGGGGTAGTATGTCAAACAGTGCAAAAAGCAAAGCGACCGGTAAATGGCAGGCCATTATCGGTCGGGTGGTCATAGCCTTGGCCATCATTATCGGATACGGCACGGCGATTGCCGAGGCGGTGACTATTCCGCCGGTAGTCAGCGGTGTAACGCCTACAAACAATGCAACTCCGACTTGGACCTGGACGCCAGGTGGTGGCGGGAACGGAACCTATCGTTATAAGCTTGATGCTTACATCTCAACCGGGGGCGCTATAGAAACAACGGCGACAAGTTTTACGCCAGGTGACATACTTGGAGTCAAGCCACGACCTACTGTCATGATCTCGGGCTGTTGGGTTACTATGGCGAATGGCGGTTGCCAACCGAGCAGGAGCTGGTTGGCATTGTTAAGTATGGCAGCTATGGCCCGGCAATCGACACCATCGCCTTTCCTGGCATAAAAATAGACTACTATTACTGGTCGTCCACTACCTACGCAAATAGTATATACAGTGCAACTAATGCGTGGTTCGTGGATTTCAATTCGGGCCGCCTCATCGCATACGATGGCACTAACACCAAAACTACCAAGATGTATGTCCGTTGTGTCCGAGCTGGGCAGTGAGTTAGTAATTTTTGATTTTAGAGTGCTGATTTTTGATTTGTCCCCGGGGCAGGGCCGGTAACGGCTTTGCTCCGGTTTGTTTCCCCGCCCCATTTTCCGCTTGAATTTCCATGTAAATCCATGCATTGTACTGGTATGGATCACGATCACAGCAATAAAAATTTATTTTTACAATCCGAGATAGTTGCAACCGTGTGGGCAAATGATGAAACAGTTTTCCCACCTTACAAATACCGGCAATTAAAATCCCTGTTTAACAACAGGCAAGAGGAGGGTGTTGCCATGCCGCAAACAGTGGAAGCTCTTTATCATGACGGGATGGTGGAGCTCAAGCAGAAGCCCGCAGGAATAAAAAAAGCCAGGGCTTTGGTGATTTTTCTTGATGCTGAAGAGCCGGAGCATAGGCATACGGTGGACTTGGACAAGGTGCAAAGCAAGAAAAGCACCGTTGACAAATGGGTCGGCATGATCGAAGGGGCCGAACTGGTAGACTGGAAGGCCGAACGTCGCGGCGCTATTGAAAGGAAATCTCGTGAAAGTTCTTATTGATACAAACATCATTCTTGACATCGCCTTGAATAGAAAACCGTTCGTTGAGCAGGCAACGCTTTTATGGCGGCTTACTGAGCAGAAGGAAATTACGGCTTGCCTCTCCAACACCAGCATTACTGATATTTATTATATTTGTCGAAAACATACGGGGCAAGAGGCAGCCAGAGGCTTCATTTCCGACATCCTCGATACGTTTTCCTTGGCGGATATCGATGAGGATGGATTTCGGGAGGCTCTCAACACGGATATGACCGACTTTGAGGATGCTGTGCAGTATCTCATAAGTATGCGCAATAATTGTGATGCGCTGATCACCAGGAATAAGGTTGATTTCGGTGATAGGCCAAACGTGCTTGCCCCAACTGAACTTTTTGAACGTATTAAGAGCCTGGATACTTGACGGGTAATAAGAGGGGCCTTGATTTAATGGCTCAATGCAACATGCCGAGGGCTAAAAAGGTGATGGAATGGCAGGTGAGGTTATGAAGGTTGGCATCCTATCGCGTGAGGAGTACCGGGAACGTACCTTGGCAATTGCCGGAGGTTCGTATAAACCAAAGAGCGACGAACCAAAGATCTGGTTCGAGTCGATGCAGTCCATGGCCCAGGTGCTGAGCAATGAGAATCAGGAACTCCTGCGGATTATTGTTGAGCAGAAACCGAATTCAATTACGGTGTATGCTGCATGATAAATGAGGATTGGTTATGATATGCGATTTGTGTGGTAAAGATGAGGCAATTGTCAAGCAGGTTACCAGAAGTTTTGGCAAAAAAATGGATCTGCTTATAATTGAGGACATTCCGGTTGTGTGGTGCTCTTCATGCGGTGAAAGCTATATGACAGCCGAGACACTTCATGAAATTGAGCGGATCAAGATGCATCGACACAGTTTTGCCGAAAAACGTCCGGTTGAGGTTACCTCTTTGCCCTTAGCTGTTAGTGTTCAGGTGACTGATGATGCATTATCTGTGGATCTGAGTGACGGGAGAACTATTTTTGTTCCTCTTGGTTGGTATCCAAGGTTGGAATATGCCACACCCGAGGAGAGAAAAAAATGGCGGCTCATTGGTAACGGGCACGGAATCCACTGGGAAGACATTGATGAAGATATTAGTGTTGAAGGTCTGATTTTTGGGAAACCCTCGGGAGAAAGTCAAATCTCTCTAAGCAAATGGCTACAAGGAAAAAATAGTCCGTCAAAAGAATAGGGAAAACGGAAGGGTCAAAGTGGGCAATTTATGAATAACTGTTTACTAGAATCTCAGCACAAACGACGGAGGATGCATGGCTGTACTGGACAAGATTTTCAAGGCGGCGGTTGACAGTAATGCATCGGATATCCATGTCATTCCGGGAGAACCTTTTATTATCCGTAAGGTCGGCAAACTGATCAAACTCAAGAGCCCTGTCCTGACACCGGATAATACAAAACAGCTTATCTCTGAGATCCTTACTGAAGAGCAGCGGAAGATTCTAAGCCAGGATCTGCAGCTTGATTTTGCCATTGAGGTCGAGGGGCTGGGTCGATTCCGGGGCAGCGCCATGCAGCATAATCGGGGGCTGAGCGCCGTATTTCGGGTAATTCCGCCGCGGATTCCGGCTCTTAAAGAGGTCGGACTGCCTGAGATTATTCTTAGAGTCCTTGATAATCACCAGGGCCTGATTCTGGTTACCGGTCCGACCGGGCACGGCAAATCAACCACCTTGGCAGCCATTGTCGATTATATCAATACAAATCGCGCCGGTCATGTTCTGACCATTGAAGATCCGATTGAATTCGTCCATCCGCTGAAGAAAGGGGTGGTAAATCAACGGCAGCTGGGCAGGGACACCCTTTCGTATGGCAATTCGCTCAAGGGAGCGCTCCGAGAGGATCCCGACGTCATTGTAGTTGGTGAACTTCGTGACCTTGATACTATCGCCCTGGCGATTTCCGCCTCTGAAACCGGCCATCTGGTGATCGGTACCCTGGCGACTTCCAGCGCCCATAAGACGGTTGACAAGATTATTGATTCATTCCCGCCGGGCGAACAGAATCAGATCAGGGCCATGCTCGGCGAGGCTTTGAAAGCAGTCATTACCCAGCGGCTTATTCCCGGGGTTGACGGCAGCAGGATGGAGCTGGCCTGTGAGATCCTGATCGGCACTCTGTCCATGGCCAACCTGATTCGTGACAACAAGACTTATCAGATCCCGTCGCTCATGCAGACCGGTAAAAACGTCGGGATGCGGTTGCTTGACGATTCGATTCTTGAACTGCTTGAGGCAGGCAAGATTACCGGAGCTGCAGCACTGTTCAATGCCAATAATAAAAATCTCTTCAAGAAATATGCGACTGAACCTGTCCCGCCGGCTGCGTGAAGCGTCCTTTAATTTTTTTGATGGTAGGAGAGCATAATTCTCATGGCTGTGATTGATACCTATTTTCGCGAGATGAAAG
>MGTA01000072.1:10512-18274 GCA_001799225.1 Deltaproteobacteria bacterium RIFOXYD12_FULL_50_9
CATATGGTGGTGGGTTTTCCGCCCCTTTTGCGGCTTAGAGGTGATCTGGTGCCGCTTGACCACCCGGTGCTGACCTCGGAATCGAACCAGGAGATCCTCTTTGAAATTTTATCCCCGACGCAGCGCGAGACTCTTCAGAAAAATCGCGATTTTGACAAGGCCTATGAACTTGACGGCGTCGGCAGGTTCCGCTGTAATTTTCTTTATCAGCACCGGGGAGTGGGAGCTGTATTCCGGATTATTCCAACCAAGATTCTGACCCTTGAGCAGCTCAATATGCCTGAAGCCGTCCGGTCTATTGCCAACTTCAATCAAGGCCTGGTCCTTGTCACCGGTCCGACCGGCAGCGGCAAATCGACAACGCTGGCCGCCATCATTGATCACATTAACGAAACTCAAGGCAAACATATTATTACCATCGAAGATCCACTGGAGTTTGTCCATCCGAACAAGAAGTGCATCTTCAGCCAGCGAGAGATCGGCAGTCATGCCAAAAGTTTTGCATATGCCTTGAAGGTGGCGAGCCGGGAAGATCCCAATATCATTTTGGTCGGTGAGATGCGCGATCTTGAAACCATTGCTCTGGCGCTCTCCTGCGCCGAGCTCGGAATTCTGGTCTTCGGTACCCTACATACTAATAGCGCCGCCAAGACCGTTGATCGCATTATCAACGCCTTTCCGGATGAGGAACAGGCCCAGGCCAGAACAATGCTGGCCGAATCGCTGAAGGCGGTGGTGGCCCAGCAGCTTTTGAAAACCAAGGACGGCAAGGGGCGCTGCGCTGCCATTGAGATTTTGATCGGCTCGCCGGCCTTGGCGAGCATTATCCGGGAGGGCAAGATACCCCAGATCAATTCTCTTATTCAGACCGGCACTAAGGTGGGGATGCAGACCATGGATCAGCACCTCATGAAGTTGATTGTGGAGGATAAGATTACCCCGCACGCCGCCTACGAAAAAGCCATCGACAAGAATATCTTTATCAAATTGATGGAAGTGCCGCCGTTGACCGTTTAATTGTAGGGGCGGGTTTGAAACCCGCCCCTACGCCAAACGGCGAGGTTTGTAGAGGTGATGGCCAAGGGGGCCGGTGCCGTGTCCCAGAGAAAGTTGGGTGCTCAGTCTGATCAGGTCGTCCATGAACCGGCAGGAGTGTTCGAACGCTTTTTCGTAATTGCCGAAATGCAGGTGGAGGGCTGTGAAGGCCGAGGAGAAGGTACAGCCTGTGCCATGCAGGTTATTGGTCGTTTGGCGAGGATGGCTGACTGACCTTGTTTGGATCGCGCCGTTTTTAGAAGAACGGTAAAGCAGATGGTCGAAGATGATGGGTGATTGCGGTTCAAGATGACCACCTTTGACCACGATGGCATTAAGCCTTTCGAAACGTTTGAATAACGATTGAGCAGCCGCAAGTGCAATGAACTGGTTTGGGCAGTTCTGACTGCAGATAACTTCCAGCTCGGCCAGATTCGGGGTGATTACGGTTGCCTGGTTAAGCAGCAGGTTGAGAGTTTCAGTAAGCGCGTATTTTTGGTGCAGGTTGTCCCCGGTCGAAGCCACCAGGACCGGGTCATAGATTATTTCTCCACTGAAATCGGCCAGAATTGCGCTGATCACCCCAGCAATTTCCAGAGTGCCGACCATGCCGATTTTTATATGGCTCACCGGCAAATCAGTAAGAACTGCCAAAATCTGATCCCTTACCAGGTCAGCGGCCACCGGCTTGAAGTAGCGGACTCCCGAGGTGTTCTGGACGGTGAGAGAGGTGATAGCGGCGCCGCCATAAACCCCGAGCATCGTAAAGGTCTTGAGGTCTGCCTGGATGCCGGCGCCGCCTGATGGATCTGAACCGGCAATGGTCAAAACCGTTTTCCGGTTGGCTTGGTTCATAAGTTTTTACAGCTGATCAGGAATTGGCAATGGCGCCTTGGCAGGGTCGGCAGGCGAATCATTAGCTTCAGGGGAGGCAATCTCTTTTAGAAGAATCTGAAAAACTAGTTCCTGCCCGGCCAGTGGATGGTTGAAATCAACTGTAACTTTGTTTTTTTCTATTTTGCTCACCTGGGCCGGAACCTTATGGACCTCACCGTCTTTTTTAAGGGGCATGGCCACCACCATGCCGGGCCTGATCGTGTTGTTGCCGAAAACCTTGCGGCTGACGGTCTGGATTAGCTCCTTGTTTTTAAGGCCATAGGCTTTTTCCGCTGGTATTCGAATATTTTTTGTTTCGTTTATTGCCATGTCCAGCAGGGCCTCTTCAAAGGCCGGCATGACCTCTCCTTGCCCAACGGTAAAGGAGAGCGGGCCGCTCTCCTCGGAAGATTCAAAGATCTCGCCGTTATTGAGATGGCCTTCGTACATGACAGTTACTTTGTCGTTCAATTTAACGCGTTGCATGGAATACTCCTGAAAGATGATATATAATCTGGCTATCGGTTGACAATTGTCGGTTCGGTGGGTTGTAGGGGTGTATTGCAATAGGGCGTATAGCAATACGCCCCTACTGGCCTATTTATAATTCATACCTATATCATATCTTGATCTCGGTGGTAAGGCGTTTTTCAATGCGTTTCATCAAGCTGCCCAGTTTGCCGGGCGGTTTGCTCTCGACGACTGGGAGAAATTCAGAGATACTA
Organism: Deltaproteobacteria bacterium RIFOXYD12_FULL_50_9; assembly: GCA_001799225.1. Lineage (GTDB taxonomy): Bacteria > Desulfobacterota > Desulfobulbia > Desulfobulbales > CALZHT01 > XYD12-FULL-50-9. The sequence goes on from MGTA01000072.1 coordinate 13,149, forward strand.
ACTACCTTGTCCGGATCGATTTTGAAATCATTAAAAAAGCATTCTATTCTGTCACCATACACGGCCAGAACATTTTTGATCACCTGGAAGAGGCTGTCATAAGGGAATGGTTTGGAAAAGCCATCAAGATAGCCGTGAATAAACTCTTCCATCCGGGCCAGGTCGGTCGGTTTTTTACTGAAATAGATGGGGCAGTGTTTGATAGTCTCAGTGATTTTATTGCGCAGTTCCAGGTCGCTTACAACTTTTTTTCCGCTCAAGGAGGCGAAGAGCATTTTAATGGTCCGAATCAGGCCGGATATCCCGGAAAAAAAATGATTTGCCTTGTCTTCCGCCAAACAAGTCGGATTCAGGGGGGAATCAGGTCGGTCGGCCTTGCCGGTCAGGGCCGGCAGGAAGTCGATGCGGAGTACCTTGTAAAACATTTTTAGATCATAAAGCTGCTCGGTGAAAAAAATGAGATGATTCAGAAGATGGCTCAAGTAGTTGAGATTGATGAAGGATTTGCTCAGGGTTTCGATTAGGACCGGACCCTGATTGAGAATGACAGTTAGTTCGGCCTGGTTGCATTGTCCGAGCTCTATTTTCAGTGCTTGTATCTGCTTAATATCGGCACCTAATAATTTAGCGGCTTCCTCTGAGAAATCCTTGATCATCTGGCAGGCTCGTATGGCCTTTTCGATCTGGAACATGATGATTTCTCGAGCGACTCCCGGCATGTTCGGCAGTTCCAGGCGTTCCAGGGCGGTTTGTAGCTCATTAGCCTTAAGAAACAGCTCGGTTAAGAGGGGCGGTCGTTTAGGGTCGGTTTCGTCTTCAGATGCCATTTCATATAGCCGGCAGCCGAGATCAAAGGAATCAAATTTGTTGCCGGCACAAAACCGCGTCAGGGCTGCCCGGTGGTCGGATTTGAGAGATGACCGTATCTTCTGATCAGCATTATGGAAAATCTGCGCTAACTCACGTAGGTCTTTCTTGAGATCCTGCAGGGTGCTGCAGGTCGTTTGCATTTCATTGATTTGTCCGACAATTCGAATATTGTTGCCTTTTTTGTTGTGGATGAACTCGGTGTTGAGATTGCCGAGTTCGTTTTCGCAGTGTTCGATCTGTTTGAAGATCTTACTGATGATTTCGTTATAATTTTTTCTGGTGTTGCGCAGCTCCATTGCATCGAGATTAAAGAAGGATAATGCGGTCGTGTAGGACTTATATTCGATGGCAAACCACTGCCTTAGCACCGGGTCGTCGTTGATTGCGGCAACGGCTTGCTTGTGGGCATGGAAATTGGCCGAAGCCATGTTCAGGAGTTCTTGGACATCATCCATGGTGTTATCAGTTTGGGCTGGAAGGATTGTCAATGCAGGATTAATAATTTATAGGATGCCGGGGTGAAAAAACGCCCCGGCAAAATTTTTCTTTAAGAATATACCCTGCCGGTTGATAAAATACTTGTCAATTTCTTAGTTTTTTTGCTCTTCTCAACATAGCGCAGTCTTGATTCAACATGCCATGCTACTTGACAAAATTGCAAGATACGCCTACTTTGACACGTTTGTGCTGGTGCGATTATGGAACTTGTTTGCGAAAAATATCAGGAATTCATGCAGGCTGATGATGCCATTTGTCGACATCCCAGTGAATATTGTAAATTCAGAACGGCCTGTGTCGTAAATTTTCTGTCGAAGGGAAAAAAGGTTGGTGGTATGGTCGCATTGCGTTTTGATAAAGGACAAGGTCTGATTCCAGCCATTGTTCAGGACCATGTTTCCGGAGAGGTTCTGATGTTGGCCTATATAAATGAGGAAGCCTTGGAAAAGACCATCAAAAGCGGTAAAGCTCATTTCTTTAGCCGATCACGCAATCGTATCTGGCTTAAGGGTGAATCGTCGGGCCATGAACAGCTCGTCAAGGAGATCCTGGTCGACTGCGACGAGGATACGGTGATTTTTAAAGTCGAACAATTGGGGAAGGCCGCTTGTCACAAGGGCTATCGGAGCTGTTTTTTCAGGCGCATCGAAAACGATGCCCTGATTGTGAAAGAAACGCCGGTTTTTGATCCCCAGGAGGTATACAAAAAATGAGTGTACTCAAGCTCGGCATCCCCAAGGGGAGCCTTGAAAAAGCCACGATTGAACTTTTTGAAAAATCAGGCTGGCGGATCAAGCTCTCATCACGCAGTTATTTCCCGGAGATTGATGATCCGGAACTGGCCTGTTCTATCTGTCGAGCTCAGGAGATGTCGCGCTATGTTGAAAGCGGCGTTCTTGATGTCGGCATTACCGGTAAGGATTGGATCCTTGAGAATGAATCGGATGTGGTGGTGGTGGCTGATCTAATCTATTCCAAGGTCAGCAAACGGCCGACCCGCTGGGTTCTTGCGGTGCCCGGCAATTCTGCCATAAACCGGATCGAGGATCTGGCCGGCAAGAAGATCTCTACAGAGTTGGTCAACTTTACTAAAAAGTTTTTTGCCGAGCGCAATATCCCTGTTGATATTGAGTTCTCCTGGGGCGCTACCGAAGCTAAGGTGGTTTCAGGGCTGGCCGACGCCATTGTTGAAGTGACTGAAACCGAGAGCACCATCCGGGCTCATGGGCTTAAAATCATCTTGGAACTCATGGAGTCCAACACACAGCTGATCGTTAACAGGAGTGCGTGGCAGGACCCCTGGAAACAGGAGAAGATCAGGAACATGGCCGTGCTGCTGCAGGGGGCGCTCAACGCCGATAAGATAGTCGGGCTCAAAATGAATGTGCCTGATGACAAGCTTGACCAGGTGGTCGCCCTGCTGCCCAGTATAAATGGTCCGACTATTGCTCATCTCTACAAAAAAGAGTGGTGCTCGGTCGAGACCGTCATATCCGAGCAACAGGTTCGCGATCTTGTGCCCAGGCTGCTGAGGGCCGGTGCTGAAGGCATCATCGAATATTCCCTGAATAAGGTTATATTTTGATGAGTGATCAAACATCGGGTGAGGAGGTCTTTTTTGTGACAAGCGCTCACTCGCTTGCCCAATTGCCGGCCGCACTCTATCCTGAGATTGCCTTTGCCGGCCGCTCCAATGTCGGTAAATCCAGCTTGATCAACAAATTGATCAATCGTCATGGACTTGTCAAGGTAAGTGCAACTCCGGGAAAAACCAGGAGCCTGAATTATTTTCTGGTTGGTGAGCGCTATTATCTGGTCGATCTGCCCGGATATGGTTTTGCCCGGGTGCCTAAGGATATTCAGCAACAGTGGCGGCGACTGATTGAGTCGTATCTTGAATCCCGTCCGACGTTGAAATGCGTGGTGGTGATTCTTGATGTCCGACATCAGCTTAAGGAGAAGGACCGGGAATTGGTGGGGTGGTTGCGCGAGAAAAATATCCCCTGCCTGCCAGTCTATACCAAAGCCGATAAACTTTCGCGTAACGAACAGTATAAGAATGCTGCCCTTCTTGATGCCGGTCTGGGGTTTGCCGCAGCTGATCGGATTCTTTTTTCAGCAAAAAGTGGACAAGGCCGGGATTCGTTGCGCTCTGCTCTTGACCAATTTTTGAGATAATGTAAATTGGAGCCTTTGGTTAAGAGAGGGAAGCACTCTTGCTGATTCGGCTATACATGCTTTTGCATGACCTTATGGTTGGTGATTTCTGTTGTCGGAGTAGCATAACCTTTAGGGGGCGTCGTGGATGATACCGAAAAGTGATCTGCCGTGCTGGGAAATCATGAGATGCGAGAATCCGGCCAGTTGTCTGGCGCATAAGACCCCAGACATCCCCTGCTGGGAGATAGTCCGCGGGCTTGATGATTACCGGTCTGCTTTCAATGTCTGTCGGGATTGTATCGTCTATATTATCAAGCAGGAAAATGTCACTTTGCCCAGCCAGGAGATCGAGGTAATTCTACAGACCAGAGGGGTTTGCATACTCTCCTGATCGATTTTATTATGATTTCAGGTTTGCTCTGATTTAAGAACCGCGAGAAAAGCCTTCTGCGGAATATCGACGTTTCCAACTGTTTTCATCCGTTTTTTACCGGCTTTCTGTTTTTCCAGCAGTTTACGCTTCCGGCTGATATCGCCGCCATAACATTTTGCTGTTACGTCTTTGCGCAGGGCGGCAATAGTGGTGCGGGCAATTATGTTGCCGCCGATGGCTCCCTGAATAGCAATCTTGAACATCTGACGTGGTATCTCTTTTTGAAGTTGCTCGCAGGCATGCAGGCCGCGTTCGCGGGCTTTGTTGCGATGTACTAATTGGGAGAGAGCGTCAACCCGTTCACCGTTCACCAGGATATCTAACTTCACCAGATCACTTGGTCGATATTCGATAAGTTGATAATCAAAGGAGCCATATCCTTGGGTGACCGATTTTAGGCGGTCGTAGAAGTCGTAGATTACCTCGCTCAACGGCAGTTCGGAGACAAACTCAATGCGTCCGGGAATAGGGTAGTGGTAGCTGGTGTTTTCGCCCCGGCGTTCCATACAGAGGGTCATGACTACGCCCATATACCTCTCCGGCATCAGGATAGTTGCCTTGATATAAGGCTCTTCTGTCCGGTTGATCGTTGAAGGGTCTGGGTAGTAAGCCGGGTTGTCTATCTCCTGCATACTGCCGTCCTCAAGATAGAAACGATATTTTACCGAAGGCACGGTAAGGATCAGGGGAATATCAAACTCGCGTTCCAGACGTTCCTGGACTACTTCAAGGTGGAGGAGGCCGAGGAAGCCGCAACGGAAGCCGAAGCCGAGCGCTGAGGAGGAGTCTTTCTGATAGGTCAGGGAGGCGTCGTTCAGTTTGAGCTTGTCAAGGGCAGTGGTCAGGTTCTCATACTCATCGGTGGAAATGGGGTAGAGAGAAGAGAAGACTACCGGCTGGATCTCCTTGAAACCTGGCAGGAATCTGGCACATGGTCGATCCTTGCGGGTGATGGTATCGCCGACCCGTGTGTCGCTGATGTTTTTGACTCCGGCAACGATATAGCCGACCTGACCGGCATGCAGCTCTTTTTGGGGTTCCCGGCGCAGGCGGAAAAGACCGACCTCCTCGACCTTGTAAGCAGCATCATTATACTTGAATAGAATGATGTCTCCTGGTTTGACGCTGCCCTGGAAGATGCGGCAGGAGATGATTGTGCCACGGA
>MGTA01000073.1:0-4054 GCA_001799225.1 Deltaproteobacteria bacterium RIFOXYD12_FULL_50_9
GCTGCTCGCGCCAGCTGGTTGACCGGAGCATTGACGTGGCTCTGCTGGGCCGGGCCATCAAGGATGCGCCTGCTCCTGCCACCGCAAAACCAATTGGTAAAAAGGTGGCGATAATCGGGGGCGGACCGGCCGGCATGAACGCAGCCTGGCAACTGGCCCAGGCCGGTATCGAGGGGCATATCTTTGAAAAATCAGCCCAGCTGGGCGGCAAGCTCGCCCAGGTCATCCCCTGGGAACGACTGCCCAAAGCCATCTGGGACTCAGAGCTCGACCGTTTCATGAGGATGCCCAATATCAAAGTCAATTTCAACGTTACCCTGACCAAAGAAACCTTCAATGAGCTGAAAAAAGAGTACGATTTCGTCATCATAGCAGTCGGCACCCATGAACCACGCAGATTACGATTCCCCGGCCATGAACGGGTCATAACCGCACTTGATTTCCTCAAATCGGCCAAAAGCGCTGATCCGCTTAAAATCGGCAGGCAGGTCGTCATTATCGGCGCCGGCAACGTCGGGGCAGATGTAGCCTGTGAAGCTTACCGCCTGGGTGCTCAGCAGGTAACCTTGGTCGATATCCAGAAGCCCCTGGCCTTCGGCAAGGAAAAAGCTGCTGCCGAGGCCCTGGGCGCCACCTTCCGCTGGCCGATCATGACCAGGGAGGTCACGGAGCAGGGGCTGGTCGCCACCGATGGCACGCTTATTCCGGCGGAGACCGTAATTATCTCAATCGGCGATGTACCGGCCTTGAACTTCCTGCCTGATACCGTTGAGGTATTGACCGTAGGTGGCGCCGGCTGGGTAAAAACCGACCCATCCGGCCGTACCAGCGACCCGCAGGTGCTGGCCATTGGCGATGTCGAACGGCCGGGTCTGGCCACCAATGCTCTCGGTAGCGGCAAGAAGGCAGCCGACTTTATTATCTCCACCTTGAATGGTCTGGAGTGGCGCCCCTTTGCCAAGAAGGTTATTGACCAGAAACAGTTGACCATTGAGCACTACTGCCCGGAATCAAGGATGGACAGCTCTTCCGAAAACGAGGCTGACCGCTGCTTAAGCTGTGGCAAATGCCGGGATTGCCATCTCTGCGAGACCATCTGTCCAACCCAGGCCATTACCCGTCGCGAGGCACCAACCGAAGTTGGATACGAATACCTCTCGGACGGCAACAAGTGTATCGCCTGTGGCTTTTGTCGGGATACCTGCCCCTGCGGTATCTGGACAATGCAGCCATTTTAAGTAGGGGAAATCCTTGCGGGGGACAAAGGAGGGCGGTTCGTGAACCGCCCCTACAAAAATTGCATCCGAACAGATATACTTATTGCCTATGAGTTGATAATGGTTCTATGATAAAATCAACAAGTTCCATACAGGCGCTAAGCTATTGCCACGAACCAGTTCTCAAGCAGTCAGAGGCCCGATGACGACTGACGCATTCTCTCTTAAGCCCGCCAGAATTTTACACTTTGCTCTGCTTATGGGATTTGGCTGGACCGCCATCGTTTCTGCTGCGCTTGCCTGGAATCTCTATCTTTACCGTAGTGAAACCGTTGAAATCGCCCGCAACGTCGCCCGCACCCATGTTGACAAGGATCTGCTCTTCCGGAAATGGAACTCCTTGCATGGCGGCGTCTACGTGCCAATTACTGAAAAAACCCGCCCGAACCCCTATCTCCATTACGAAATGCAACGCGAGATTACAGCCTCTGACGGCAAGATTTACACCCTGATTAATCCTGCCTATATGAGTCGGGAACTTTTTGAACTAGGCATTGAAAAACAGAAACATAGCGCACACGTGACAAGCTTGAATCCGCTCCGCCCGGAAAACCTGGCAGACCCGTGGGAGGCCCAGGCACTAAAGACCTTTGAAAAAGGGGCTAAAGAGATCAGCTCAGTTGCCATCCTGAACGGCATAGAGCAGATGCGACTGATGATCCCCCTGCCCACTGAACAGGAGTGCCTCAAATGCCATGCTGATCAAGGGTATGTTCTGGGGGATGTCCGGGGCGGTTTGAGTATTGCTCTGCCCATGGACCAGTTCTGGGACGCCAAGGCCAAAACCATCCGAAACATCTGGGTAGGCCACATCCTTTTCTGGCTTATGGGACTTCTTGGCGTCGGGCTAAACTTTATCAGCCTGCACAGGCGCTTCCTCGATCGCAAAAAAGCCGAAGAGACCCTGCGTTTCAGTGAAGCAAGGTACCGGGAGCTCTTCGACCGGATGGGCAGCGGAGTTGCAGTCTACGAAGCCAGAAACAATGGCGAGGATTTCGTAATCGTCGATTTCAACAAGGCAGCCGAGGTTCTTGAAAAAATCGAAAAGAGAGAGCTGCTGGGCCGCAATGTTGCCGAGGTCTTTCCCGGCATAAAGGAGTTCGGTCTTTTCGAGATTCTCCAACGGGTCTGGGCCACCGGTAACCCGGAATTTATGGACTCCCACCAATACCGGGATGAAAGAATCAGCGGCTGGCGCGAAAATTTTGTTTACAAGCTTCCCTCCGGCGAGGTTGTAGCGATATACCGTGACGTCACCCACGTCAAAATGATCGAAGAGAACCTCCGTCATGCCCAGAAGATGGAGGCAATCGGCACCCTGGCAGGTGGAGTCGCGCATGACTTCAACAACATCCTCACCGCCATCATCGGCTATGCCGAATTGTCGTTAGTCGCCACCCCGAAGGGGAGCCCGGTTTACCAACATATCGAAAAGATTGTCATTTCAGGCAAACGCGCCTCGGAACTGGTCAAACAGATCCTGACCTTCAGCAGACAAACCGGTCATGAGAAGAGGGGCATGCTTTTGCAGTTGGTACTCAAAGAGACCGTGAAACTGCTCAGAGGCACCCTGCCCACTACAATTGACATCCGCCAGGAGATCGATGTCCATTGCGGCCCGGTGCTTGCCGATATCACCCAGATCCATCAGATTATCATGAACCTGGGCACTAACGCCTTTCATGCCATGCGGGATAAACAGAACGGCATTCTGGAGATCAGCCTCACCGAAGTCGTTGTCGATGCAGTCAAGGCCTCCAAATATCCTGGAGTCCGTGCCGGCAAATATGCCAGGCTCATGGTCAAAGACACCGGCCACGGCATGAACAAAGAGGTCTTGAATCGGATATTCGAACCTTACTTCACCACCAAGAAGCAAGGTGAAGGCACCGGACTGGGATTGGCAACGGTCCATGGAATTGTTAAAAACCATCAGGGTTTCCTTGAGGTCGAAAGCAGCCCCGGTCAGGGTTCCACCTTTACTATCTATCTACCCATCATTGAATCACTGAATGTTGCCAAAAAGGAACCGGATGTCGGCAATATTCTGGAATACACAAAAACCACCGGCAACGTCTTGTTCGTTGACGATGAGGAGACTATTGTTCAGCTTGCCGACAAGATCCTCCGCCTGCTTGGCTGTGAAGTTACCACCTTTATGAGCAGTATTGAGGCGATGGAAGCCTTCACCAGCGCCCCCATGGCCTTTGATCTGATCATTACCGATCAGACCATGCCCGGGATCACCGGATTTGAGCTGGCCCGCCGGATGCTCGCCATCCGTCCGGACATCCCTATCATCCTCTGCACCGGCTTCAGTGAAAATGTCAACGAAACAACTGCCAAGGAGATCGGGATCAGCGAATTTATGATGAAACCACTGACCATTTACTCCCTGAGTGAAGCAGTTAACAAATACCTGCAATATGTAAAGCAATAGGCACACCGCCTTTCCTCTTAACTTATAGCCTGGCAATCGATGAATCCTGACATACCGTCTACGGCCTGTACTGCCGAACTCAGCATACTCCAAAGCGCTGTGGAGAACGCCAACGAGGCCTTTGTCACCATTGACCAGGACTCAACCGTTATCTTTTTCAATAAGGCAGCCGAGCAGCTCTTCGGATACGGCAGAGCTGAGGTCATCGGCAAAAACCTTGGTCAAATCCTCGGGCCGGCCTGCCGGGCCGGCCACGACCGGGCTGTCGCCGCCTATGTCCAGACCGGACAGGCCAAGCTCATCGGCCACGAAACTGAATTCACTATCATGCGCAAGA
>MGTA01000073.1:4076-11677 GCA_001799225.1 Deltaproteobacteria bacterium RIFOXYD12_FULL_50_9
CATCCGTGATCTGACCGAAACCAAAGCGCTCCAAGAACAGATCATCAATGCCGAACGCCTGGCAGCCCTGGGCCAGGCAGTAGCGGAAATCAACCACGAGATTAAAAACCCTCTGGCCATGATCGGCGGCTTTGCCAATCAACTTAAAAAAAACACGGACAACCCCAAAAACCGCGAAAAAATCGAAATTATCGTCACGGAGGTTCAGCGGTTGGAAAACCTGCTGGTCGAACTGAAAAATCTCTACTCTCCAAAGGCGCTGCAGATAGAAAAAATCAACGTCTCTGCCATGCTGCATGAGATTTTAGCCCTGGTAGCAGAGGAGTGCCGAAACAGAGGTATCAACATCGAGTTTAATGCCGAGAACGATGAAAATATCATTATCGAAGGGGACAAACAGAAACTAAAACAGGTACTGCTTAACGTCATCAAAAACAGCATGGAGGCTATGTCCGAAGGCGGCAATCTGCTTATCAAGGCAACCGCAACCGCCAAGGACGTAGAGATCTCGGTCATCGACGAAGGGCCTGGTATTCCGGCCGAAACACAAAAACAGATCTTCAAACCGTTCTTCACCACCAAGAAGAAAGGCACCGGTTTAGGTTTATGCGTCTCCAAACGGATCATTGAAGACCATAAAGGCAGCACGTTTACCCTGGAGAGTGAAGAGGGCAAGGGGACCACGGTCAAGATCAACATGCAAAGACAGCGATCGGTTGAGGAGTGTCAAATCTGATCCGGATCCACCTAAAAATAGCGGCAACGCTACAGTTCACCCACCACCACGGTGATATTATCCCGACCACCCGCCTGCAATGCTGCCTCAACGAGTGAAATCGCCCGTTCCGCCACAGTTGTTTCCCGCTTAAGCAGCAAGGCTATCGCCTCAAAATTCACCTCGTCATGAATGCCATCTGAAGTTAAGAGTAACCGTGAGCAGGCAACTCTTTTCATGACAACCGGTTTCGATAATCCTCGTAGCCGAACTTCCGGAGAATCTTAGTGTTGCCGGTTAGAGGATCATGGATGCCGATGCTCGGCAAGCGTACGCCGTTAAAGGTGTTGTTCTTGACCATCGAATAGTGGGCCATATCAAGGAATACCAACTTCTGGCCCAACACCAGCGGGGCCTCGAATGAGTACTCCCCGATAATATCACCGGCAAGACAGGTGAGGCCACCCAGCAGGTAGGTATACGGAAACCGACCCGGCAGACCGGCCCCGACAATCTCGGGCCGGTAAGGCATCTCAAGCACATCCGGCATATGGGCGGCGGCTGAGGTGTCGAGCATGGCGATTGATTTTTCGTTGTGGACGATATCGAGCACCGAGGCAATCAGGATGCCGGCGTTCAGAGCCACTGCCTCACCGGGTTCAAGATAGACCTGAACCCCATAACGGTCACGGATCCCGTTAATTAGTGAACACAAAAGATCAACATCGTAGTCTGGTCTGGTTATGTGATGACCGCCGCCGAAATTAACCCAGCGCATTTTTTTTAGATACGGCCCGAATCTCTCCTCAAACGCCGCCAGGGTATGGCTGAGGGCGTCGGCGTTCTGCCCGCAAAGGGCATGGAAGTGCAGACCATCAATTCCATCCAGTTCGTCAGGTTCGAACTGCTCAGCGGTCACTCCAAGCCGCGAATATCTGGCGCAGGGGTTATAGAGGGCGGTCTTGACCTCCGAAAATTCCGGGTTCACCCGGATGCCGCAAGAGACCTTGGCCTCGGAGCGCCATACTCGTTCTCGGAACCGCTTCCACTGAGAAAACGAGTTAAAAACCAGATGATCAGCCAGAGTCAGCACCTGATCGAACTCGCTCTCTTTATAAGCCGGTACATAGACATGCACCTCGCCGCCCATCTCCTCCCGGGCCAGTCTCGCCTCATCAAGGGAACTGGCGCTGGCTCCGGCCAGAAAACGGCGGATCAGCGGAAAGACCCCGAACATCGCAAAGCCCTTAAAGGCCAGGAGGATTCGACAGCCGGTTCTTTCCTGCACAGCTGCCAGGGTGTGGAGATTTCGTTCCAGGGCGCCGAGATCGCAGATATAGGCAGGGGTCGGGATCTCAGCGATATCGATCGCCATTGAATTGTCCACGGCTCCGGTCACAGTTCCAGCACCTGCCAGGGCAGACCATGAATCATCAACTTTTCCATGAAAGGGGTCGGGTCCAACTCCTCGACATTAAATACCCCCTTGCCGCGCCAGACGCCGTTGAGCATCAGCATGGCGCCGATCATAGCCGGTACCCCGGTGGTATATGAAATGGCCTGGGACCCCACCTCCCGGTAGCACTCCTGATGATCGCAAACATTATAGATGAAAATCTTGCGGGGACGACCGTCCTTTATGCCATCAATAAGGCAACCGATACAGGTCTTCCCTTTGGTGACCGGCCCGAGGGACGACGGCTCCGGCAGCAGAGCCTTCAGGAACTGTAGGGGTACAATCTGGTGACCCTCGAACTCGACCGGATCGATCCTGGTCATCCCGACATTACCCAAGACCTCAAGATGCTTGAGATAGTTGTCCGAAAAGGTCATCCAGAAGCGGGCGCGCTGCAACCCCTTAATATTCTTGGCCAGGGATTCCAGCTCTTCGTGATACATGAGATAGGCCTTCTTAGGTCCGATCGCTGGAAAATCAAAGGTCTGGTGGATGGAAAGCGGCTTAGTCTCTACCCAGTTGCCGTTTTCAAAATAACGACCGGGCGCTGTCACCTCACGGATGTTGATTTCCGGATTAAAGTTGGTGGCAAATGGGTGACCGTGGTCTCCGGCATTGGCGTCTAAGATATCGATTGTCTGAATCTCATCAAAAAGCATCTTCTGAGCGTAAGCGCAGAAGATATTGGTAACTCCCGGATCAAAGCCACAGCCAAGCAGGGCCATGATGCCGCGCTCCCGGAAGCGTTCTTGATAATCCCACTGCCACTTATAGCAGAAACGGGCCTCGTCGGGTGGCTCGTAATTGGCGGTATCCAGGTAATCAATACCGGTGGCCAGGCAGGCATCCATAATGGTCAAATCCTGATAGGGCAGGGCTGTATTGATCAGCAGTGTCGGTTGATAGCGCTTGATCAGCTCCACAACTTCGCTCGTCTTGTCGGCGTCCACCTGGGCGATCTCAATGGGTCTGGACAATTCGCTTTTGATTTTTGCACACTTGGCAAGCGTCCGACTGGCTAAGACAATTTCATTAAATACCTCCGGAACCTGCGCGCACTTATGAACAACAACACCGCCCACACCACCGGCCCCAATAATCAAAACCTTGTTCATATCTACCCCCGTCAATAGTGATGGTATCGTAAAAAGTCCAATTTTATCTCGTCATTCCCGAACTCTTTAATCGGGAATCCGGTCTGTTAAAAAGTAGTAAATTAAATTTTTCCTATTGTAACAGAAAATTCTATTCCTCCCAATCCGTAAATCTCCCCTAATTCTCCTGTTAATCTCCTTGACGTCTCCATGTTCTTGTGATACCTTCGCCAACGTTCAATTGCAAACAGGAAAATGACGGGCCGTTAGCTCAGCTGGTAGAGCATCTGACTCTTAATCAGGCGGTCGTAGGTTCGATCCCTACACGGCCCACCAATAAAATCAAGCACTTAGCTCTTTTCGAGCTTGGTGCTTTTTTGTTTGGTGCTACCCTGATGCTACCCTGGGAGGGTGGAAAACGCTATTGTGAGCAAATTTTTTAATCGCCCTTATGACCGCTACCGACAACTTATTTCCCCATAACCTACTCAAAATCCACCCATTCGAGCCGGGTATTACGTAAGGTTTGAAAAAAAAAGTTGGCCTATTAAGAAAACAATAAAAAAAGGAAAATCAGTTACCGAAATGAGCAAAAATGTTCATGCCAACAAATCACAACAATCACTCGCGATCGCCTGACAGTAAAAATAATCCTTTACAATCCCTTGTGCCAGAGTTACAAACATAACATGGTTAATCAGGTTGTTTGGAATTGCCTATCTGTAATTCCAATTTTTTCTACGACCTTTTTGGACATCTTGATGAGGTTTAAGTCATGAATAAATGCATTTTCCTGTGTGTAGCCACTATACTTTTCCTGGTAGTCAGTTGTGGAGGCGGAGGGGGCGGATCATCAAGTGATTCTCTGCCTCCTACAAGTATATCAAACATATGGGATACAGCCGAATGGGATAACTTTTTCTGGGAGTGAGAATAATGAAAAACAAGGCTATCTATATTTTGATCGGAATAGTTGTAGCTATATCGGGATCGTTGCTAGCCGCTTCTACCAATCTCCCATATCAATTTACGGCAGGAGGGAAAGCGAAAGCAGTTGAAGTGAATGCAAATTTTAACACCCTTAATTCAGCGCTCAATGGGATTGATGGACGGGTTACTGCACTTGAACAATCTGCTCCCACGAGAATTACCGTTATTCAGAACGACCTCCCCGTCGGGTCTACAATTACAATTGATGGATCCCCTTACACTATTGTTCAGTTTGAAGTCCCGCGGTTCGATACAGATGAGATCTACCTGTTAAAATATCCTTCACCTAACAATTTCACATCAGGGAACAGCAACGAAAGTATATTGGTACATAATTCTGGTTGTTCTACTGATCACAATAGCTTGTCACCTAAAGAAATTACTTCTATTAATGGGTTAGACACACTAATAATTGAAAATTTTAACTTTCAGAACTCTCTTGCAACCGATACTGCCGGTAGAACGATCCGCTCTTCATCAGGACATTTTTTGTACACTTGCGTATCGCTTGGCCCACAGACCAGTGTCATATTTAGCATACTAGCCCCATCTGCTTCCCTGCAAGGGTCAAATCCAACCCGTTCTGCAGATGCTTCTGGAATAATTACGGTTTATCCGCCGAACAAAACCTCTGCTCAGCTAAATACCGAAAGTCAGAATCTACACAACTTGTTGTCATATGTTACAATCAAAAAGAAGCTATAATACCATCTACAAAAAATTATCTACAAACTTGTAACAGCTTCAATATAGTGGCCGGGTTAACCTGGACCATCGAGGGCCTTGTCGAACCACTCATCGCGTGGACATGGCAGGATAATCCTGCTATGTTGTTCCAACCACGCTGTTTCAAAGCAGGAAATAGCTGATATCCCTACATCTTCGCTGCTTTCGATCTGGGTTTTCCATGCCGGTTTGAGGCGATCCTGTTCGAGATTAACCCACCATAACCAGATGTGCGTATCTAAAACAATCATCTAGGCAAATCCCAATACGATTCGGGAGTACTCTCAAATATGTCACCACATATTTGAATTTTTCCAGCAATGGCCGGGTGTGGCCGCCTGCTCTTCAGTTTTTCGTCATCGACGGTTAAGACGATGACCTCAACCTGATGGTTGATAAAAGACTCTGGCAACTCGATCAAGAGGTTCCGGTTATTGACTTTTTCAAAAAGACGTTGCACTTGCATGGCCAGCCCTCCGGTTCACAGTAAAAAATAGCTTTAAGTCACAGCTACCACAAAAAAATGCGAGGAGTCAAGTTGAGAATAGTTTGTCGTACAAAAAACAGAGGTCAGAAGGTGAAGAATAAGCCTTCAGTCCAGCACCTTGCCTGCTTTCTTCTATGGCTTTGATTGTTTCCTCGTTTGGATGGTGGCCGGAAGCCCTGCAAGCGGCCCAATCGTCAACCTCAAGCCAGTACTCCAAGGCTTCAGCCGCCATGTCAGACGGACTCTTGCCGTGGTGTTGTGCTGCCGCCAGTAATTTTGCTTCCAAGGAGTCAGAAAGGTTCATAGCTAACATATCATTGCTCCGCATGAAGTTTTTATCAACCGACAAAACAGAACATGTTCAGCTTTGCCGGTCTGATCATCGTTACTTTCTATCAGGCCGCCTTACTAAATGGCCGAATTTCCTGTTCATCAATAGTTTCCTTTGCTATTTCAAGTTCATAACGAGCTTGCAGGTTAAGCCAAAATTGAGCGGTAGTCGTAAGATAACGGCCCAGGCGAATAGCCGTGTCTGCTGTAATTCCGCGCTTCTCAAGAACGATCTCGTTTATACGCCGTGGCGGGACGTGAATTTCCTTGGCGAGCCTGTATTGACTGATTCCCAATGGAAGAAGAAATTCTTCCCGCAGGATCTCGCCGGGATGGATTGGGGGAAAGTCTCTTTTACTCATGGCTGTACTCCTTAATGGTAGTCGGTGATCTCTACTTCAAAGGCGTTTCCGTCGCGCCAGATAAAGCAAATCCGCCATTGGTCATTTATCCTGATACTGTGCTGGCCGGTTCTATCTCCTGCCAATGCTTCCAACCGGTTTCCTGGCGGTGACCTCAAGTCATCAACTTCCTCGGAACCATCAAGCATTTCTAACTTACGAGCGGCAAGCCGTTGAATGCTTTGCGGCAATTTAGAAGAAAACCGACCGTCAAATATCTTTTCCGTTTCCTTGCACTTGAATGACTGAATCATATCTTTATCATAACGCTTAGCGTTAATACGGTCAAGCTGAAAACTTATTTGTTCGCCACCGTCTGCATCGCTATTATTTGCCCGTGTTGCTTCTTGATTCGTTCCTGAATGGCGTTCGTGATCTGCTGCATGGTTTCTCTCGTAATCGGCCAACATTCATTATAATATAGCCGCCTGGGGATCAGGAGGGGACATCCTATCTTTAGTGATTTAGGCCAAATCAAATTGCTTACCCACCTGGCATGGAATGGTTAGTTTCCTTTATTCAATAAAGCAGGCACCCTCTTGCTCTCTTGCTTTTTCCGATGATATTCTTGCGTTCTGTAACTAAGATAGTTACACTCAATACAGATGATCAAAACATTCGTTCATAAAGGCTTGGAGGATTTCTTTTTCGACGGTACGAAAAAGAGCATCCAACCAGTTCACGCGCAAAAGCTGGCCGATATTCTAGACACGCTCGATGCCGCAAAGGATCTGGCGGATATGCGATATCCGGGGTCCGATCTTCATAAGTTAAAGGGGAAGCTGCAGGGCTTTTGGGCAGTGAAAGTCTCGGGCAACTGGCGGGTAGTCTTCAGCTTTCAAGATGGCAATGCATATGATGTTGATTACCTGGATTACCATTAGCGAGGTGCAGTCATGAGAACAAGGCAAAGGCCCCCGACTCATCCGGGTGGCATCTTGAAGAGACAGTATATGGAGCCGTTGTCTTTAACAATATCGGATCTGGCGCAGACCCTGGGTGTATCCAGAAAGACGCTCTCCGGCATTGTCAACGAACATAGCTCGGTAACTCCGGACATGGCATTGCGGCTCTCAAAAGCGTTCAACACCACACCGGAATTGTGGCTGAACATGCAGCAAACCTTCAATCTATGGCGGGCCGCGCATAAATCAGATAAGTGGCAGTTTGTTGAAGCAATCGCGGTTAATGGGTGATTGTCTAAACTACTCGTTGGTAATTATCGCCGCGTCTTTCTAGAAAAATTTTGGGAATCAGGGGGTGATCGGCAAGAGTCATACTCCTGAACCTGAATAGTTTGTCGTACAAAAAATAGAGGATTGATGGTAATCAGTAATTCGAGAGCGCCTTCACTATAAAAAAAAGCCGCTTCCCAAAAAAAGGAAGAGCGGCTTATCAAAAT
>MGTA01000073.1:11755-14295 GCA_001799225.1 Deltaproteobacteria bacterium RIFOXYD12_FULL_50_9
AGAGACCTAAAACCAGAATAGCGCTGACGATCAATACGCCTCCTAAAATCAGCGAAACTTTTTGTAACGCATCAGGGTGAATAAAATCTGTTTCTCGGTAGCCGATAATCCACACATTATTTGTCAATCTGCGCTCCATTGTGTGCCTCCTTTGGCTCAGTTGTACGTCTTGCCCGCACAGACTTATCCTTAAATTAATTATATAGGCACAATTTTAAAAATAGATATAATTATTTTAGGCGGTAATATTGGTAATATATTTATTAATGTTCCTAACCTGGTTAAGCAAAAAAATTATGATATGCCTGATACAAATCATCTGATAATTTTCAGCCCGCTTTTTTTATCTGACTTATCATTAATCAGTTAATCTTACTGAAAATATTTTCAATATTTATCAAAACGAGAGAATTTTATTCATGTTAATTTGGTTGACAAGATCAACAAGCCACACTAAATAATGAACGCGTATTCATAAAATTAGTATGAAAATGGTATTTAATTGCCAGTCTAAATACTTAAATACTTAAACTTAGGATCCACAACGTAAGGCGAGAGAAAAGGAGGAGCTATGAAAAGAAGCATGAAAACATTTATTGCCCTTGTCTATCTGATTGGGGCGGCCGCCCTATTAACGGCATTCACAGGAGTCAGCAATGCTGCCAGTTCCCCAAGCAAAACAGAGGAAAGTAATATTATTTCAGCCACCCCCTTAGGCAAGGACGATTGCCTCAAATGCCACGATAAGGAACCCAGAGACATCTCCTTGGACGGCCAGAAACACAAAACCGCCATCACCTGCCTGGACTGCCACGAAGGACACCGACCTCGCAGCCCCAAAAATATTCCGGAATGCAGCAACTGCCATACCGGCAAGCCACACTATGAACTGCAGGGTTGCCTCAGATGTCACAACAACCCGCATACACCTCTGGTTATCTCCATTGCTGAAAATGTGACCGATGCCTGTCTCACTTGCCATACCGAACAGATGGCCCAGCTTCAGCAGAATGAAAGCAAACACACCAAGCTTTCCTGCTCAAAATGCCATCGCGAAAAGCACCCATATGTCCCAGAGTGTCGTGAGTGCCATACTACTCCTCACACTCCAACAATGACCAACAAAGATTGCTTGAGCTGTCACCAAGTCCATAAGCCGTTGGCAGTCACCTATTCAGATGATACGCCTTCCACCAGTTGCGCCGCCTGCCATGATACTGCTTACAACCTTCTGGTTGCCAGCAAGTACAAGCACAGCAAAGTCGCCTGCGCCGCCTGCCATAAAGCGAAACATAAAATGATTCCGCTGTGTCAGGATTGCCATGGGATTCCGCATCCATCAAAGATGATGGCCAAATTCCCGGAATGCGGCCAGTGCCACGGCATCGCACATGACTTAAACAACAAGTAACAGAATATACCATTAGCAACCAAAACCCTGGATCCGCAGACGGCGGATCCGGGGTTTTTTATTATTGGGCAACTTCTTCTCCGACAGACAAAACCCTTTTACAAAACCGCAATGTTCTACGGGTAATCCTACTTTTCCCTTGCGGAGATCTGCGGAATACTTTATAGTTTACGGCTTTCCTCCGCGGCCCTATCTGGTTTTTTCCATCTTACGCCAGCGAATCAAACCCCTTTTCCGACAACCAGCGGAAAACACCTATTACTTTAATGTGAAACGAAAAACACCTATGAATCAGCAAAAAATACGTAATGTAGCGATTATCGCCCATGTTGACCACGGGAAGACAACCCTGGTGGACCAGCTTTTCAAACAGAGCGGCATGTTTCGCGAAAATCAGGCAGTCAGCGAACGCCTCATGGACTCTATGGACCTGGAACGTGAACGCGGCATAACAATATCTTCAAAAAACGGCTCCTACCAATTCAAAGACCACTGGATCAATATTATAGATACGCCCGGCCACGCCGACTTTGGTGGACAAGTCGAACGGGTACTGCATATGGCTGACGGCGCCCTCCTCTTAGTTGATGCCCAGGAAGGTCCCATGCCCCAGACCTATTTTGTGCTGAAAAAAGCCTTGGCCTACCATCTGCCGGTCATTGTCGTAATCAACAAAATCGACAAACCTGCGGCCCGTTGCGAATGGGCTGTTGATATGGTTTTTGATCTTTTTGTTAAACTTAATGCGCCGGAAGAGTTACTCGACTTCGCGGTAATTTACGCCTCCGCCAAGCAAGGATTCGCAGTTAAAAATTTCAAAGAACAAGCCTCCACCATGGAGGCGCTTTCGGAAATGATCATAAACCGGATCCCTCCGCCCAAGGGCAATTCGGATGGACCGCTCCAACTGCAGATAAGCTCTATTGATTATTCACCATACCTTGGACGCTTGGGTATTGGCAAAATCACCGGCGGATTACTGACAACGAATATGGCGATAGTAGCCTGTAGGCGTGATGGTTCCATAACTCCGGCCAGAATCAGCAAAATATACCGGTTCGAAAGCGACAAGAAGGTGGCTGCAGAAGAGGCCAGCACCGGCGAAATTATAGCGGTCGCCGGTCTTGAA
>MGTA01000073.1:14307-19970 GCA_001799225.1 Deltaproteobacteria bacterium RIFOXYD12_FULL_50_9
GCCGGCAAAGAGGGCAAATTCGTCACATCCAGACACATTGAAGAACGACTGCGCCGTGAAACCCTTTCCGACGTTGCCCTGATAGTTGAACAGCTCACCACCGGAATCGGATACAGGGTCTCGGGCCGCGGCGAATTGCACCTCTCCATCCTGATCGAAAAGATGCGACGAGAAGGTTATGAATTTCAAGTTACCACCCCTCAGGTCATTACCAGGGAAGAAAATGGGGTACTTCTTGAACCATACGAAGAACTTACTGTTGATGTCGACGATTCAGTCAAAGGACCGGTGATTGAAAAACTTGGTAATCTCAAAGGCCAGATGCTTGAAATGCATCAACACAGCGGGATGGTCCGGATGGTATTTAAAATCCCAACCCGCGGCCTCCTGGGTTACCGTTCGGAATTCATGACTGACACCAAGGGCCAGGGCATCATGAATTATGTCTTTGGCGAATATGGCCCGCACGCCGGCGAGATTAAAAAACGCCAGAATGGGGTATTGCTGGTTAAGGAGAACTGCCGGACCGTGGCCTACGCGCTTTTCAATCTGCAGGAACGAGGTCAACTATTTCTGGGTCCGGGTGAGGATGTTTACGCTAACCAGATCATCGGCGAGCACTGCCGGTCCGGCGATCTGGTGATTAATCCGGCCAAAGGCAAGAAACTTACCAACATGCGGGCCTCGGGATCCGACGAAAACGTTGTCCTGACTCCACCCCGCAACATGACCCTCGAAGACTGCATCGCCTTTATCAGCGATGACGAGCTGGTAGAAGTAACGCCGAAATCAATCCGTATCCGCAAGCGCAAGTAATTTCCCTCTACTTTAGCCCCTCCAGGCAGGGGCACGATCCGACCGTGCCCCTGCTGCTCTCTTTTCCCCTGCTGTTTGTTTGTTTCACGCCTTTTACTTGTCCATCAGATGACGTACCCTATTTACATTCCTATAAAAACTGGTATTAATTGGAAACACTTCAATTCCAAAAGCGGGAGGATATGACTAATGTCACGAATTGACTGGGAAGAGTCGTATAGCGTAAACAACGAAGAAATTGACAACCAACATAAAACCTGGATCGCCATCTACAACGAACTGGACAAAACCATGTTACAGGGCGATCTGAAGGAGATTGACAACATCACTGCCGGCAGTTTGCAGAAAATGCAGGATTACGCCAGGTATCATTTCAGCTTTGAAGAAGAATTCATGCAGAAAATCAAATATCCCGATCTAGTGAACCACCGGCGAATTCACAAAGATTTTGACACTGAAATATACAATTACTACAGAGCCATGCTGGATGGTCAATTGGTGTTAAACACGAAGATTATTAAGTTGATCAGAAACTGGCTAATCGACCATATCTTGCAGGAAGACAAAAAATACCGCCTCTTTCTCGAAAAACATTCCAACCAGACCTGACAAGGCATTGAGATAGTCGATCAGGATAGCGTTTCTATCTCGGACACGGTTACTCCTTCAAGCATGGTGCCGCGCACCGCCATGGCGATTCTGGCAAAACGATTTAAGAAGGTGACGGAAAATGGCGAAAATTCGCCGCTCGACAGAAGATACAACCTGGGGATCTGCTGATCAAAAGCAGTCTGATCCTCGACAGGCGGTGTGATTGCCGCCTTTTCGCCATCAAGAACGATTTCCAACTCGATCTCTTCCGGCAACGAACGTCGCCGCAAGACCTCATCGTCCTCAATACTCTCCCACTTGCCCTTGACCAACCGCACAAAAAAATAACTGCCCGGCTCGAACTGCACAGCATATTCAGCGGTGGTAAGAATTGCCTGTTCCTGAGCGAGCCGCACCAGAACGGCAAAACGATTGGCTTCGATTTCGGCCTGGTTTTCACCGGAATGAATTGAAAGGGTGGCAACACTGACAATGATGCCCATAATCACCAGCACGACCAGCATTTCGAGCAGGGTAAATCCGCCTGATCCGGCAAAGAGAGCAGCGTGATCACGACATCGCCAAGAGGAGCAGTTCACATTCACAGACCAGAATCCACCACCGGGCTCAATCAAGCTTCCAGTTGCCGATCTCGGCATTGATGCCCTCGCCGCCCAACTGGCCGTCAGCACCCATGGAAAAGATATCAAGCGGACCAAAAACACCGGGATTCATGTACTGATAGTCGTTGCCCCAGGGGTCCTTGGGCAGACGATCGATATAGCCGCCCTCCTTCCATTTCTTGGGCTCCGGCGATTCGCTGGGCTTCTGGACGAGAGCAACAAGTCCCTGATCCGTTGTGGGATATATGTAGTTGTCGAGCTTATATAGTTGCAGTGCACTTTCCAGTATCCGGATGTCTTGTTTCGCCTTGATGATCCGGGCCTGATCAGGCCGGTCCATGATCCTTGGAACAACAATGGCGGCCAGAATTCCCAGGATTACCACCACGACCATAATCTCAATCAGGGTGAAACCTCTCTCGCTCTGCCAGGTTATCCGAATATATTTTGCTGAGGCATTTTGTTTGGTAATCATTCTTCTTTTCTCCTTATATACACCTGTAGCCCTAGTCAAGTCACGGGGAGAGCATCGGCAGACGCCCATTGTACGACATAACAACCCGGCCGTCACTGCCCGGTTTACCAAAAAGTCTGAGAGTGTCTGCCAGAAATGTCTGCTTACGGTCTCGGACCGCAAATGCCCCGGTAAAACTGTAGAAACGGTCCGGTTTGAGCATGATCTGCCCCTCTACCAACAGTGGCCCGCCACCATCCGACATTACCACTTTAACCCCGTTATTTTCCGTAATAAACTGGGCCTTAATATCTCCTAGAGCTAAACTCTCAGGGGAGAGGATCTCCGCACCCCGAAAAACCAGGGCGCCGTTTGCCGCAACCAGAGCGCCCTTACTGATCTGCATGACATCAAACACCGCCTTAACTTCGCCTTTCAACCTGATGCCGATATCAGGCAAGTAGGTCTGCAACATCTCGGCCGGCAACTGGGCCTGAGCCTGGGTTATCGTAATCGTATCCTGGCCGGTCAAAATATTTCCAGTAAAAACTCCGCGTTCCTGATGAAAAACGACAGCGCCGCCCATCTGTCCGGAAAAAAATGGCAAGATGTTAAGCTGCCACTCAAAATCCGTAAACCGCCGGCCATTCACTAAAATCTGGGCAGCCCGACCAACCCGCCAAGACCCTTCGACTCCATAAAATTCAACCGGGAAAGGCAGACGGACCTTTTTCTTAAGCAGGGCATAGCTGAAATCAGCGGGCAAGGTGAACATCAGGCACACCAGATAGGCAAAAAGCCCAAAAACGGCATATCTGATTCGCTTCTTCATCCGCCGGCACCCTTTAGCGCCACCCGGGCGTTAACCAAACCTTCCCGATTACGGCGATCGACTGAAAATGAGACAACTGTTGCACCATGCCTGGCATGCATGGTGTGCAACCAGCCGATTATATCGGCAAAAGCGGCATCCTCAAGCCAGACCCGCACCACATTCTGTTCGTCCGGCTCAACCCGCTTCAGACTGGCACCCAAGTTCACTTGCCGGGCAACCTGGTCAATGGCTGCCATTAACGAACCGCCGGCCCCGGCAGCCTCGGAGTTGATCCGCCCAGCTGCATTGAGCTGGGCGACCTTCTGCGCCGCTTCCTGCATCCAGAGAAGATCTGTCCGTTTCTGCGGCACTTCAACCCGATAGCGCTCATATTTTACCATAATAGGCCGGACAGCTCCTAAATAGAGAAACCCGCAAAGCAGTGCCCCAACTGCCGCGATGACCAAAAGACGCTCTCGGGTATTGAGATTTTCCAGATCTTTCATGAGTTCTTCTCCCTGATCAACATGCGGGTCTGAACCCGGTCACCCTTGGCTGTGGCAGTACGAATTTCAACTTCAAGACCTCCCTGACGCATCAGCAGCGTTTTCAGGCCATCCAGCACCTGCAGATCACGAACTGCAAAATCAATCTCTATTCGGCCGTCTTTATAACGAAGCGATTCGAGATCAAAATCAGGAGTCTTGAGCAATGCATCCCCACACCGCCCTAGAATCCGCAAAAACGGATCCTGATCGTCATCACTGCCTTTAAGAGCCTTGAGCCGCTGTTCCATCTGCGCTCTGGAGTTAACAATCCGCTTAACATCCGGGAACGCTTTAAGAAAAACCTGATCCATCTTGCGACTCAAATCGCGGCTCTCATACCCTAGACGCAACACATCATAGGCAAAAAGGCCTGCCCGCAAGACCAGCAGGCAGAGCAGCAGAACTGCCGGTAAACGCCAGCGTTTCAAGACCATACCCCATTCGGCATGCGGCCCATAGCTGCCCTGCAAGAGATTAAACAATGGCCTGCTCGCCAGACCGGCAGCGAGTATCCGGACAATATCAGGAGGATTGACCGACGCAGCTGCAACCTGGATAACGCGGTCGCGCAGCAGCGGATCGGTAAATATCTCCAAAGATCCGCCAAACAACTGGATCCGGATGTCATTGTCCGGGTTACCGGCTGCTGCGCTCTTCAAACCGGCCAGTAACATCGTCTCAAGATTTTCGATATCAACTGCATACCCGCTTGCCAATCCTGTCCTTACAATGGCAAGTCGATCCTCGATTAAAACCGACCATGAAGAGGGCTCGAGAGGTACGGCAATCGTCTCGGGAATCAGGCTGTCCACCTCGATACCCGCCTCCTTAAACATGGCCAGCCAGGCATTCATCCGGGCATGGGCAACCACAGCGACGGGCATGGTTCCGTCAGCCTGTTTCGCGCCGTAGGCGAAATGCAGATCTTCGACATCTGCTGCCAGATACTCTTCCAAAACAAAGGGGATTGCCATGAGCGCCCGTTTACGACTGCCGGGCGGCAAGGGAGTCTGAGCGAGCAGAACCTCGGCGGCCGGCACCAGCACGATTACCCGCCGGCGGCCCCGAAACCTGGCAAGATCAGCAAGCGCGCCCTCCCTGACCGTCAGGCTGCCGTCAGTTGCCTGTTCTGCTAAGGCAACTTGTTCCGGTGCCCCAGGCCTTATGCGGATGATAATATTCTTCATGCGTTAGTAAACCATCAATCAATATGTCCCGATGCTTCTACCCAGCACGCGAGCTCGATTATTTCCCCGATTCAGCAGGGAGTATAAAGTACAATCTCCCCGGCCGACGGTTGCCTGAGCGCTTGCCATAAAATAGGAACTGCCGACCCCGAGATACTTTTCAGAAAGTCCGGAGGCTGCCAAAGCCGGCTGAGCCAAAAAATCGGCAACATCCTTGAATCCTCGCCTGCCGCGATTCTCGACCAGGGTTTCGGCATCCTCAAGACTGATAGCCGAAGAGAGCGAGGCAACGACCAGAGCCCCGGCCGTATTGACGTTGATCTCTGTTGCGGTGGGCAGGGCAGCAACAGCGGGCTTTAAACAGGCAAGCGCCTCGGCGTCGAACCCGGGGATCAATGAGAGCTCGCTGACGCTGGTCATCGGCCGATTGGCACTCCGGCACATTGTATCCTTCTGCCAATAGATATCATCCTCAGTCCCCCCTGCAGAGACCCGACTATCAGAGTCCTCGTCCAGCCAGTCGGCCACTGTCTCGGCCAAACCGGTTTCAAGTTTGCAAAGCATCAGCAAGCGGCGAAACTGCTGCAGGCTGAACCCCCTTTGTTCAGGGGTTCCGATAACCAGATTATT
>MGTA01000074.1:0-7302 GCA_001799225.1 Deltaproteobacteria bacterium RIFOXYD12_FULL_50_9
AGAGACCGTACAATGGGTTGGCTGTCATCTTGCCTGGTTTATATACCTTGGCAATGACCGGCGGGGCGCTCTCCTCCCGCCAGCTGACAGCACGGAGGATAAGCTTGAGATCCGCTAGCCCCACCTTCCGCCCACTTTGCTTGATGACCTTATACACTACCTCACGAAAGAGATTGTGATCGGTAAAAAGTTCGCCGCCTACAGTCTGGCGCAGGTTAGTGGCGATTTCCAGCAGACGGGCATCCCGCTCCCAGGTTCTTTCGTCGAGGAGTTTTTTCTTTTTCTTTTCCGGCAGGCCCTTTTGGGTTCCACCTTCCTCATCGTCATCCCCCTCATCCGCATTGCCCCACTCGGCAAGACGCTTTTCCAGGGCCTTTTCGACTGCGAAGAAATCATCAAATATATTGTCTCCGAATTCGTCGTAAAGCTGAGAACGGATCTCTTCATCACCGGAAGCAAAGCGCAGGGCCTCTATAGCTGGAATTGTTAGCTGGCTATGCAGGCGCAATGGACGCTCGACAGTCACCTTATAGTAACCAAAGGCTTTGTTTGGGAAAATCTTGGACTGCTCTGTCTCAATAAAATCCAGATAGGTATCACAGATACGACGGATATCATCAGCAGCAAGTTCGCAGTTTTTCTTGCCGAGATTCTTACGGAGAGGCTTGAACCAGGAGCTTGCATCAATGAGTTGAACCTTGCCCTGGCGATGCTCGGGCTTGCGGTTGGTAAGCACCCAGATATAGGTGGCAATGCCGGTGTTGTAGAAGAGGTTAAGCGGCAGAGCAACGATGGTCTCCAGCCAGTCGTTTTCAATGAGCCAGCGCCGGATGTTGCTTTCCCCTTGTCCGGCATCGCCGGTAAAAAGCGATGAACCGTTATGGACTTCGGCAATGCGGCTGCCGAGCTGAGTCTTATGGTTCATCTTCGAGGCCATATTGGCGAGAAAGAGCATTTGGCCGTCGCTCGAACGGGTGATGAGTGAGTAATCCGGTTCGTCGGCATGACTGATTTTGAAGCGGGAATCACGCATGTGATCTTTGCCACCCATGTTATCGAGATCCTTCTTCCAGCTCTTGCCATACGGAGGATTGGAGAGCATGAAATCGAACTCATGGGCCGGGAAAGCATCATGAGAAAGGGTAGAATACTCGGCCCCGCCGATAATATGTTCGGCATTCTCCCCTTCACCCTTAAGCAGCATATCAGCCTTGCAGATGGCGAAGGTCTCAGGGTTTATCTCCTGGCCGTACAGGTAGGTGCTAACCTGGTTGCTTTGAGCATTTGCGAGCTGTTGCAGCGTCTCCTCCGCCACGGTAAGCATGCCGCCAGTGCCGCAGGCCCCGTCATAAAGGGAAATAACCCATATCGGGGTAAATATGACAATTAACCGAATATAATTACTCGAATATTTAATTAGCTCGGTTTGGCAAGGGGTGTCAATGAAAATCCATAAATTACCTGATATTTCTATCTGTTAAACAATGAAACCGTTTATTAGCAAATTATGTTAGGAAGTCCCCGCATCATGGTCATCATGATTTCAGCTCACCTTAATTTATTTTCCTGTGTTGCATGGGGGTTAAAAGTCTATTTTTGAAATAGTTCTTGGCAGGGGCATGTGAATAGTAAAATGCTATTTGATAAGTACTACAACTATATCAAAAACTACAAGAATGACGACGGCGAGGCATTTATGAAAAATGTTTATGAGCCAGTTTTGGAAGGAAGGTGTTTGGTGTAATAGGTCGGAAAGTTACACCAAACTATTACACCAAACCATGAGAGCTGAAAAAATAATCAGTAAAATAAAATAGTTAAATGGTGGAGGCGCCGGGAGTTGAACCCGGGTCCGAAAATACTCCCCTTCAAACGTCTACATGCGTATTCCTGAATCATTGCTTATCGCGCCTTGACCCCACCAGGACAAGAGATCTCAGCGCTATCCCTCTGTAAATTTCGCTTAAGGAACCGTGGGTACGTTCCGGCAGCTATCCCGCTAGCGACGTTCTTACCAGCCCCGCGGGAGTGGGCCGGCAGAACGGTAGCCTATGCGGCTACAGCGTATGCATAGTCGTCTGCGACTATATTTTCTCTACCTAGTTAACGAGACAGATAGAAACCTCGGCATGCAGCTTGAGCTTACATATCCCCGTCGAAGCCGTTTCGCCCCCCTTGTTCAGTTTAATTTATTGTGTTTGGCCATCGTCCGCTCCGTATCGCGGTCTAGGTCCTTTTGCTTGATGGCCTGGCGTTTGTCGTACATCTTTTTACCCTTGGCCACGCCCAGGGCAATCTTCACCTTGCCTCTATCATTAAAGTATATCTTAAGGGGGATTAAGGCAAAGCCTTTTTCACGAACCCGGCCGATTAGTTTACGGATCTCCTTGGCTTTGAGCAGAAGTTTGCGCTCGCGGAGCGGTTCCGGGGCATTATAAGAGGCGTTGGTATAAGCCGAGATATGGACATTTAAAAGGAAGACCTCGCTGTTCTTGATTCTGGCATAGCCGTCTTTCAGATTGGCCCGTCCGGCGCGCAGGGATTTGACCTCCGGACCAAGCAGCATTATGCCGGCCTCGATCACGTCCTCAATGTGGTAATCGTGATAGGCCTTCTTGTTTGTGCAAACTACCTTTTCAGTCATATATTTTCCCTGCCCGCAACTCCCTGAACTCAAGAAGAGCCGGTAACCCGTAGGGCCTCCTCAAAGGTGGTTATACCGCTTTTCACTTTCTTCCAGGCATCTTCCTTCAAGGTGGTCATGCCCTCTTCCCGGGCAATCCGCCGGATCTCTGATTCAGCCTCCAAAGCAACAACCAGCCGACTTAGGCGGTTGGACATCGGGAAGATCTCGAAGATGCCGCAGCGGCCGAGAAAGCCGGTATTCCGACAGTGGCGGCAACCCTTACCACGGCTCAAGGTTATCTCGCCGGTTTCAGTCACCGGCAGGCCGCTGTCGTGCAGCTCATCGGCGTTCCTGACATATTTCTCTAGACAATGCGGACAGATGGTGCGCACCAGACGTTGCGCCATGGCGCCCAACATTGTCGAACCGATGAGAAATGGCTGGACTCCGAGATCGATGAGCCGACTCACAGAGGAGACAGCATCATTGGTATGCAGGGTGGAAAAAACCAGGTGGCCGGTCAGGGCAGCCTGAATGGCATTGGTGGCCGTATCCAGATCACGGATCTCACCGATCATGATGACATCAGGATCCTGGCGCAGGATATTTCGGAGAATTGATGCAAAGGTCACATCAACCTGCGGCTGCACCGAGATCTGATTAAACTCCTCATGCACCATCTCGACCGGATCTTCGACGGTAACCACATTGATCGCCGGAGTGGCAATCTGTTTCAAGGTGGAATATAGCGTCGTGGATTTACCGCTGCCGGTTGGCCCGGTAACTAAGACAATGCCGTGCGGAGAGGTCATGAACTGCCGATAAACCAACAAATCCCGCTCGGACAAACCGATTTTGGCAACGTCTTGAAAAAGAATATCCGGATCGAGGATACGCAGAACTACTTTTTCACCAAAGGCAACCGGAATGGTGGAAACCCGGATCTCCGCCTCTTTGCCCTCACGGTCCACCTTGATCCGGCCATCCTGCGGTCGCCGTTTTTCAGCGATGTCAAGTCTGGACATGGTCTTAAGCCGCGAGACGATTGCCGAATGAACCGCCTTGGGCAGCTTATAGATGATATGCAGAATTCCATCGATCCGTAAACGCACGATACTTGCTTCGCGCTTTGGCTCGATATGAATATCGCTGGCCCGCTGTTCAAAGGCGTAGTTGAACAGATGATCTACCGCCGCCTTGATATTCTGATCGGACGAGGCGATCTCTTTGGTGGAAGAAATCCGCACATACTGCTCAAGGTTGCCAAGGTCGACCTGCGGTCTGGCCAGATGGGATTCAGCCGCGGAGATCGATGACTGAAAGCCGTAAAACTCGGCAAGCATCTTTCTGATCTCCGATTTGGTGCTGATATAGGGCTTTATCTTGATCTGATTCGCCCGCTCGATCTCCTCGATAACCGCTAGTTTGACCGGATCGCAAATCGCCACCTCAAGAACGCCATCGCTCATCGCAAAGGGTAAGAGAAGATGGTTGATCGCAAAAGATTTCGGGATGCTCTTGGTAACGATATCCAGATTTAATTCAAGCGGATCAAGTTTTTTAAACGGCATTATGCAATCACGAGCCACAGCCCGCATTATCAGGTCTTCACTGACAAATTTGCCGCTCTCCGCCACAAGTTGCAGATTCATGGCAACAATAATCTCGATCAAACCGGGCTGCTCGGTTGAGGACGAAAATTTCCCCGCACCACTTTTCCCCTGTTGCTGTTTGGCAAAAACGGCCTGCTGCTGTTTATTTTTAAGGATGACCAACTGCCTCTGTTCCGCAGTGATCAGGCCTCTTTGTTCCAGCAGGCCAAGCAGATATGTTTCATCATCAATATTTTGTTGCATCGGTTCAAATCAATCCAAGGGGCTGTTGTATTAGGAAAAAAGGCATAATTCATCTCCTCATTAAAATCAATCCGCCGGTTTTATACAATACAAATATAGAAACTTGTTGGCTTAAGCCATTTCAAATTCAACGTTCCTTTGGTATAGTAGGCCGCATCATAAAAAACACAAGGAGTATACCATGCTTGCACGCATAGAGGTTGGCCTGAAACCGGCCTTCATCGATTCTTTCGGGGAACAGACAAGAAAGCGAATCAATACCGACTTAAAACTTCCGGCTCAGACTGTCCGCACCATCAAGGTTTTTACCATTGAGGCGGAGATCAGTGAAGCCGAGTTACTGGCAGCAGCCAAAGGCCCGTTCTGCGACCCGGTTACCCAGGATTTTTCCCTGGGCGCTCTAGCCCTTGATGAACATTTCGCCTTTGACTGGCTCATCGAGGTCGGATTTCGACCAGGCGTCACCGACAACGAAGGCCACACCGCAGCGCAGGCTCTGGAACTCCTGATCGGCCGCAAACTCAAGCGCGGTGAAACGGTCTACACCTCGGTCCAGTTTCTGATCAGCGGACCACTCAACCGGGGAGATGCGGAAACTATCGCCAAAAAGCTGCTCGCCAACGAACTGATTCAACGCTTTACGGTTATGGCCCCGGAAGTCTACAGAGCAGAAGGAGGCATCAAACCTTTTGCCCCCAAGGTGCTGAGTGCAACTAAAGGCCGGATGTTTACCATCAATCTTGATGTCTCCGACCAGGAGCTGCTGCGCATCAGCCGGGAAGGCATCCTGGCCCTCACCCTGGACGAGATGAAATTCATCCGCTCTTATCTGGCTGATCCTGAGGTAATCAAAGAACGGCAGGCGGTCGGCCTCACCGATCAGGTTACTGATGTCGAGCTGGAGGTGCTGGCCCAGACCTGGTCGGAACATTGCAAACACAAGATATTTAACGGTGTCATCCAGTATGAGAATACTACAGATGGCACAACCTCGACCATCACCAGCCTGTTCGATACCTATATCCGTGATACGACGAAAGAGATCCGGAAAACCAAGGGTGAAAATGACTGGTGCCTCTCCGTATTCAAGGATAATGCCGGGGTTATCCGTTTCAACAATGACTGGAACGTGGTCTTCAAGGTCGAAACCCACAACAGCCCCTCAGCCCTCGACCCTTACGGCGGCGCGCTCACCGGCATTGTCGGCGTCAACCGCGACCCCTTTGGTACCGGCATGGGCGCCAAACTGGTCTGCAACACCAACGTCTTTTGCTTTGCTTCACCTTTTTACGACAAACCGATTCCGTCCCGCTTGCTCCATCCCAAACGGATAATGGAAGGCGTCCGCCAGGGGGTTGAACACGGCGGCAACAAGAGCGGCATCCCGACCGTGAACGGCTCAATTGTCTTTGACGAACGCTTTGCCGGTAAACCCCTGGTTTTCTGCGGCACCATCGGTATCATGCCCGCAATAGTCAACGGCCATCCGTCGCAGGACAAGAAAGCCATGCCTGGCGATGCTATCGTCATGACCGGCGGCCGGATCGGCAAGGACGGCATCCATGGCGCCACTTTCTCCTCTGAAGAGCTCAATGAGAATTCACCGGCCACTGCCGTGCAGATCGGTGACCCCATCACCCAAAAGAAGATGTTCGACTGCCTGCTCAAAGCCAGGGATCTGGGGCTCTATAACTGCATCACCGATAACGGCGCCGGCGGCCTCTCCTCCTCGGTCGGCGAGATGGCCCAGGACACGGGAGGATTCGAACTCCATCTCGATCGGGCGCCCCTCAAATACGCCGGGTTGCATCCATGGGAGATCTTTGTTTCAGAGGCCCAGGAACGCATGACTCTTGCGGTGCCACCCGAAAAACTTGACGACTTTCTCAGCCTCTGCCGGAAGATGGAGGTTGAGGCGACCGTGCTCGGCCAGTTCAACGACTCCGGTAAATTCCAGGCGCTCTATGAGGGCAAAACCGTAGCCTGTCTGGCCATGGATTTCGTCCATAAAGGTTTGCCGCCCATGCAATTGCCGGCCAGATGGGAACCAAAGATTTTTGCCGAGCCCAAACTGCCTGCAACACCTGACCTTGGCCGCGAACTCAAAAACCTGCTTGGTCGCCTCAATATCTGCAGCAAAGAGTACGTGGTCCGGCAGTACGATCATGAAGTCCAAGGCGGCAGCGTCGTCAAGCCGCTGACCGGCGCCGCCAACGATGGCCCGAGCGACGCCGCCGTAATTCGACCGCTGCTCGACTCCTTTGAGGGCCTGGTCATCAGCCACGGCATCTGCCCGCGCTATTCCGATATCGACGCCTATCACATGACCGCTGCTGCCGTCGACGAGGCCGTACGGAATGCGGTAGCGGTCGGCGCCAACCTCGATCATCTGGCCGGTCTCGACAATTTCTGCTGGTGCGACCCGGTTCTCTCCGACAAAACCCCGGACGGCGCCTACAAGCTTGCCCAGCTGGTCCGGGCCAATCAAGCCTTGACCGACATCTGCAAGGCCTATGGCGTACCCTGCATCTCCGGCAAAGACAGCATGAAAAATGATTATCAGATGGCCGGCACTAAAATTTCAATTCCGCCCACCCTGCTCTTCTCAGTGCTTGCCAAGATCGATGATGTCCGCCGGGCAGTAACCATGGATGCAAAAAAGGCAGACGATTTCGTCTATGTTTTGGGACTTACCCTGCCCGAACTAGGTGGAAGCGAGTATGCGGCCCAGCACGACGCCATCGGCAACCACGTTCCCAAGGTCAACACCAGAGAGGCTATTGCCAACTACCGTGCCCTGTCTGCGGCTATCCGTCAGGG
>MGTA01000074.1:7440-7642 GCA_001799225.1 Deltaproteobacteria bacterium RIFOXYD12_FULL_50_9
GCTGTTCTCCGAGTCCAACGGCCGCTTCGTCGTCTCCGTGCGCATCGGCTCCGAGGCCCGCTTCGAGACGCGCATGGCCGGGCTGCCGTGCCGGCCCGTCGGGAAGACGCGCTCCGACGGGCGACTCCGCGTGACGGGGCTCGAAGGCGCCGTGGTGCTCGACCGGGACATCCGCGAGCTCGAGTCCGCCTGGCGGGAGCCG
>MGTA01000075.1 GCA_001799225.1 Deltaproteobacteria bacterium RIFOXYD12_FULL_50_9
GGCGCCCTCAACAATCCCGTACTGCCCTTCAAAGACAAACGGGCCACCTGAGATAGCGCAGTTGCCCATGGCAATAACCCATTTCGGCTCCGGCATCTGATCGTAGAGGGTTTTAACCGCATGTTCCATTTTCTTGCTTATGGTGCCGGCCACGATCATAACATCAGCCTGCCGCGGCGATGGCCGGAAGACCTCGGCCCCGAAACGGGCCAGATCAAACCGAGAGGCTCCTGTTGCCATCATTTCAATAGCGCAACAGGCCAGACCAAAAGTCATGGGCCAAAGGGAATTCGCCCGACCAATGGCAAGAAGATTATCCAGCTGAGCAAGTTGAACAACCTGCTGGACTATCGACGGCTGTACATTTTCCGTTCCCACGTAAACACTCCCTTGTTCCAGGCATAGACAATTGCAAGCGACAGGATTCCGACAAAGATTACAACCTCAACAAAGTCACAGATCGCAAACCCTTTATTATAGGCAAGCGCCACCGGAAAAAGAAACAGTACATCAACATCAAAGGCGAGAAAAATGAGGGCATAGAGGTAATAGACGATGCCGAAACGAATCCATGCTTCACCAATGGGCTCCATGCCGCATTCGATGACCTGCTCAGTTTTGTTGATGATGTTCCGGGTTCCCCGAGGGGAAAAAAGGTGGGCGATGATGAATGGGCCGATGGCAAAACCCAGACCACCCAGAAAGAAGGCGGCAACATAGAGTATATCGGTTTGACTGAAGAGTGCCTGATGATCCACGACGCAAGCTCCTTGCAAGGGTAAAGGGCAACACCTGTTCAAGAGTTCCGAATACTTACTGACTAGCGTACGTTTATTATCCCAATAAAAGATCGGTGTCAAGAAAATACTGAATGGTCATTCAGGAAATTTTTTATGACCTGACGACGTGGCAAAGAAGAACCAATCAGAAACAAAGATAAACACTATGAAACAGGAGAATTAGCGGCAAAAAAGGTAGCTGCTTCTATAATATCTGATGAGAAGCAAGCTGATCAAGCAGCCGGCTGTGGATATTATCAAATCCGCCATTTGAGAGAATAGCAACCACATCGCCGGTTGCCAGAATACCGGGAAGATAGTCAAGGATGGCGTCGGTTGAGGAGAAACAGTGAGCGTCAAGCCCGCGACTCCGGAGATTATCGACCAGTTGCGCCGAAGAAAAACTCTGATCCTCAGAGATATTGGCCAAGGGCACCGGTTCACGGACCAAGATAATATTCGCCTGATCAAAGGCACCGGCGTATGCCTCCTGAAAGACCTTCCGGCGGCTCGAGTTGGTCCGGGGCTCAAAGACGGTGATCAATCGGCGTCCGCTATAAGCGGCTGCCAGCGCAGCCAGGGTCTCACGAACCGCGGTCGGATGATGGGCGAAATCGTCGATCACTGTTATGCCGTTGACCGTGCCGCGCACCTCCTGCCGCCGTTTTACCCCGGCAAAGGTCAGCAAGCCCTGGGCCACAACTTCGGTATTTACCCCAACCAAGTCAAGAACAGCCATTACCGCCAAGGCATTCAAGGCATTATGCCGGCCGGGCATGACACTGGTGAATCGCCCGAGCATCTTGCCCTGTTTCATAACCGTAAAAACAGTTCCGGCCGGCGTCACCTCAAGATCAGCCAGACTCCAGGCCAGGCCGGGCGTTTCGCCGTAACCATAAACAGGACATCTGGCCGGGCCGACAATCTCGCGAACTACCGGGTGATCAAGACAGGCGATAATGGCGCCATCTTCAGGCACCAGTGCCACCAGCTTGGCAAAGGCCACCTTGACCGCCGCAAGATCGGCATAGATATCGGCATGGTCGAATTCGATACTGGTGATAATGGCAATTCTCGGTTGATAATGGAGAAATTTCGGCCCCTTATCAAAAAAAGCCGTATCATACTCATCGCCTTCAACCACAAAATAGTTGCCGGACCCGATATGATGGTTACTGGCAAAGGACTGAACAATCCCACCGATCATAAATCCCGGTGCCAGACCGGCAAGGTCAAGCAGGGTAGCGAGCATGGAAGAGGTCGTGGTCTTGCCGTGCGTACCGGCCACCACCAGCGACTGCTTGCCGCGCAGAAAAAAATGCCCGAGGGCCTGGGGGAAAGAGACATATGGGATGCCGGCAGAGGCCAAGGCCTGAGCCTCCGGATTCTTCACGGTAATGACGTTGCCGACCACCACCAGATCAGGACGGGGAAGAAGATTGTCAGCCGAATAACCACTCATGAGCAAGATGCCCAGGCCGGCCAGAAAATCGCTCATCGGCGGATAAACATTGGCGTCTGAACCGGTGACCGCAAAGCCGGCGGACTTGAGCATCCCGGCCAGGGCCGCCATGCCGGTGCCGCAGACGCCCATCAGATGGATATGGTGCACCCGGGCAGGGATATGATTGAGAGAGGGATTGAGGAGCACTGAATTACTGGAGAACATCTAAGACCGGACAGCGTCCCGGACGGATTTAAAGATGGCCTGGAAGGTTTCATCAAAGTTGGTGGGCGAAAGCCGCCCGACTTCAATAAACTTGACAACCACTTCCTTGGCGACTTTCAGGATATCTTCATCTGAAACAGGTTTACCCTGCTCAGGGCCGATATCACCAATTTTTCTAGCTGAAGACATGAGATCCTCGCAAAAAAAGGAAAGCCCCTGCGGCAAGAAGAAGGCCAGTTCTAGATTGCCACCAGAGGCTTACACTTCAAGAAAAACCCGTAAAGCCCTCCCTGAAGACATTTGAGACGTTATGTGCTGGAACTATGCTCCAGCACATGGAAATCAAAACCACTTATCAACACGTCACTTTATTATTTCTATTTTCAAAAGTACCGCCCAAAGCACCGCAGAAAAGTGCTAGTTGGGTGTCTTTTAGCTCATCGTGCATGTTTATACCATGCTAAGGCGACATATTATCCGCCAGGTTTAACCAAGTCAAGAACGAAGTGCCTTGTTCTTATGGATCCGCCTGGAAGACCATCGAAACCCTGCCTGCCACACCTATTGTTGTTTTAGTTAACGTGCGCGTTATATGATAACATCATGATTCTGACCTTTGCCGACAAACAGACCGCAGCACTATAGTCTACCATCATTTTTCTTCGGGCAGTACCAACCAGAGGTTACCCAGCTCTATTTCAATTTCCTGAAACGGCTCTGCCCGGACTTTATCGTTGTCGGCGAAGACCCCCATGACCGTCCACTTACCGGATTCCAGCCTGTAGGTTTCCAACGTCCTGGCCATGGGGTCGACCAGCCAAAAATGAGGAACGCCGTATTGGGCGTAAATCGGCATTTTTTGGATCTTATCCCGGCGGAACGTTCCAGGTGACAAAATCTCGCACACCCAATCTGGAGATACCGAGATCCAGTTATGGTCTTTGGATTTTGCAAAACGATCCCTTTTCCAACCAGCCAAATCAGGGACCAGGATATTTTCACCAAAGGCAATTTCCGGCTCATCAAGAATAATCCAGCCGCCGGGTCCGCCTCGCCCAAAGTGATATGGGAATAATATCTCGCTCCCCAGGGTTGATGCAGAAAACACATGATCCGTAGACGGCCTCGGGGTGGCGATTAATTCTCCGTCAATGATCTCGCCGATCATATTTTCCGGGATATTGTAAAGATCATCATAGGTTGCTCTGCGACTGGCGGTTTCGGCCATGTTATCCCTCTTTCGGTTTGTTGTTGGGAGCAGGTACTCGCTTCCGCAACCAGTGAAAAAAAGTTGACCGGACTATACAAATACAATACCTATCCTAAAAGATACCAATACCGAACAACTAAAAGATTTGTCAACACAAAAACACTCCCATCCAGTGTTGAAAGGATCTTTACAGGGGGCCGGTAAAAGAACATAAATTGAGGTGATACGAAAAATAACGCTTGAGGTTTAACGTGTCACGTTATACAATAGCCTCATGATTCTGACCTTTGCCGATAAACAGACCGCAGCACTATTTGCAGGGTTCCGTGTCCGCATATTTCCCCTGGAGTTGCACAGGGCCGCTTTGAGAAAACTGATGGTTATAGATAAATCTCTTACACTAAACGACCTGCACTCCCCGCCTGGGAACCGCTTGGAGAAGTTGGCAGGAGATAGGAATGGCCAATGGAGCATCAGGATTAACGATCAATGGCGTATCTGCTTTCGCTTTGAAAACGGTGACGCCTTCGATGTAGAAATCACCGACTACCATTAAGGAAGGAATAAAAATGACCATTAACCGCAACGAACTCTCCCAACTCGACTTCACCGATGTTGCCGATCCGGCAGCCCCACAACAGAGGCCGATTCACCCCGGAGAAATTCTGCTTGAGGACTTCATGAAACCTTTGAGGCTTTCCGCGAGCGCCCTTGCCATCGCCCTTGGCGTCCCAGCGCCCCGTATCAACGATATCGTCCGCGAACGCCGCGCCGTAACGCCAGGGACAGCACTACGCCTCGCCCGTTACTTTGGAACAAGCCCGGAATTCTGGATGGGCCTGCAAATTTCATACGATCTCAAAATCGCCGCCATGGCAGAAGCCGTGGCGCTTGAACGCATCTCGCCCATTGCCGCTTGATCCTGAGAAACAAATTGCTGATTTTTTTGGACCTCTGCAGACAACAAAAAAACCGCATACCTTTGTGGGTAGCGGGTTCACAGGATGTTCTCGGATATTTCTAAAGATGTTTGGTGGAGCTAAGCGGGATCGAACCGCTGACCTCTTGAATGCCATTCAAGCGCTCTCCCAGCTGAGCTATAGCCCCACAGCACAAATAAACGCCACATTAATTGCGGCTAAAAGCCAGGATAAACCAGGCTGCAACATGCAAAATCCATGGCTTGATACCATGACGGTCTGAGGAGTGTCAAGTTTTTTCTCTCGCATTTCCTTTGGCAATTCTCTTGCGAACCCTTGTATAGTCTGTTAGATTTGCGCGATTCATTTTCTTGAAAAAGATTGATGAAATCATCCGGGGAGTACAACTAACCCTGGCCACTACCAAAAAGCGTGGTATACTATCACGATTTCCTGTTGAAATTGTGTTGCAATCGACATCTTTGATCATAAATAAGTATCAAACAACCGCTAGTAAGGACTTTTAGACTATGTTTTCTCCTTTCAATTCACTGCTTGGCTGGCTTTCCAGTGATCTGGCCATTGATCTAGGCACTGCCAACACCCTGGTTTTTGTAAAGGGTAAAGGAATTGTCCTGCGCGAGCCGTCGGTGGTAGCCGTCCGCATGGATCAGCGAACCAACAAGGTCTTGGCCGTAGGCAAAGAAGCCAAGATGATGGTCGGCCGCACACCGGGTAATATCGTCGCTATCCGCCCGATTAAGGATGGGGTAATCGCTGACTTCGATGTCACCGAGGCCATGCTGCGCTATTTCATCAATAAAGTGCATAATCGCCGCACCCTGGTGCATCCGAGAATCATCATCAGCGTCCCTTCCGGCATCACCCAGGTTGAAAAACGGGCCGTGCGCGAATCAGCCGAATCAGCCGGAGCCCGCGAGGTCTATCTTATCGAAGAGCCGATGGCCGCAGCAATCGGCGCCGGCCTGCCGATCACCGAACCTACCGCCAACATGATCGTCGATATCGGCGGCGGCACCACGGAAGTCGCGGTTATCTCACTGGCCGGTATTGTTTATTCCAATTCGGTGCGGGTGGCCGGCGACAAAATGGATGAAGCCATCCTTCATTATATAAAGAGGAAACACAACCTGGCCATTGGTGAACATACGGCCGAGGTCATCAAGACCACCATAGCCGATGTCATGCCGGAACTTCCTTACGCCACTATGGACATCAAGGGACGGGATCTGGTATCGGGTGTGCCGAAAACACTGACTATTGATGCCAACGAAATCAGGATTGCCATCTCAGAACAGGTTGATGCCATTGTTGAAGCCGTAAAAATGGCGCTTGAGTCAACCCCCCCCGAACTTTCCGCCGATATAGTTGATCAGGGGATCGTCCTGACCGGCGGCGGCGCCCTGCTGCGCAACCTGGACAAACGTTTGCGGGAGGAGACCGGCCTCCCGATAATCATTGCGGAAGATCCTTTGTCCTCAGTTGTTCTGGGTTCCGGCAAGGCGTTAGAGAATATTGAAGTATTAAAAGATATCATGATCAGGTGATAGGGACAAAATCCCTGCAAATGAGCCGATGGCAAGAGGCTGGAATGGCACGATTTTTCACCTGTTTTAAAAATAACCATTAACCGTATCCACTGGATGCCGTAATGAGGAAAAGGTCCAAAGGGTCAAAAAAACTCCAAATATTTCTAGCACTTGGCGTTGTTCTATCCCTCGTTTTTATCCTGATTTTTTCAACTGTTGGCCGGCGCAATTTCAGTTCCTACCATCGCATGGCCCTGGAAACCCTCGGTACAATCCAACACGCCGTTTTCCAAGGCACCGGAGGCTTAAGCTTTATCTGGCGGGACTATTTCGCCCTCTGGAATGTCCGGCAGGAGAACCAGCTCCTTACCGAAAAATTAAGAGAGGCTCAGGCATTAATCGACAAAAACCGGGAAGCAGTCGCCACCAACATGCGTCTCACCTCTCTCCTCGAACTGAAAGAGACCCTGCCGGCCCCGACCCTCACAGCTCGCGTCATCGGCAGAGACCCCTCCATCTGGTTTAAAACAATCATCATTGACCGGGGCAGCAGTGACGGCATAATGAAAGGGATGCCAGCGGTGCTTGCTGAGGGGGTGATCGGTCAGGTGCTGGATTCTGCCCCGCATTACTCCAAAATTCTGTTGGCTAACGATCCGAACAGTGCGATTGACGCTCTGGTGCAGGAGTCCAGGGTGCAAGGGATGATCAAAGGACGGAACAGCTTCTTCAGCCTGGAATATGTCTTGAAAAATTACGAAATTAAAATTGACGAACTGGTCGTCACCTCCGGGATTGGAGGCACTTTTCCCAAAGGACTGCCTATTGGCAAGGTCAGCAAGGTCACCAAAAATCCCCGTGGGATGTTCCAGGAAATTGAGGTGACCTCAGAGGTTGATTTCAATCGTCTGGAATATGTAATTATTCTCCTTGCCGAAAACCCCTTGGCCCTGTGACCCCATGATACTCGCCTTCATCCTTCTCGTACTCGGCTCCCTGCTTCTCGTCATGCAGTGCATCCTGGCCCAGACGCTGCCGCCATGGATGGGAAAACCTGACCTACTTTTTGTCCTGGTGATCTTCATTGCCATTGATCTGGATATATTCTGGGGGGCGCTTCTGGCCTTTG
>MGTA01000076.1 GCA_001799225.1 Deltaproteobacteria bacterium RIFOXYD12_FULL_50_9
AGAATGATCAAGGGTGACCAGGTTACAGCGAAAGGCAATTTCATCTTTCTTAAGGGTGACCCCCATACTGGCAGCCTCCAGAGGCGCCCGGCCGGTATAGCACTCTTCCGGTCGGTAACCCAGCAAAGAGAGGTTAGCCACATCACTGCCCGGTGGAAAGCCTTCGGGAATGGTTTGCAGCAGGCCGAGTTTACCGCGGCTGGCCAGAAAATCCATGGCCGGTGTCCGGGCAGCCTGCAAGGGGGTACGGTCGGCAAGTTCGGGTATGGTATAATCCCCCATGCCGTCACCGACCAGAATAACATATTTCATTATTTGACCCCATCCTGTTTATCAACTAGAATTCGAATCTTGACGGTTTTATCGGTGCAGATCGGCAGTGAGTCAATCTCCGCGAGGGCGGCCCGAACTGACCGTTCTTCCGCCTCATAAGTCATGATGACGACAGGTACAGCGTCTTTCTGGCCCCGGCTCTTCTGGATAACTGATTCGATACTGATATTGTTCTTGCCGAGGATGCCGGAAATAGCCGAGAGTACGCCGGGTTTATCCACGGCCGTCATCCGGAAATAATAGGGACAGCGCAGATCTTCAATCGGCGTAATCCGTCGCGGGGTGAGATGTTCGGGCCTGAAAGAGAGGCTGGGCACCCGGTTGATGGAGTTGTGGGTGATATTCCGGGCGATGTCGACAACATCGGCGGCAACAGCACTGCCGGTAGGCATCTTGCCTGCTCCCAAACCGTATAGCATGATATTGCCGACCATGTCGCCGGTAAAATAGAATCCGTTATAGACCCCGCTGATGCCGGCCAGCATGTGATTTTCCGGCACCATGGTAGGGTGGACCCTGGCCTCGACATGTTCGCCATGATTGCGACTGATGGCCAACAGTTTAATCCGATAGCCGAACTCTCTGGCAAAAGCGATATCGACCGGATCGATCCTGGTAATTCCTTCAATACTGATATCAGCCAGACTTACATTCATGCCGTAGGCGATATTCATCAAGATGGCCAGTTTATGCGCGGTGTCGATCCCTTCGACATCGTAGGTCGGGTCGGCCTCGGCATAGCCCTTGGCCTGCGCATCTTTAAGCACTTCACTGAACGGCACCTGATGATCGGTCATCTGGTTTAAGATGAAATTGGCGGTGCCGTTCATAATTCCCATGATTGACAGAATCCGATTGGCGACCAACCCTTCTTTAAGGGCCTTAATTACCGGTACTCCGCCACCGACACTTGCTTCGAAACCGATCTCCACTCCGGCCTTGGCCGCAGCAGCGAAGATCTCGGCGCCATGTTGCGAGATAAGAGCCTTATTGGCAGTGACGACATGTTTGCCGGCGGCAATGGCTTCCAGGATAAAGGTTTTGGCCGGTTCTATGCCGCCTATCAGTTCGACAACGATATTGATCTGCGGGTCAGCGATGATTTCCCTGGCGTTTTTGGTAAATCCGACGTCGTTGAAACGCTCCGGCAGGGCAGCAAGTCGATTATCAGCTATGGTTTTCAGCCTGATAACGGTATCCACTTTTTTGGCGAGCCGGGCGGCCTGCACCTGTAAAACCTCGGCCAAACCGCTTCCGACTGTTCCAAACCCAATCAAACCAACCAGTATTTCTTTCATAAGAGTTTCCTGATATTTTTATGTTGTTATTTAGAACATAATAGACGAAATCATGTCGTTACAAAGGGCTGCAAATTGATACCCTCTTTATTGCAGGTTGTCAAAATAAATGTATCAACACTGGATGCGGGTACCTTGAACCGGT
This sequence comes from Deltaproteobacteria bacterium RIFOXYD12_FULL_50_9, assembly GCA_001799225.1. Lineage (GTDB taxonomy): Bacteria > Desulfobacterota > Desulfobulbia > Desulfobulbales > CALZHT01 > XYD12-FULL-50-9. The sequence continues at coordinate 1,777 of MGTA01000076.1, forward strand.
AACTTATGTCATCCACGTTGACATCCCTGAAAAAAGTATTAAAAAAGAGAGATTAATTTTTCTAATAATAGCCTTTAGATAATAATAAATCTCGAAAATACAGAAGGAATATTATCCGTGCAAGAACTTAATGTTATAGATATGTTTTTAAACGCCGGTCTGGTTGTCAAGGCGGTCATGTTGCTGTTGCTCAGTTTTTCACTGATCTCCTGGGGGATTATTTTTCAAAAATTTTTCCTGTTTAAAAATGCCAGAAATGAATCAGAAAATTTTCTCTCAGCATTTTGGAAGAGCAAAAACCTGGCAGACGCCTCTTTGTATGCCAAAAAGATGGCTGCCTGTTCAGAAGCCTACATATTTCTCATGGGGTATAACGAACTGCAAAAGTTGAGTCGAAAAAAGGAGACCAGCAGCGACGATGATGACATTCTTGAAATGCGGCTGGCCCGGATGGAAAACCTGAAACGAACCCTGAGCAAAGCAGAAAACCATGAAAGTCAGCGACTTGGGAGTTATCTGGCTTTTCTGGCCACCACCGGGAGTGCCACGCCATTTATCGGTCTGTTTGGCACGGTTTGGGGAATCATGGTCTCATTCAGGGAGATAGGCCATCGCGGCTCGGCCTCCCTGGCCGTTGTGGCCCCGGGTATCTCGGAAGCGCTTGTGGCTACAGCCGCCGGCTTGGCCGTGGCTATCCCGGCGGTTATCTTTTATAATTTTTATGCCAATCAACTAGCTGATCTTGAGAATAAGATGCATAGTTTTTCAGCGGATTTTTTGAACCTGGTTGAACGGGATCTGCTTTCGCGTATTTCTTAAAGGAGAGGATGTTTACCTCATGGCAATGATTCAGCAAAACGGTAAAAGCAAATTTGTCTCCGATATCAACGTCACTCCGCTGGTCGATGTTATGCTGGTGCTGCTGATTATTTTTATGATCACGGCCCCGATGATGACCCAAGGGGTTGATGTGGAACTGCCTGAAACAACTGCTCAGTCACTCCCTCAGGAGGAGAAACCGATCACCATCTCTATCAACAGGAGTGGAGAGATCTTTTTTGACCGCGATAAAGGCAACCGGAAATTTATTCGTGAACAACTGGCTATACTGGCCAAAATTGACAAACAACGGCAGGTCTTGTTGCGCGCCGATCGGCAGGTAGCGTACGGTATTGTAGTATCAGTGATGGCTGATATAAAGGCTGCAGGTTTCGATAAACTGGGGATGATTACCCAGCCTGAAGAACAAAATTTATGAGGGATAACAGGCTGCGATCAACAGGCTGGCCGCTTGCTATTCTCCTGGCGTTTATCGTCCATGTAATGACTTTGGCTCTGGCCCTGTTTCCTCCGGCGTTTTTGGCTAACTCTCCGATGTTGCCGGATATTCAAACCGTAGAGTTGATTAATGTGCTTGATTTGGCGATTAAGCCGGCTGCTAAACCGATTACGGCCGGGGCACCTCCCCAACTTGAAGCTCCTGCCAAAATCGCCAAACCGCCGATCGTGGCGAAAACACCCCAGATTCCAGTCCATCCAGTAGTAACTAAGGCTGAAAAAAAAATGGAACGACCACCTGCTTTGGCTGTAAAGGAACCAATATCCTATAATCCGGTCAAGCAACGAGAAGAGGCGCTAAAAAAAATCGAGGCTCGAGTTCAGGAGAGGTTCAACAATGAGCAGCTACTAAAATCCCGGCTTGAGCAGCTTAAGGCGATTAATAATAAGCAAGTATCCGAAGAGAAGGCCCGGGAGGCGGCCAGGAGTGCCATATCCAAGCTTAAAGACCTCTACCGTCAGAATAGTAGTAAAATCGTTAAACAACCGTCTGTACAAACGGCCGCTGCTGTTTCCGGTAGCGCCAGCAAAAAGTTGCTTGACGATAAACAGGTCCTCTACTGGACCTCGGCCCTCATGCATATTCAGAAATTTTGGACCTTGCCGGACCTGCAGGGTTGGGATAAAACCCTTGAAGCAGTTTATGTGATCAGTGTCCACCGGGAAGGAGGTATCAAAAAAAAATATTTTGAAAGAAAATCGGACAATATATTTTTTAATACCTTTGTTGAAAAGGCTATTAAGGATGCCGACCCCCTGCCGGCCTTTCCAGCTGATTTTCCCGACAACGAGATGGAAATCGGTTTAATCTTTCATCCGGCCGGTCTTTTGTGATTAAGAATAATGATATTATGAACTAAGGAAAAGGATTGTTAGAAATTCTATGCAGATTATCATGAAATTGTTACGAGCCAGTTTGGCTGCCTTTTCCGCAATATCCTGGCTGTTTTTTTGTTTTTCGACGTCTGTGGTTATGATGCCCGGATCAGCTTCAGCCCGGGTTTATCTTGATATTACCCAGGCGCAGATCCAGAAATTACCTTTTGCAATCCCGCCTTTTTTGAATAGTAAAAGCCCTGGTCAATTGCAGCAGATTGGCCAGGACATGAGTGATTATCTTGGCAAGGCCCTGGAGTTACACGGTTTTATTGCACTTATTCCGCAAGCAGCAAAGATTAATAAGCACGAATACGATTGGCACTCCCTGGGCGCTGCTTATACTGTGTTGGGCACCTATGAAATTGTGCAGAACAGCATTGTTGTTGAATTTCGCCTGCTTGATGCCTATAAAAATTTTCTTGAATTCAGCCGGCGCTACCAAGGGCAGTCAGCAAATTATCACCCTGTTCTGCAAAAATTTTGTGATGAAGTGATTTTGCATCTATCAGGAGAAGCAGGAATAAGTTCCAGTAAAATCGCCTTTGTTTCAACCCAGACTGGGGTGAAAGAGATCTATTTGGCCAATGTAATTGGTGACGAGATAAGACAGGTTACCAAGAACAACTATCTTGCCCTCTCCCCCCGTTTTTCTCCTGATGCCACGCAGTTGGCTTACACCTCCTACCACAGCGGTAATCCCAATCTCTATATTACCGATCTGGCCCAGGACAAATCTACCGTGTTGTTTTCGCGCCGCAAAGGTCTGAATATGACTCCTGCTTGGGCTCCGGACGGCAAAACCATGGTTTTGACCTTAAGTAAAGATGGCAATCCTGACCTCTATCTTGTTGACAATACGAGTAAGATCTTAAAACGGCTGACTAATGGAGTAGGCATTAATGTCTCCCCGAGTTTTGCTCCGGACGGCAATCGTATAGCCTTTGTTTCCGACCGAAGCGGTTCGCCGCAAATTTATGTATTGGACCTTACTACCAACACCACCAGGCGCATCACTTTTACCGGTGTCTATAACACTACTCCTGACTGGTCACCAAAAGGTGATCTTATCGCTTATTCCGGTAAGGAAGGGGCGTATTTCCAAATCTTTACTGTTAATGCAGACGGTAACAACGTAAAGAGAGTGACCGATAATCAATCTGATCATGAATCTCCCTCCTGGTCGCCGGACGGGCGTCAGATAGTTTTTTCAGAAAAAACTGCAATATCTCAGAAGATTGTCACAATCTTGCTCAACGGCTCTAAACGTCATATACTTTTTGACCACCTTAAAGGTGAGCAGTCCATGCCACAATGGTCGAACCGGACACCACTGTAACCTTATTGTCATGCCAAGAGGCCAATTTATTATGAAAAAAAACATCATTAACCTTGCTCTGCTCCTTGGGATAACCCCATTTCTAATGCAATGCGCCTTTTCACAGCAAGATGTAAAAAATATTGATTTGCGCTTAAGAAATATGGATAACCGCATTGTCGATATAAACAGGGATGTCAATTCATTACAGAGTAAGGCCGGTGAATCGGCCAAGGTCGAATACCTGGAATTTCTCCAGAGACGGCAAGCTGAATTGGCGAACAGTGTTGACCGGTTGCAATCGGAGCTTCTGCAGGTCAAAGGCCGGATAGAAGAGACTACCTATCATGCTAAAAATGTTCAGGATGAAAACTCTCAGGTGAAAAGCTCCGTAATCAATCAACTGAGCGAAACTAACATCCGGATTACTATTCTGGAAAAACAGCTCGTTGACTCCTTCAAACAGATTGACGAATTAAAGAAGGCGCGTTTGGAAGACACCAACAGGATAGCCGAGATGCAGGCGAAAGACGAGGCGGCAAGGCTGGCAGAGAGTGCCAGGACAGCAGCAGAGAAGGCGGCGCTTGAAGCACGGGTTGCTGCTGAAAAAACGGCCCGACTTGAGGCGGAAAAAAAGATCAAGCAGCCGGACGAGAAAGAGTCGGGGAAAAAAGGTAAACATCCGGCCCCCCAGAAAGATTCTGCTGAAGAATCAGCCAAGAGTAAAAATATTGAACTGCCGGAAGAGTCGTCTGTCAGCCTTCTGGATACGTTTACCACGAGTGCCGGTCCAGCCAAGGACCATTATGATAAAACAATGGGGCTTTTCAAAGAGAAAAATTATAAACAGGCCTATAAAGGCTTTGCGGAATATCTTACTCTGTTTCCGAATGGCGAACTTGCAGCCAATGCCCGTTATTGGATGGGCGACTGCCTTTACAATCAAAATGATTTTGAACTGGCCATTCTTGAATATCAGAAGGTTATCGCTGAATTTTCCGGTAGTTCTAAAGCTCCGGCCGCAATGCTCAAGCAGGGTTTAGCCTTTAGGAAATTACAGGATCTTGAAACCGCTAAGATAATTTTTCAAAAGCTGTTGAATGATTATCCCAAGAGCGAACAGGTGGATATGGCCAGAAAACAGCTTGAGATCCTTAATAAATAACATGTAGGGGCGCCCTGTGTGCGCCCATCTGTAGGTTTGGGCGGCCGCAGGGCGCCCCTACCAAAATAATGGGGGCTGGCGTGATATTCAGCACGTCAGCCCCCATTATGTCTTGCAGGCAATATTTGTTTATGCCTTGATGCCCAATTCCTTCTCTTTGGCAGCAATAGCGATACGGGTTTTGATGACGGTATCGGAGATGAGGCTGATGGAATCAATGCCGCATTCAACCAGGAATGTAGCAAATTCCGGGAAATCGCTGGGAGCCTGTCCACAGATACCGATCTTCCGACCGCGCCGCTTAGCCGTTTTAATTACCATTTTTACCAGGTCCTTAACTGCATCGTTTCGTTCGTCGTAGATATGGGCGACCAGATCGGAGTCGCGATCCAGGCCCAGAGTCAACTGGGTCAGGTCGTTTGAGCCGATCGAGAAGCCATCAAAGACGTCGCAAAAGGCGTCGGCGGAAATGACGTTACTCGGGATCTCGCACATTACGTAGACCTCAAGGCCATTTTCTCCTTGGACCAGGCCGTTCTCCTTCATGACCGCAATAACTTTGCGGCCCTCTTCAGGCGTCCGGCAGAAGGGCACCATCAGTTTTATATTGGTAAGGCCCATGTCGTTTCTGGCCTTGAGCAATGCCTGGCACTCCAGGACAAAGGCCGGTTTGTATTTCGGATCGTAATAGCGGGAGGCCCCGCGCCAGCCGATCATCGGGTTGCTCTCTACCGGCTCATAAAGGTGACCACCGATCAGGTTAGCATACTCGTTGCTCTTGAAATCCGACAGCCGGACAATGACGTCCTTTGGATAAAAACCAGCCCCTATCCGGCCGACACCTTCAGCCAGTTTATCGATAAAGAACCGTTTTTTATCGTCCGGGTAGGCCATGGTCTTGGCTTCAATAGCTTTGACAATGTCGGCTATCTCAGCGTCGCCTGACTTGGCTTTGGCCTTAAGTTCGTCAAAGTAATAGAGGGCGAGGGGGTGGATGCCGATATGGGAGTTGATGATAAACTCCTCGCGGGCCAGGCCGACGCCTTCATTGGGGATCTGGCCTTCAGTAAAGGCGTTTTCCGGAATACCGACGTTCATCATGATCTTGGTGCGGGTCTTAGGGATGTTTTCAAGATCAAGCCGATCAATCTGGAACTTGAGCAGGCCTTCATAAATATTGCCGGTTTCGCCTTCGGCGCAGGCCACGGTGACTTCTGACTTGTTTTTGATCAG
>MGTA01000077.1:0-118 GCA_001799225.1 Deltaproteobacteria bacterium RIFOXYD12_FULL_50_9
ATCTCGGTGCTGCAGGTTCATCTGAAAAAGGCTGGCAAGCTGTAATTCTTGCAGCGTTTCTATCTGTAGCAGAAAATTCACGCACGTTTCAGAGGATGCCCTGACATCCATTCGTGCA
>MGTA01000077.1:172-505 GCA_001799225.1 Deltaproteobacteria bacterium RIFOXYD12_FULL_50_9
CAACATCCGGGGAAAGACGAATGGCGATAGGCACCTTGGTTGTTGCGGCTTTTGGTCGGCCAGGTTTACGGACTACCTTTGCGGATGAAAAGAAGTCAGCCACCTGAGCAGGGTCGTTAGGATCATACAGGTCAGTTTCAGGATCGTACGCAATGGGGACATCAGATGCGGCATCCTGCTTTACTCTACTCCAGTCAGTCTGTGAAGTCTTTTTCAAGCCAGGCATGGTACACCTCCCTTTCATTTTTATGAGCCCTGCGAAAGCTGATTATACGCTGTTTTTCGCACGGCAGCCAGATAACCGTCAGTACTGTCAACACCTCGGAGACATAA
>MGTA01000077.1:525-3263 GCA_001799225.1 Deltaproteobacteria bacterium RIFOXYD12_FULL_50_9
TGCTTTTCAAGGTTTAACCGCCGTTTTTTTTCGTCCCAAATCATAATTATTGTATATACGATAACAGTAAGAATGTCAACCCAATGATTCCGAATTAGCTTCCACTATACTGTGTTCTAAAGTTGGCAATGTGGAGTTTCAGCGGACCTTCTCAGTGCCCCAGACAATTGACGCGAACAGGGTCGATGCGAAAATGAGGGATGGCGGCCTCTATCTCCACCTGACAAAATCCGAGTCAACCAAGCCGAGACAGATCAAGTAGGGGCGAAAAATCTTTCGCCCCTACACATCAAAAGCGACAACCCGGTTGCGGCCGATCTTCTTAGCACGATAAAGCCGGTCGTCAGCCTTGCGAAGCAGCTCATCCGCAGAAATATTGTCACTTGCTTGCAGCCAGGCAACTCCCAGACTGATGGTGAGCTTGATATCTTTTTTGTCATAAAAAAAGAGTTTCCGCTCTACCGCCGCCCTCACCCGTTCGCTCACCAGAATCGCCTGCTCCCGATCAGTTTCCGGCAGCAGCATAAGAAACTCCTCTCCACCATATCGCCCCATAACATCATAAACCCTGAGCTCGTCTGAAAAGACCCGGGCCATCTCGCAGAGGACATAATCCCCGCAAAGATGCCCATGGGTGTCATTGACCTGTTTGAAATGATCGATGTCGATCATAACCAGGGCCATAGGCTGCTTCTTTCTGAGATGCCGGGCATGTTCAATCCGGAGCCGCTCCATAATACTCCGGCGGTTTGAGATCTGGGTGAGATCATCGATTAGTGTCAGTTTTTCAAGTTCATCCTTGGACTTGAGCAGCTGCTGCTGAAAGATAACCCAATCGGATATATCAAAAACCGAAACCAGAATATGCATGGTGATGCCATCCGCATCCTTTAAAGGCGAGATGATCACGGTCTGCTGCATTTCAATCAGGGGAGTGCTGTTGAGAAAAGAGCGGGCCGTCGGCAAGGGGAAGAGGTTCTGATGGATTTTCTGTGTGAAAAAGGCGGGATGACCGACCTTGAAGACATTATGAGCCTTGGCGATGAACCCTTTGCTGGAAAGCTCAGGGAAAAGATCATAGATCGGTTTGCCGACTGCATCCTGCCGGGCGATGAGACTGTGCTCGGCCATCCAACGGTTCCAGAAGAGGACATCAAGCGACTCATTAAGAACAAGGATGCCCATGCTCAAGTGATCAAGCAACTGCACAAAATCAACCATAGCGCCCCCGTCAGATAAGCTTAAAAATCGAGAAAAATTCCGATATTACCTCTTGCTGAGTGACCAATCAACCATTGACCAACGTTCTTCATGCGGCAGGCAATAAAAACATCTGCCACAGCCGCACAATTGTTTCAGAAAAAAACAGATACGCCATTGCCGCCAGGGAGAGGAACGGCCCGTAGGGAATGACCGTCCTGCCGCCTTTCTTCTGCCGGATCATGGCAGGAATTCCTACAAGTGTCCCGAGGAGTGAACTGAAAAAAATTACAAACAGCAAGGATTGCCAGCCCAGAAAAGCACCGATCATGGCCAGAAGTTTGATGTCACCGAAACCCATGCCCTCCCGCTTGGTGATGAAATAGTAGCCGCCGGCAATCAGATAAAGAACACCACCGCCACATAGCAGACCAAGCCCGGAAGCGCTCCAGGTCACCTGAGGATTTATGAAGGAGAACCCAAAGCCGAGCACAATACCGGGCAGAGTTATGCGGTCGGGGATTATCTGGAGACGGAAATCAATAAAGATGATGGCCAGCAGGGCCGCACAGAAGAGAAAATACCCCAAGAAAAGGGGCGTAAACAGAAATTTCCTGTATAAAGCAAAAGAGAGAAGCGCCATGGCAATCTCCACCAGCGGATACTGCCAGGAGATCAATTGGCGGCAGGATCGGCACTTAGCCCCCAGAATCAGAAAACTCAAGACGGGAATGTTATCAAACCAGCGAATCGGGGCTTTGCAGGCCGGGCAGTGCGACCCTGGAAAGACTATTGAAGAGCCCGGCTCAGGCAGCCGCAAGATAACAACATTAAGAAAACTGCCGACCAGGGCTCCGAGAATTGTTGCGATAACAGAAAAAAAAGTGCTCATTTATTAAATTAGTATAGAATATGTAGCTGTTTAAAGGAAAAAAAAGGTAGATTGGTTAAAGATCGTTATTTCCAAAACGACTAAGATGTTACATTACATGTTTTTTCGCTTGTTTCCGACAGGAAAAATGTTTTAAATCAATTAAAGTTGAATCGGTACAGTACCACACCCAACTATTGAGCTATCCAGTGATGCTATCCATTCAAGAATCAATTACGCGCTTAAGAGCTGAAATCATTGTCCAGGACTGGAAACTCAGTCCGCAAAGGGCTGAGATGCTCAAAGCTGCATTTGCCTGCCTGCGACAGCGTTTCAAAAACCGCAAGACCCCGCACGACATCCTGATCATGGCTGATTATGTCCTCAACCAGGGCATTAAGAACAACTATATCTTTATACCGCCGGCCATCGACTTTTTAAAGGAGGCTATGGCCCATGTCGTGTCGCTCTACGAAGACCCGCTCTTTGATCCGGATCGAGAGACAAAACTGCTGAAAACCTTTCAGATAAAGATCAAAAAGCTGTTGCCTGCCATTCAGCAACCCCTTACTCAGACGCCAAAAGCAGAGTCCGGCAAAGTAGGGCAAAACAGCGGCAATCCGACGCCCCCCAACGATCGGACTATTTATCCAGGGGGCATCCCCCC
>MGTA01000077.1:3271-8136 GCA_001799225.1 Deltaproteobacteria bacterium RIFOXYD12_FULL_50_9
CGTTACCCGTAAATCCCCTGCCGGCAGCCAAAGAGATATTCTCCCAAGAGGAACAACAGGAGATCGAGCAGGTAATGAACGCGCTGAAAAACGCCGTTTATACATCACCCGCCAACGATACTGATGCCATTCGCCGCCAACTGGAGGATCTCCTTGACACAGAAATGGCCCCGAAGGAAGCGGACAACCCGGCAGCGACAAAACCAGCGCGATCAGGAGCGCCAACTGCCAGCGACCAATCCGGAAAAGAGGCTGATAACCCGATCAGCGATTGCCCGGAAACCCCGATCCGCCTCCTCACAATCGGCAAAACAACAATCGGCATACCGGACAGCGATATTGCCTTGATATCTCCTCTCTCGAACAGCCAACGGGCCAGATACCTTAAATCAGGCAGCGTACCACTCAACGATTTCAGCCGCTTCATGAAAAACCTTGCCCGTCAGTTCAAGGGGCCCCTCTCTAAATTTAAGGAGTCAATCCTCAAGCAGATGACATTGCCGGTGATGACCCCCATGAGCATTGACCTGCCGGCTATCCCGGACGAAACCGCCACTGCTCTGATCGTGGTCGGCGATGGGCAATGGAATGGAGTCATACTTTGCGCTAAGATATCTGAGGCGGTTCCAGCGATGACCCGTTTTCAAAAGGCAAGAAATGGAGATATATCAGGTTTTGGCTACCTGAAGGATTCAACGAAGATCCCTCTGCTGAACGTAATCTCAGTGCTGCGCCGGGAAGGATTTCTGACAGTCCATTAAGAAAGTTTTTGCCATAACCACACGCAAAATCCGCCCTTGCAAAGGAGACTTAAGAAGATGCCTATTACCAATCATCGTCGCAACACCCGAGTCCGGTTCGAGACTACCGCTGATCTTTTTTTTGTCGATCAGGCCTTTGCCAATTGCGCTACCAGTGATCTCAGCATCAACGGCATCATGATCATCGGCCTCCAAGGTCGCCGACTTGACGAGGAGTGCGAACTGCGTCTCCATCTGGGCAGTGGCAAATCCGAGATAGTTCTGGCAATTAAAGGCAGGGTTTCACGAATAACCGAAGAAGGAACAGCACTCCATTTTTACGAGATAGAGCTGGACAGCTTTCAACATCTCAAGAATATTGTCTATTACAACTCTGAAAATCCGGACGATGTCAGTAAGGAACTCATTGATCACCGGTCAATAGAGGAGCTGGCCACGAGAACAACAAACTGAAACGACAAACTAATGCTTGCCATATCCTGCCAAGAGATATTAGATAGTAATATTTTTTTATAAATAAAGTTCCACCCCCCTTGCAGCACTGTTTTTTATGCCTTAACTCTTTGTAACAAAAAATGATGGAGTGCACAGCAGACATGAAAAATACTGAAAGACGTCGTGATGTGCGAGTGGTTTTCAAAACCACAACACAGTTGGAATTTCCCGACGCCATCTTCAAAGAATGCGAAACCCACGATGTCAGTGTCAACGGCGCCTTGGTCGCCGGAATCAAGGGAAGAAAACTTGGCGATAAATGTAAAGTCACCGTATTTCTGCGCGGCAAGTCAAGTGAGTTGCAACTCAAGATGCTTGGCGAAATTGTCAGACTTGAAAAAAACTGCATTGCTCTGCAATTTTACAACGTTGATAGTGACAGCTTCTCTCATCTCAAGAATATCGTCTATTACAATTTTCAACATCCCGACGAAACAGTACCGAGCAAACAATGCACCACTCCGGCTAAGCCCAAAGAAAAACCGGCGGATGAACTGCCTGATGGCGTTGAAGATCTCGATCTATATGTCAACGATGATTACGCCACTGGTCTGCCGCAATATGGCGCCAATGCCAATGAACTGGTTGAAGAAAAATAGAAACGGAACGCCATGGCCAAGACAACTTCTACCCCGCAATCACACAGAAGGGCGCGCAAAAACCCCTTCTTTGTCATCCTTGTCTTTCTGGCAATGATGCTGGCTGGAATCGCTACCGGCGAGCCTGATCGAGTCCTCGAACAGGCCATACAGATATGCCTGGGTTGTATCGGAATCGGTTGACCATGGAAGCCCTTAGAAAATGGATCCAAACCATCTTCGGTCTCCTGGTAAATGGTTATTGGGCCTTTCCCTTCACCAGAGCGATTTACCAAGGCCCACTCAAGGTAATCTGTGCGCCCGGCTTAAACTGCTACTCCTGTCCGGCCGCCACTACCTCCTGCGCAATCGGCTCCCTGCAGCACCTCCTGGCCGGCCTGCGCCTCTCTCTTGAGAGCGGCCAGTACTATTTCGGACTCTATGTTGTTGGTTGTCTCGGCGTGCTGGGCGGTCTGTTTGGACGGATGATCTGTGGCTGGCTTTGTCCGTTTGGATTCTGCCAAGAGCTTATCCACAAAACACCCTCGAAAAAATTTCACATCCCTGCCATCTTAAATTACTTGAAATACGGCATACTACTAATCATGGTTATACTCCTGCCTCTGCTGGCAGTTGATAAATTCGGAGCCGGCTCTCCGTGGTTCTGCAAATACCTCTGCCCGGCCGGCACACTGGAAGCAGGGATTCCGATGTTGATCCTACAACCGAACCTCAGGGATATCATCGGCACTCTCTTTTACAGCAAACTCTCCATCCTCATCGGCTTCACACTCTGGAGTGTCTTTGCCAGCCGACCATTCTGCCGGACAGCCTGCCCGCTTGGCGCCTTTTACGCCCTGTTCGCCAAAATCCAAGTGGTAAGACTAAAATTCCATCCGGAAAAATGCACTGCTTGTGGCGCCTGCCATTCGGTCTGCCCCATGGGGGTAAAATTCAATGAATCCCCGGAAGACAAGGAGTGCATTACCTGTCTCGCTTGCATGGACAGGGCCTGCAAGGTCGGAGCTATCAGCCTGGAAGTGGGAGGGCTGCCTCTCTGCCTGGAAAGAGGCCATGCGCGGACAAAACATGAACAGGCCCCATAGATCTGTTTATCGCCGGGCATGGCGGGAATCAAACTGCGGAGTAGATCAAGAACAAACCGGATACCACCAGCAAGCCATACATAACTCTTAGATAGGTCCCTCTATCGATTCTGGCATAACAGGCCGAACCGCCAACCACCCCGAGCAAGGCAACAGGAGCTGAAATAATATCCATCCGGAGCACCTCAACGGTGGTAAAACCGCTCAATGCATGGCTGACGACCACGACCACCCCTGAAAGAAAAAAAAAGACGGAAAGTGTTGATGTAATTGCCTCTTTATGCCAATTTGTCATAGTGGTATAGATAACAACCGGCGGCCCGCCGGCACTGATTGAGGCGCTGATAACTCCGGAGACAAAACCAGCCAGCCAGCCCCAGACTGCTTTAATCCTCATGGTCTGACCCAGCCGCCCCCTCCTTAAAAACCTGAACAGACAATAAGCGATGATCAAGCACCCCAGCACCATTTTCATAATATCCGGTGCGGCCTTTTTAAGGATATAGACTCCTATGAGCACGCCGGGCAGGGATGCCAGAAACAGAGGCAAAATCTTGCTCCAGTCAAAATGTTCCTTTAGCTTGAACGAGAGATAGATGGTGATGAATAAGCCATTCACCATGCAGAGGGGAACCGCCGTCTTTACAGGGATGATCAGGGTCAACAAAGGCATGGCGACCAGGCTTGACCCGAATCCCGAGACACCCTGGGTAAAAGCGGCAAAGAAAAAAATCAGACAGATCCATACATAGTGCTCCATACATACCCCTGAATACTCTTATCGTCCTCAACAACGAGAATTTTCAATTTATTCATAGATTACCTCAATGCCCTGTAGATATGCCGCCAGTTCACCGATCCATTGCGTAATCAGCGCATGATCGTTACTTTTTGCCGCCAGTTCTATCTGGGCGCCGATCGAACTGATCCTGTCAAAACCGTAGCTGCCGCCGGAGCCTTTCATGCTGTGGCCGATCCTCAGGACCGTCTCGAAATCATTGACCGTCAGCGCCTCCTCCAAGGAGCGGATGTCCTCCTGCCGCTGGTGTAGATACTCGGGGATAAGAGCCTGCAGCGAACTATCGATGCGGACGATCTCTCCTCCTCTGTCCGGCACCAAGCTCTCGACTATCGGTTCATCTGTTGCCCGAGCAAAACAGGCGTCTATCAGCTGCAGAAGTTTGTCGCGGTATAATGGCTTGGGGATAGTAGCACTGCATCCCGCCGCAGCACAGGCCTCTAAGTCCTCTTTGGCGGTATTGCCGGTCATCATGATAATCGGGGTAGTTGGCCGATTGTTCCGCCGCTCCCAGCCGCGGATCTCTCTGATCGCAGTACAGCCGTCTTTAATCGGCATCAGCATATCCATGATCACCAGATCAAAAGGTCGGGACTGAAACTTGTCAATGGCGACCTGACCGTTCTCGGCATACTCCACCTCATCGGCTACAATGCTTATATACAATTCAACCAGCTTAAAGCTGGTCTTGTCATCATCGACGACCAGAATGGCCAACTTCCGACCGGCAGGAAAAACCGAGGTCGGAATCAGGCCGGTGTTCTCGCCATCCAGGACCTGCCTGACCTTGCGGGTCAGGGTCACCCGGGAAATGGGCTTCTGGAGAAAGGCCGCGCCTGTTTCCAGTATACCGTTCCTGGCAATGATCTCGTCAGCATAGCCTGACATAAAAAGAACCTTGATTGCCGGCAACTCCGCCTGAATCATCTCTGCTACCTCTCTGCCGTTTTTATGCGGCATGACCACGTCAGTCAGGAGAAGATGGATGCCGCCGGACAAAGACCTGGCTATATCCAGGGCCTGTTGGCCGCCGGCCGCCTCATGGACCTGGTAGCCCATGGCCTGCAGGATGGCGGTTACCAGTTTTCGCAGGGAGTCATCATCGTCCACAACCAGGATCGTTTCA
>MGTA01000077.1:8157-12306 GCA_001799225.1 Deltaproteobacteria bacterium RIFOXYD12_FULL_50_9
CGTTGTCCCCTTGCCTGGTTCGCTTTCCGCATAAATATAGCCGTGATGCTGCTTGACAATTCCGAATACCGTCGCCAGTCCCAGGCCGGTACCCTTGCCGCGCTCCTTGGTGGTGAAAAATGGTTCGAAGATCTTTTCACTGATCTCCGGCGTCATACCCATGCCGGTATCACTTACCGAAACCAGGATATATTCGCCCGGCGGCGGCGAGAGATTTAACCTTTTCGGAATTTCATCCAAGACAACTGTGGCTGTCTTTATGGTCAGCACTCCTCCATTCGGCATCGCATCCCGGGCATTGACCGCCAGATTCAGGATTACCTGTTCGAGTTGCGAGGCGTCGGCCATAATATTCCGCAGACCTTTTTCCGGCTGAAAGGTCACCTCGATATCTTCGCCGATCAGGCGACTAAGCATTTTCCCCATCTGGGCAACGACGTCGTTGAGGTTCAAAGCCTTCACCTCAAGGACCTGTTTGCGGCTGAAGGCCAGGATCTGTCTGGTGAGTGCCGTAGCTTTTTGGCCGGCTTCGATAACCGATGTCAGGTATTCCGGTAGACATCTGTCGCCTGGCGGGAGAGAAATAGCTATATCACTGTAACCGATAATAACCGAAAGGATATTATTGAGATCATGGGCTATGCCACCGGCAAAGCGCCCGAGAGATTCCATCTTCTGGGCCTGCTGAAGTTGGCTCTCGAGGTTATGCTGCTCGGTAACGTCCCGGTTGACCATAATCACGTTGAGAACCCCCTCGGAGCCCTGGACCGACACCGGGATCGCCCTGAGTTCCCAGGTCTTATTGTCTTCGGCAGTGAGGATATCCAGGGCAGGTTCGCCGCTCTGCAAACTCCTCTCGACCGGACAGGGAACACAGGGCGCTGACCGGCCGAAATAGGCTTGAAAACAGTACGATCCGATTACTTCGCCGTCGTCGGTACTCATCCGGTCGGCGGCAGCCTTATTAGCCCAGAGGATCCGACGGTCGGCAGAGAGCAGAATAATACTGTCCGGCATGGCGTCAAGCAGGGCGTGAAACTGCCGGGAGATCTCCCGGAACTTGCTTTCACTTTGCTGCAACTCATCCTGCTGGCTTTGCAGCTGATCATTACGCGTTTGAACCTGTTCCAGCATAACGTTAAAAGCGTCGATCATCACACCGATCTCGTCGTTGCTGCTTTTCTGGACCCGCATAGTGTAATTCATACTACCGGCAATGGAGCTCATGGTGGCGGCCAGATCGAGAATCGGGGCTGTAATGATCCGTTGGAACCTGCTTGCCAAGGCATAGGCCAACACAATTGCACTGACAATAACCAAGGCGATCGTAAAAATAAAGCCGAATAATTTGGTGGCGAACTTGCTGAGATCGGCATAGATAATAACCCAGCCCTTCAGCTCGTTATCGAGCATAACCGGACGGATAACCTTGATATCAAAGTCTAGATCCCAGCGATTTTCCGCTGCTGCCATGAGCAGATCAAACGACTTTTGACTCATTGCGACCTGGCCATCGCTATCCTCATACAGGATATAGGTGTTTATTACCGACGGTGAAGCGTGCAATTCGGCCACAACCTGCAGCTTTCTATTAATGATCAGGGCTGAGAAGATCTCTTTTCGAACGCTTAGACTAGCCATAGTCTCTTCAGCAGCTTTCCGGTCATAGAACAGCAAGGCGGCCGCAACATTCTGAGCGATGATGTCACCAAGGGAGATGAGATCATCCTTTTCCGCCTGCCGTGAGATAATCGCCTCGTTAATGCTGAGCAGAATAGTCGTAATCGTCAAAACGATGCTGATTGTCAGCATGAGCACAACCAGCAGCTTGCGCCGGATCGAAACGTTTCTTATCTTCGTGATCAGCAGATCAATCATGGCGGCCGCCCTTATTCCCGAGCCTGAGAAGATGAGAGCTGATCGTCAGACCCGCCTGTTCAGCTGCAGAGTTGTTGATCTCAAATTGAATCCTGCCTTCGTCGGTAAACAGACCGATCATGCCGCCGGCCTGCACGAAATCCACCATATCACTGATGGTAAGTATCGGTCTCCTGTCAACCTGTTTAATGATCTGTTCAACCTGCCGGTTTATCGACTGACTGATGAAGAGAACCTGGCAATGATCAACTGCGCTCGGCTTGTCGATCAGAACCACCGACACTTTGCGCATTTTTATGGTCTTGCCATGGATGGTTTCAAGCGCCCGGCCAAATGGGTTATCGCCGAGGATGCAGACGTTAAAAGGTTCAGAACTGCTGGTCCAGGTGTCGGGAGGCCAATCAACGAACTGGGCGAAGTTGTAAAGATAGGCTGCTTTAACGGCATTTTCGGTCGGTTCAGCAGCAATTGCCCAGACCGGGACAATGCTGAAAGCGATTATCATTCCAACAAAAATGAGGGGGGAAATCCGGGTTATTATTGACTTGCAATGCATAGGCATTAATACCGATAGGCCAGCTTGATCCGGAATAGTCTGCCGTCCTGCTCGATCATATTCTGGGTGTGCTCAATCCCCCCCGGGTCCGTGTAGGTTTTGTCAAAAAGGTTATAGATGCTGCCGGAGAGTTCAAGCCCTTTAAGCAGCTCCTGGCTGAAGATAGTCAGGTTGGTGATGATATAGCTTGAGACCGCCTGACCGTTCTGCATTTTCCGACTGCTGGTATACTGGGTCTCAACGCCGATAAATACCTGGTCTGCCAAAACCGGGATGGAGAGATTGCATTTTACCATGTGCCTCGGCGAATTAACGATCTCTTCGTTGGTAGTGTTATCACGCGTCCTGGTATATGTATAGCTGATCTTGCCGCTCAATCCGGCCATGAGCCGGCGTTCGACCTGAGCCTCAAGGCCTTTTGCCGTAATGCTATCGAGATTCTGATAGACGAGAAAATCATTGGTTGGATCCGTCTCCTGCCTGATCATTTCAGTAAGTTTGTTCTCGAAGATGGTGGGTCCGGCCAATATTTTTGTCGATCTGTGCCTCAACTCCCAACCAACGAGCCCTGCCGATATCTTTATTGATAATCGTCGTAACTGAACCATCTTCCCGCCATGGTGTATCACTGTGATACCAGTACCAGTCATAATAAAAACGCTCCCGGGTCTGCAAGGCATCGGCAAAAGAGTGTTTATACTCCAGATCGATATAGCTGCGGCCTTCAAAATCCTCATAAATGGGATCATTGAACACTGCCCCATAAGAGGCGGTTGGGACCTGCTTACTCCGCACGGAATAGGCCCCTTCCAGAGTAAAATCACCAGCGATCAACCGTGAAAAGAGCCTGTGGCTCCCGTCTTTGTCAAGATTATCAGCCATACCGTTGTTGCTGGAAGGATCATCGAACTCCTTGAAATAGAGGGTGTTGTTTCCCTGGCTGTCCATTGCCGAGCCCGAGATCAGCATTTCTAAACCGTTCTCGAACTTGGCTCCATAGCTCAAGCGGCCGCCATAGGTATCCAGACTCCCGGCATCAGCGGCGAGTTCAACCCCTGCCATCTCCCTGCCATTTCTGGTGATTACGTTGATCACTGCAAAAAAAGCGTTGTCCCCGTAGAGTGATGAACCTGGCCCGCGGATAATCTCGACCCGGGCAATCAGGTCGACATCAAGCGGGAAGGCATTGCCGAGCATGGCGGAATCATACACATTTTCATTAATTCTATGCCCGTTGACCAGTAACAGAACATGGCTGTTCCAGTCGCCAATGCTGCCGACTCCACGCACCCCGAGATAGGAATAGACCCGGTCGTAGGATACTGAAAACCCCCTGATACTGCGCATAACATCAGCTAGGCTTCGATAACCATAGTGTTTTATCTCATCAGCGGTGATCACAGTAACCGAAGAGGGCGCTTCCGCGGCTGTCTGCTCGTACTTAGAAGCGCTGACCACCCGGATACTCATCAACTCCTCAATACTCAACGAGGTCAGATCAAGCTCGGCCAACTGTTCTGCAGCGCCGGCCGGGGCCGTGCCGACCAGACAGAAAACTGCCAGCCAGATTCCTGTAACCTGGAGTTGCCTGTTTATGTGCAGGATGAATCGATGCATGGCCCCTCTTACTGCTCAATGTGCCGGAGATGAATTCACCGATAACTCCAATTCACAACGGTTGCCCAACTTAATGAAATTTCCACCCAAAACTAAAA
>MGTA01000077.1:12317-13138 GCA_001799225.1 Deltaproteobacteria bacterium RIFOXYD12_FULL_50_9
TCATATAGGTTCTATGAGATTCGCAAATGGCTGTCAATTGGAAAATCACATCATCTGCTTTGGCTCAGCAGGCATTACGAAAAGGATAGACGAAAAGATCTCGCCTTTATCGAACAATTAGATGAGCTCAAAGATTATTATAATTCAATACCCTTGCGGGCTTTAAAGCCTTGCTGATAAGGGTGGCTAATCTCGACCATCTCGGTGACTAGGTCAGCCGCAGCGATAAGTTTTTGCGAAGCCCCGCGTCCGGTGACCACTATATGCAGACGCTCCGGCCTGGTTTGCAGGAACTCGATGATCTCTGTCTCCGGTAACAGGTTATGAATCGGCAGGTAGGTGAGTTCGTCAAGAATCACCATGTCGAAGGCGTCGCTCTGAATTTTTTCCCTGGCAAGCCTCCACCCCTTACTGGCAGCCTCCTGCAGCTCTTTTCCATCTCCAGCCTGCCAGGTAAAACCGCTGCCCATGACATGGAGTTCGATCTGATCGGCTAATGCGCCAAGCATCTTTGCCTCCCCGGTAGCGTCATTCGCTTTGATAAACTGGATGATGCAGACCTTTAAGCCGTGGCCGGCAGCCCGCAAGGCCTGCCCTAAGGCCGCGCAGGTTTTGCCTTTTCCGTTGCCGGTGTATATAATCAGGTATCCTTTGTTTCTCATCAGCCGACGCTCCTCGCATGGCAAAAAATGGTCCCCCAAAAAAGTTATGTCAGCACTCGCTGTTTTGGCTATTTTTTACCCTTTTTCTGTTTAATTTGGTACGAATATGTAAGATGATTTTACAAGTAGAGTGGCACCTACTCTATTTCAGCGAATAAT
>MGTA01000077.1:13156-13304 GCA_001799225.1 Deltaproteobacteria bacterium RIFOXYD12_FULL_50_9
ATTTTAAATAAACACACCCTGATATTTTACGCAATGGTTGCAGCATTGATAGTTGCGGTGTATCAGCAGCATTTCGACTTTATTGAAAAATTTGCGCTGGGCTTTGAGGATTTGAAATTCAGCACCCGGCGCTCGCTTGATTTAGAAC
>MGTA01000078.1:0-2298 GCA_001799225.1 Deltaproteobacteria bacterium RIFOXYD12_FULL_50_9
ATTGGGAAGATTTGGATGGCCAAGAACAGCTTGAGTTAGCTGTGCACTTGGAGGCCCTCAAAAATGAGACATCCGAGGTTGAATTCTTATTGGAAGCTGCCCGCAAATGCGAACAGGCAGGTCCGGATGCCAAAGCTGAAGCATTGATTGAAAAGATATATCAACTCCAGGCTGACGAGAACGAGCCTGATCTTAAGGTACTGATTTTCACAGAGTTCGTGCCCACCCAGATGATGTTGAAGGAATTTCTGGAGGCGCGGGGCATCTCGGTGGTCACTCTCAACGGCTCCATGGATATGGAAGAACGTCAGCAGGCACAGGATTCCTTTCGCGGGCTGGCCAGGGTTCTGGTTTCAACCGATGCTGGCGGTGAAGGTCTTAATCTGCAATTCTGCCATGTCATCATTAACTACGACCTCCCTTGGAACCCGATGCGCATTGAACAGCGGATCGGTCGCGTAGATCGTATCGGCCAGCCCAAGATAGTGCGGGCCATTAATTTTGTTTTTGAGGACTCGGTTGAGTTTCGTGTCCGGGAAGTACTGGAAGAAAAGCTTTCAATCATTTTTCACGAGTTTGGCATTGATAAAACAGGCGATGTGCTTGACTCTGCCCAAGCCGGTGAGCTGTTCGAGGAGGTTTTCGCCTCGGCCTTCCTCAATCCTGATGGCATTGAAGCTTCTGTAAATCAGACCGTAGCCAGGATTCGAGATGAGATCCGCGAGGTGCGAGAATCATCGGCTATTTATGGGATCTCGGATGAGCCGGATGTGCAGACGGCCGAACGCTTGCGTTCTCATCCTTTGCCGCACTGGGTTGAACGAATGACGGTGGCTTATATCAACTCTCATGGCGGTACTGCTATGCGGAAACGCTCCTGGTGGGAATTGAACTGGCCGGATGGTATGGAACAGCGCAAATGCGTGTTCAACTACCGAGAGGCAGAGCGACTGTCAGACGCAATGCTGCTTAATCTGGAGAACAACCGGGTCCGAGGACTGGCGCTTAATCTGCCCCAGATTACTGCCGGCCAGCCATTACCTTGCGTGGTTTTGAGTGGATTGCCTGCTGCCATTACCGGCTTATGGGGGCTTTTTGAAATTCGTTTGCAGGCCGGCACCTTGCAAAAAAGCTTGTCTCTCCAGATTCCCATGGTTCGACGCGGTTATGTCAGTGTTTTTCTGAGCGAGGAAGGTAAACTGTTTTTGCCTACCGCTCGTCATATTTGGGAAGCGCTGCAGACAACGGCACCGCAGGTGCTGGACACCATGGGGCATGATGAGTCAGAAGCAGCCTTTGAACGTCTACTGGAAACCGCCGAACAGGCCGGCCAGGAGTTGTTTGACACTCTGCAACAGGCACATAGATCTTCGATTGTCCGGGAGGAGGAACGCGGAGCAGTGGCCTTTGCCTCCAGGCGCAAAGCTATCGAACGAGTGGGCCTTCCCGAGGTTCGGCAATACCGACTGGCACGGTGTGATGCCGAAGAAGCCGACTGGCGTAATGAACTGGGATCAGCAAGACAGATAATCCCGGAAATCAGGCCACTGGTATTGATGCGCATAATTCCGGGAGGCGCACAATGAGCAGCTGGCGAGACGCCATCCTGAATGACTTTGTGCCGAGCGTCAGCAAGCTAACTCTGGTAGCCGACCCGGATAGCCTGCTGACCGAAGAGAAGCTGGCGCTTGAGCTGCGCCAACGTGGGTTTGAGCTGATCGAATTCAACGATCCGATTGAGTTCCGCTATGCTTATGAATCGAAATACCGTTCGTTCTGGGATCGGGGTGAGCATACTGATCTGGTGGTTATCCTTCGCTTGCAGGATAGTGATCTGGAATCTCTACCGTATGACCTGCTTCAGGCGGGAAGAAAGTTGTCCTTCAATCTTGGTGGGCTTTTTCCAGCCTTCAGTTATCCTGTTATCGAGAAACTTGACCGTAGCCTGTTGGATGCCCTCTATGATGCGCAGAAGAAGTCATCACCTGACCGCATGGGGGACAATGCGAGCAAAGATTTTATCTTACGGCATGTATTCGGTATCGCGGCTGAACTGATTGTAAATGAAGTGGAACTTTTGAGAGCCTTGCTCCGCCTACACTACAATAAAACACGAATCCCCGAAATCTTGTCCAACAGGCTAATCGAAGTCCTTAAACTTGCCCCTCGCCCCTCATCTCTCGTCCCTATTTTTCATGCCTGGCCGCTGGCTGAGATTGTCCCGGATGATAAATCTTTTTTTTCATTTCTTCAGGAACGTTGGCCGGTATTCTTGAGTGCGAAGTACGAACTGCGAAG
>MGTA01000078.1:2314-7659 GCA_001799225.1 Deltaproteobacteria bacterium RIFOXYD12_FULL_50_9
CGAGAAGATGAATCGCACTATGCACCACGCACCACGCACCACGCACTTTTTTTATCCGGGACCGGACGTTCTGCCATTTGATCATCACGACATCAGGGTCTATATCGATAATCTCTTTGTTGAAGGGCAACTTACCCCTGTCCAACAACCGGATATTGCCATTGATAGAGGTTCTTGGATTCGCAGCGGTATCATCGAAGCAGGGGCGAATGAAGACAAAGTGCGTATTGTTCGTCTTTTCGATCTTGTCGAAAAGGGTCTGCCTACCACAGAATCCCGATATTCAGATTGGACAACTTTTGCCCTGAAATGGGCCGAGTTGTCTGCCATGACAAGAACGAGTGGCGAGGGATTAGGACCGAGTCAGGAAAATCAAGATAGTCTCAACCAATTCAAAAATCTCCAATCGAAAATCAACATTCTATTTGCCAAGTGGTTAAACGCCCATTATGCCAGCTTGATTAACCTGCCACCGACCAATCCAGCAATGCTGCATCACGTTCCACGACGCATGGCGCGCGATATGGAGGATGCCAGGGGCAGCCGCGTTGCTCTCCTGGTGGTCGATGGACTGGCATTGGATCAGTGGGTCACCATTCGTCAGATCCTTCAGGAGCAAGATAGCAGCCTTATTATACGGGAGTCTGCCACCTTCGCTTGGATTCCAACACTGACATCTGTATCCCGGCAGTCGATTTTCTCCGGAAAGCCACCTCTCTATTTTCCTGCGTCGATCAATTCGACCAACAACGAAGGAAATCTCTGGAAGCAGTTCTGGGAAGGCGCCGGACTTTCCCGTCTCGATATTGCTTATCAGAGAGGACTGGGTGATGGCGACGTGGTTAGCATATTGGAAGAAACAATGAATCCCAATAATACCAGAGTGGTGGGGTTGATCGTGGATAAGATTGATAAGATTATGCACGGCATGCAGCTTGGCGCGGCTGGAATGCACAATCAGATAAAACAGTGGTGCCAGGGAGGCTTTCTCGGATCGTTGATCGACTATCTGCTGGGGCACGGTTATGTGGTCTGGCTGACATCCGATCACGGCAATATAGAGTGCTGTGGCCAAGGCCGACCATCTGAAGGAGTAATTGCCGAAACTCGCGGCGAACGAGTTCGGGTCTATCCGACACCGGAGCTGCGGTCTTCGGTAGCCAACAAATTTACTTTTGCTCACGAATGGAACCCTGTCGGTCTGCCCGAGGGCTATTTCCCACTTGTTGCCGGTGGTAATGATGCGTTTATTTTATCTGGCGAATCAATCGTCGGACATGGAGGCATTGCTATTGAGGAAGTCATCGTGCCTTTGGTGAAGTTTGAGAAGAGGACACGGTGATGGGTAAGCGACATGAAAAAGTAGGTATACAGAGAGAATTGCATGTGGAGTGGTTTGAGCATGCTGCGGCAGTTTATGCAGCTGGTTACACCAAAGGTCCGGCTCGCCAAGAGTTTTATTCGTATCTTGACAATGCAAACGGCTTTGTCTCACCACCAACCGCCCAAACCAAAACTTATATTGCCAACGCGCTGATCAAAACGTGGATTGAACCAGAAAAGGAATTGATACCTTTAAGAGATACTGCACATAAATTGCTGAACAATGCTCCCTCCAATCGCACAGCTATTCACTGGGCACTCCTCTGTGCTGCATATCCTTTTTGGTTTAACGTCGCATCATGTATCGGTCGTTTGTTAAATCTTCAGGATCAGGTTACACAGGCTCAAATTGTTCTGCGTCTCAAGGAAAAATTCGGTGATCGGCAGACAATCAGTAGAAGGGCGCGATATGTTATCCGCTCCTTTGTGGCTTGGGGCGTCCTTAAGGATTCTCAAGCGCTGGGCTGTTATGAAAAAGTAACGCCGGTTGCTGTGTCAGACCATGATCTGGCCATATTATTGGTCGCGGCAGCACTGCATGCCCTCCCAGAAGGTAAAGGGACGCTGCTTCTACTGCTGAACAACCCGGCATCTTTTCCGTTTCAGCTTCCGGTGATGACTGGCGATTTCATCTCCCAGCATACCGACCAAATTGAGGTAGTCCGATATGGCTTTGATGATGAGTTGCTGAAACTGAAGGGGATATAATGCAACATTGGCCGAAATTATAACCTTTGCCACTGTCCAAGGCATCGACCACCAAGAAGGTATAGGTCTGCTGGAGAGCGGGCACAACATGAAATAAGTTGTCCCCTATTTCCAAAAGTACTATTTATCTTTGTCGTCATACCTGTATTGTTCTAGCTGGAATCCAGATAAGAAGCTGGATTTCGGATAACAACATGATTTTACAAGTTTTTTAGTTGATTCTGATAAAAAACAGATTGAGCAAGCCGATCAGAAAACCCAGCAGGCCGCCGAACAGGTTTATATATTTGAATTGGTCCTGCATGATGCCCATAAGCAGCTCTTCCAGGCGCACAAGGTTTAACGAATCAACCTTGCGGGCCACCACCTGTCGGATGTTCAAGGAATCGAGCACAGTCGGAACCTCCCGGACAATGATATCGCTCATAACCTGCAACACATAGTCTCCGATGCTGTTCCGGACCTCTCTGGGCAGCAGGTCGGCAAGCGTGCCGATCGGCTGGCTCAGGATTTTTTCTTCAACCAGTTCTGTGATTAATCGATCAATAACCCTTTTTACCTGGGGTGAGCGGATAATGCTCAGAATCTCTTCCACGGTTCGCTGTTTGGCAGCCAGAATGCGTCTGGAGCCAAACAGGTTAGTAAGGAATTCTTTAAGAGGATGCTCGGTATGGCGCTCCATAGTTTCCCTGAACAGGCCGGTTAGCGCGGCTGCGGTGCGGGGATTCTTAAGGATAGTTACTACCTGGTCGCCCAGCCATTGTTTTACAGCAGCAATCGTTTCCGGTTTGACGTCATGCAGGATCGTTGCAACAGGCGTACTCAGGAACTGTTCAGCCTTGGCGCGGCAGATGATCAATATCCGCGCTTGCACATCTTCGTCGGTAATTACTCCTGCAAGGTCCTCCCCTTTTTCAGTCAGATATTCGCCAATTTTTCTCTCTAGGGTTTCAGGGTTGATGAATGCTCCGGCAAGAGCGTCAAGCGGACCAAGCGAAGATGTCAGATTTTTGGCCATAGTGCTGAGCCGTGCAGCAATTTTTTTTTGCAGCGAGGGTTCCTTGATGAGTCCTGAGAAGTGGAGAAGAAGTTCAGGCAGCAAGGCTTCGAATTGCAGAAATATGACCTTTTTGATCTCCTGCGGCAGCAGTTCATTTAGCGATTTGTTATCAGCCAGCCAGCGGTCGATACTCTTCCCCAGTTCCGAGTGAACCCATTGATCTACCTCCTTGCCGGCGAGCAGGTTAAAGGTGGCGGCCTCTATTGCCGTAAAACAGTGGTTGCGGGAATCAGAGGAGAAAAGGTCGTCGAGGTTCCTGGCCAAAAAAATATCGACTCGCTCAGCGATGTTATTGCCAAGTCCCTGAGCAAATGCTTCGCTGTCAATATGGTTATGCAGATGCTTGAGAAAGCGCCAGCGCATAATTTTAACACCGGCTTTAAAGTATGATCGGTAGCGTTCAGGCACCAGGGAGGTGATCGGACCAAGCTGCAGGTTCAAGAGGTGGCTGATCCGACTGTCAGTAGTTCGTTTCAGATCCTGACGGAAGCTCTCTTCGGCAAGTGCTTTGCGGAGATCAGGGCCGGTTAACAGGTGATCGCCAACCATTTCGCCGATATTTTTTGCCAGTTCGTGGCGCTTGCGCGGGATGACACCTGGGGTCAGAGGCAGACGGAAACCCATGATATGGACGGGGTTGAGAGGTCTGAACAGCATGCGGATTGCAATATGGTTTGTAATGTAGCCGATAAAGGCGCCTAGCAATGGGGGAGTCGCATATGCAAGCAGTTGGGACATTAAGTAGTATTCCTTAAAAATATAAAAAAATAGTTGATCAAGATCTAATGAAGCGATTCAAGGTTTCGTCAACAGCCAGGGTTTGGATCGTCCGGGACCTGAGAAACTCCTCGGTGAGAAACTCTCGACCCTGTTCAATGAGCAGATTTATCCCAGAGATGTTGCTTGCTTCGGAAAGTTCAAGAACCTGGATAAGGTGAGCGCTGAAATCACGGATAATTTTGTTGCCGGCGCTTGGGGCTGCCAGGATCTCCGCATAGGTCCTGGGGTTCTGCGAATGGACTCTGGCCATTGCCAGTATACCATAGAGTGAAGTCAGGGTGGAGTGGGTGTCGATATCAGCTGGCGCAATGTTATTGGTTCGCATGGTCATGGCCAAGGCCAGTGAGATAGTGGTTGGCAGTTTCTGGCCGACGGCCATCAGCAGATCATGACGTTCCGGGGAGTCCTGGCTGATAATGGCGCCATGTTTGTAAAGAAATGATTCGAACTCACTGCAGAGAGAGCCGCTCCGGAGAGTGCGCACAATCGAGGCATTTTTATCCTTCATGGTCGCAGCTTTGGGTCCCCAGAGATTATGAACAAGCATTATCTCAACCCCAGGTCTGGTATGCCTGAGAGCGGCTTGAACCGCAATCTCTGCCTCGCCTGCCAGCAGTACCAAGGCCTGACCGTCCTTAAGCAGAGCGCCGTACCGGGCAATAGTCTCCGGAGTGGCGCTGATCGGGACGCAGATAATGACCATATCGACTTGCGGTATCATCTCTTCTGGTTTGATAACGCTGGTCCGGCCGGTAAGCATGATTTTATAGCTCTCGTTTTCAAGCCGACTGGCAAACCATCTACTCATATCGCCTGTACCGATAAAGCCGATATTTTTAATCCGTTTGGCGCGCATATCGATTCGCGGAAAACTGCCTAAAACCCGGATCGAAGCTGGTTCCTGGATAACCTGATTGGCAATCCGGTCCAGGGCTTCGGCCAGGGATCTATCATTGATATGTCCTTCGGTTTCGAAAAAAAACTGCAGTTTTTGTGATTTAATATCCGTGTCAGTGCGCATGTCGAGAAGATTGATGCCACGCCTTGAAAATTCGGCCAGGATATCAAAAAGCAGACCAACCCGGTCTTTTAAAGGCGTGGTTTGCAGGATGGTGGCATCGTAGCCGGATGGCTCAGGGAGGACGCGGCCGATTACTGCGAAACGACTTCGGTTGTACGGAGCCACTTCGCGTTCTTTAATGATCAAGCCATGGGCAATCAGGAACTCCTCAGCCTCAATCACGCAAAAATCAGTGCGATCCTGATCCTGGAAGTTGTTGAGATAACCTGCCAGATCCTGCACAGCCACCTGGGTAGTGTTTGGGAAATGGGTAGATATATAATTGTCGGATTGCCGGAGAATAGAGCTTGAGCCAACCAGGACGTTACAAGCACTCTGTGCTGATGGAAGACC
>MGTA01000078.1:7670-14246 GCA_001799225.1 Deltaproteobacteria bacterium RIFOXYD12_FULL_50_9
GTCGGAAGGCTTCCTTGTTTTCACCTTCCCGGGTGTTGTAGACCGGGATGACTGCAAGATCAGTCTCTTGGCGGAGAAATGCTTCAATGACTTCGGTAATCCGGGTAAAAAGTTTGATATGGGCGTCCGCTTGATGACGACGGGCTGCCTGCCAGGCATGGGAGCCTTTTGGCCCCAGGGTCGCGATGGAAATCATAGAGAGGATGGGTCTCCTGTGCTGAGTAGCTGGTGAAAGTAATTTGATTAACGTCTATTTAGTGTGTTTTAGGGGGTCTGGTCAACAGCTTTTCTGGTAATACCACAATCTAACTATAAGGGTTTCAGTCTTTTTCGGGCGTTGTCGAGAACTTTTCTTACCGTTAATGCCAGATCCTGTTTGAGAATTGGCTTGAGGATGTACTCCAGGATCCCGATTCTTTTTGCAGACTCTTCATTCAAGGTCTCGCTGTAGCCGGTACAGAGAATAATCGGCATATCAGGACGGATACGCAGTACCTCTTTGGCCAGATCGCCGCCGGTCAGACCTGGCATGGCCTGGTCTGTTATAATGAGATCAAAAGCCTGCTGATTTGTTTTGAAGGTTTTGAGCGCCTCGATGCTTTTATTGCTAGTAGTTACCTGATAGCCCAGCTTATTCAGAATTTTCTCGATAAGATGGGTGATGGTAGGTTCATCATCAATCACCAGTATCTTTTCGTTCCCACCCCGGATCTCTTGACTAGTGTTACTGGCAGGATCCTCAGCTATTTCAACAATCGGGATAAAAATACTGAAGACAGAGCCATGATTGCGTTCGCTTTCAACCCGGATTGCGCCGTTATAACTTTTAATGATGCCGTGGACTACCGATAGTCCAAGGCCGGTGCCTTTGCCAACCGGTTTGGTCGTGAAATAGGGGTCGAATATTCGTTTAATGGTCTCCTGATTCAGACCATGACCATTGTCTACCACCTGAAGCCGGGCATATCTGCCTGGTTTGATCTCGGCGAGAGAATACGTATCATCCTCTGTCAGGGTGACATCTTCGAGCCTTATTTCAAGAGTGCCGCCTTTTTCTTCCATGGCATGGACGGCGTTGGTGCAAAGATTCATCAGAATCTGATGGATCTGCACCGGGTCGGCAAGTACGGAACCCGACTCCTGATAGATCGCCTGTTTAATAACGATATTTGCCGGGATCGAGGCCCTGAGCAGTTTAATAGCCTCTTTGAGGATGGGAGCCATCAGCATGGGAATACGGTTTTGTTCAACCTGGCGACTGAACGCCAGAATATGTTTAATGAGATCACGGGCTCGTTTACTGGCGACAATTACTTGTTCCATATCCTCATGAACAACCGAATCAGTTGAAATTTCATCCTGAGCCATTTCGGCATAACCCAGGATGGCAGTCAGGATATTGTTGAAGTCATGAGCGATGCCGCCGGCCAAAGTGCCGATCGCTTCCATCTTTTGGGCCTGTCTGAGTTGATTCTGCAGAGCCTCTCTCTCCTGTTCAGCCGCCTTTCGTTCAGTTATGTCGGTGCCGGCAAAAAGCAGACCGGTCACCTTGCCGGAATCGTCATGAATCAGGGCATTACGGAAAAGCAGGAGTCTTTTATTGCCGGTGGCAGTAACAATCTGATTTTCGTAAATCTTGAACGATTCAAAATGGCCGGTCATAATGTTATCAAAGAACCTCTCGGCCTCATCACTTAGTTCGGCGGGAACGCAGGTCTTGAACCAGTTCCTGCCGAGTAACTCGTTCTCATCGTACTCCAGAATAGAGGCGCCGAATTGGTTGATCAGGGTAATTGTCCCTTGCGAGTTGAGGGCGACCATCATCGTGCCCATAATGTCGAGATATTGTTGATTACGGTCGCGTTCGTGCCGCAGAAGTTCAGTTGCCAGTTTATGCTCGATAATATTGCCGACCACTCCGGCTGCGGCCAGCAGGGTCTCTTCAATTATCGGCTCTCGTTTCTGACCCTCTTTGAGATAAAGGGTAAATACGCCGAGCATCTCATGGTTCTGCGAAAAGATCGGCACACAGTAATGACCATGGTTGCACATGCCGTCATACTGGATATGATGCCGGTTATCAACGTTTTCGGCATAAACGACCTGGCCTGATTTAGCGGCCAGACCGCAGAGGCAGGTGCCATAGGGAACTCGGGCGCAGTGGTTGAGCAGGGCAGGGGCCAGGTCCCGTTGGCAGATCATCAACAAGTGGTCGCTGCCTGGATCCTTAAGAAAAACAGCCCCTTTAGGTTGTAGTTCGAACCAGGGAAATGAACTGATGAGATTGAGAAAGCGTTCGAGACTGTCATTTAAAGGGAGATTTTCAAGGGAGAGAAATAGAAGTTTGTTAAAAATAGCCTGGGTCAGCAAGGATCTTTCAAGTTCATTTTCACGTTCTCGTAGACTTTGTTCATGGTTATGACTGAGATTGATCTCTTTGATCAGATCCGAGCTTCGTTCATTTACTATCTGTTCAAGATTCAGGCTCAGAGTCGTTAGTTCGTTTTGGGCTGTTTCCGCTACGTGGGTTCTGACTTGCAAAGGCTTGTAGAGCAGGTAGTAGAGAGGAAGAAGAAGTAATATAACATGGAGACCGGAATCAAGTAAGACGGTTTCAATGAATGTCATGCCCATAATGAGTTTGAGCAGGAGGGTTACCACTATTTCGACCAGTAATAGTGCTCCGAAAAGTGCCGTAATAAGGTGCCGTGGCGACAGAGATGCGATGCGTTGTGTGGCTCGACGATTCAATAGAAATTCCAGAATGCTGCCATGAAATTAATGAGATATGTTGCTGGGCACCTATGATTGAAGTCATAATACGGCTTCGTGGTGTAACCACAAAAAATAACCGGACAGGAGGGCAATCTCCTGTCCGGCCAGTCGGCTATTGTAGATTTAGAAATCAGCAAAGCTCCCTTTGTCGTCATCATCAAAAGGGATGACATCCTCTGGTCGTTGTTTAGCGGCTTGCATCAAAGAAGTTGCTGGAGCCGGCCTGGGATTGGTAAGTTTTTTGGCCGGGGTTTTAGGAGTAACAGATCTGGCCGAACTCGTCTTTTTAGGGGCGGCCAGGGGTATTGGACTTTTAGCTCGAATCGGATTTTTAACTGCCGGCGCGGTTCGTCTGGGTAGAGATGAACCGACTGCAGGGCCGGCGTCGGCCTGACCGCCGACCAGCCTGGCCATGACAAGGGCTGACTCCCGCATCTGTTCAGCTTGGGCGTTCAGTTCCTCGGAGGCGCTTGCCGACTCCTCAGCATGGGCACTGTTCTGTTGGACTGAAGAATCAATCCGGGTAAGAGCCTGGTTGATCTGGGCAATCCCTTGGGACTGCTCCTGGGAAGCGACACTGATCTCGGCGACCAGACTTGCCACCTTGCCCGTACTTTCCGAGACCTGAGTGAAGGCATGATCTGTCTTGGTGACGAGATCAGAGCCTTCGCGCACTCTCTGGACTGTGCCTTCAATCAAGCCGGCCGTGTTTTTGGCTGCCTCGGCGGCCCGCATCGCCAGATTTCGCACCTCGTCGGCCACCACGGCAAAGCCGGCGCCGGCCTCGCCGGACCGGGCTGCCTCGACTGCAGCGTTCAAGGCCAGAAGATTGGTCTGGAAGGCAATCTCGTCAATAGTTTTGACGATTTTTGAGGTCTCTTCGCTGGCTTTGCTTATTTTACCCATCGAGTCGGTAAGCTGGCTCATGGAGTCAGTTGCCTGGCTGATGATCTGGTTGGTCTCCCGCATGAGAGAATCAACCTGATGTGAGTTGTCGGCATTTTGTTTGGTCATGGATGACATCTCTTCCATTGAGGAGGAGGCCTCCTCAAGAAAAGCGGCAAGGCCTGTGGTGTTGTCGGCCAGCGAAGTGCTGCCGGCCGCAACCTGTGATGAGGCAGCCGCAACCTGGGCAGCGCCGTCGGTAATCTCCCTGACTGTGATGGTCAGCTTCCGGTTGATACTTCTGGTGATAAAAAATGCCAGAACAGATCCGGACAGCAAGGTAATAATCCCGAAAATTTTGGCAATAGTTTCAGCAGTGCTGCTGGTCGACGAGGAGGCTTCCAACACCTTGTTAGTCTCATTCGTATTTGTGTTCACAAAGGCTAATAATTCGGTATCGAATTTTCTATAAGTTTCTTCCAGGTGATCAGCAGCCCGCTCAATTGCTGATTGATCACTTGATCGGGCTGCGCTGATCAGCTCTTCTGCTGCCTTGCTAAAGGTGTCATGAGCCATAGCGGTCTGATCAATCAGTTTTTCCCAGCCGCCACTGACCAGTTCCGGGTCAGTGGCGATGATGGCTTTAAATTTGTTGAAAAGTTGATCGATTTCATTTTCTAGGCTTTTTTGCTCCTGGCTGTACCTCTCCTCCTTATGCATGGCATAGAGTAGGGCTGCGGAATTTTGTTTATTGGAGAGGTTCAATAGTTGCCCGACTCCGACCGAAAGCGGTACATGGACTTTTTTAAGATCTGCACTCCCTTTGACCACCTTGCCGGAGCTGATAACTAAAACCGCAGCCAGGACAAAGGTAAGTAAGATGATAATAGTAAAGCCGCCGATAATTCGTTGCCCGATGGTAAGATCTTTCATGGTTTTCCTCGTAATATCTAAAAACTGTAATGATGTTTTGCTGATCAGGCGGTTTCGGTAAGAGCGAACATCTCCTCGGCCGTTAAAACCCTGTCGATATCAAGCAGAATTATGACCTTACCCTGTTGTTTGGCCATGCCCAGAACGTTTGAATTTTGGTTTGATACCCCGAAATCGGGTGGCGGTTCAATCTCTTTTTCGGTCAGATGCCTGACCTCGGACACCTCATCTACTACAATACCGATAACCGCAGCAGCTCCACCATGGTCTTTGGTCTCGACAACGATGATGCAGGTCCGGGTGTCATACTCCTTTTCCGCCATCGAGAACTTGTCGCGCAGATCTATAATGGGAATTACCTTGCCACGTAGATTGACCACGCCTTTGGCATAATGGGGCATATTGGGTACCTGGGTGATCTCCATGATCCCGATGATCTCTTTAACTTTGAGAATACCTACGCCATACTCCTCTTTACCAAGATGAAAGGTGAGGTACTTGCCGGCGCGTTTGATTTCTGTATTCTTGCCAGTGCTGTCAGAGGCGATTGTTGCGGAATTGGTCATGATACACCCTCCTGGAATTTGATCGAGTTGGCTTACAGCCTGGAATAGTCCATTTTAGACAAAGATAGTGTTATAAAGAAAAATGGGATAAGAGTTGTAATATTAAGATACGGTATATGACGGAACGTTGATTGCGTATTCAGCATTTTGGGCAGTCTCTATGAGTAAAATAATTGTTAATACAAGCACTTATATAACTTATATTAGATGATTACTAATCGGTAATGCAAGAGAAAATATAGGGTTAACCCGAATTATCAATGATTACCCGGCCAGATAAGATCTTTATGTATCCAGCCGGTGGTTGGACCGTCTTCAACTTGGACTTTGAACCACTCGCCTTCCCGGGTAAGCGGTTCAAAAACCACACCGTATTTGACAAGGGCGATCTCTTCATAGTTTATCCCGGGTCCAATACGGAGATTGCCATTTTTTGCCTTAACAATCAAGGTCTTGGTACGGGCTAAAAATTGGTTGGAAATCCAGCCGGTGGCTCCTTCAAAATCTACGATTTTAGACCAGGTTTTCTGCTTTTTTACTATTTCAAGCGGGAATCCTTTAAAGACCTCCCAAAGGGCTTCCGCTTTGATATCCGGACCGGAACGGATGATGGCACCATCCTTGTTTACACTGCCGTAATCAGCGGCCACGGCTGAAGTCGTATGCACCTGACAGCAAAACAGGAATAAAACAGGAAAGATAATTGCGCCGATATTTTTGACAGTATAATTTTGTTTCTTCATGGTATACTTTCCTTTCGAATGGATTGCCAGGATGATGTAATGTAATTATATCTCAGAACAGCTTATCTGAATCCATGCTTCTGTCAATCATGTTTTTTTGACCAGTCAGACCAGTCAGACAGGTCAGACCTGTCTGATGAACCATTTATGGAGGACAATATGTCACTATCCGATGATAGCAAGAAATTGAGTGAGCATCCTGCCGTTAACCAGTTGTTACGCGAGACCGTCCATGTAGTTCGCTCTTTTGCCGAGGGCCAGCTCGCCCATCTTCATGAGATGGTGAAGATCGGTTTGGCGCTCTCTGCTGAAAAGAATATAGATTGTTTGCTTGAGATGATTGTTTCCGAAGCCAGGCGATTTACCAACGCTGACGGCGGTACTTTGTACATCCGGCGAGACAAGGAAAATATTCTTGATTTTTCGATAGTCCAGAACGATTCACTGGGTATCCGGATGGGCGGCACCAGAGGTAAGATCACCTGGCCGCCTGTCATGCTCTATTGCCCGGACGGCAGCGAGAATCATAAAAATGTCTCGGCCCATTGCGCCTTAAAAGGTTTAGCCGTCAGCATTCCTGACGTTTACGAGGCGGAAGGGTTTGATTTTCAAGGGACCAAGGATTTTGATGCGACAACCGGCTATCGTTCCAGATCCATGCTGGTCATTCCCAT
>MGTA01000078.1:14292-15075 GCA_001799225.1 Deltaproteobacteria bacterium RIFOXYD12_FULL_50_9
TGATCATGAGGACGAGGTCATTGGTGTCCTGCAGCTCCTCAATGTTCGGGACCGGGCAACCGGTGAGGTTACCCCATTTCCAGCTCATGAGGTTGAGATCATTACCAGTCTTGCCTCTCAGGCCGCCATTGCCTTGACGAACATGCGCTTGATTAAAGGCCTGGAAACACTGCTCTACGGCTTTGTCAAGAGTATCGCTACCGCAATTGACGAAAAATCTCCTTACACGGCAGGTCATATCCTGAGGGTCGCAGAGCTGACCGAGAAAATCGCCCAGCGGATCAACGAGAAGGTCGATGGACCATTTGGCGCAATCTGCTTCAGCAACGACGAACTTGCGGAACTTAAACTTGCTGCGTGGATGCATGATGTCGGTAAGATAACTACGCCGGAATATGTAGTTGATAAAGCCACCAAGCTTTCAACCATCTTCGATCGCATTGAATTGGTCAGTTATCGGATCGAGATTTTGAAGCGGGATGCCGAGATTTATCGACTTAAGGCCGCCGTTTTGGCAGGACAGGGTGCTTTGACCGAGGAAGTGATAGCACCCGCACCCCTGGTTGAGGAGCTTGATGACGCGCTATCTTTTCTGGCGCAGGTCAACGAGGGGGGAGAATTTCTGCGGGATGAGGCGATTGAAAAGGTTAATCGGCTTGCCGGCACGAAACTGTCGGTTAATGGCCGGGAGATTCCACTGCTCAGCGACGACGAGGTCGAAAATCTTTCTATTCGCAAGGGTACTCTTTCGGCAGGGGAGCGCGCCCTCATCAATAATCATGT
>MGTA01000079.1:0-2142 GCA_001799225.1 Deltaproteobacteria bacterium RIFOXYD12_FULL_50_9
GGCTTCTGGACGCCGTAGCCGGCCAGTCGCTTGAACATCAGATCGACCATCGGCCGGAAATAACTCTCCTGAAACCCGGTTATGGCGATTTTGCCGCCGGGCTTCACGGTTGCCGCGATCCGGGCCAACTGCGCATCCATGTCATCCAGAAAAAAGAGACCGAAGGAGCAGACCGCCGCATCGAAATGATCGGCTGGAAATCCGAGGGCCTGCATATCCTGTTCGATGAATTCGACGTTGCGGACCTGGCGGCTGGCCGCCTTGTTGCGGGCCTGCTCAAGCATCCCGGCCGAAAAGTCTATCCCTGTCACCCGACCTTGCGGCAGATGATCGGCCACGGCCATGGCCGCGTTCCCAGTGCCGGTTGCAACGTCGAGGACATGCTCGTCGCCGCGCAGTCCAAGGCTTTTAGCCAGCAGTCCGGCGCTTTCTGGAAAGAAACGGAGCGGCAAGCCGTCGTATCCGCTCGAAACAGTGTTAAAGGTCTCCTGGATTATCGCTTTTCGTTGTTGCTCATTCATATGTTGCTGTCCTTAAGGTATAGATTGGAGGTCAATTTTGGGAGGTAAACCGGTTAAAGGTTGCGCATGGCCCAGCGGATTGCCATGGCACGGTTTGTCGCATTGATTTTTTTATAGACGTTGTAGATATGAGTTTTGACAGTATGGAGACTGACACAGAGATCGTAGGCAATTTCTGCGTTGGATTTTCCTTCGATAACCAGT
The DNA here is from genome assembly GCA_001799225.1 of Deltaproteobacteria bacterium RIFOXYD12_FULL_50_9. Classification (GTDB taxonomy): domain Bacteria; phylum Desulfobacterota; class Desulfobulbia; order Desulfobulbales; family CALZHT01; genus XYD12-FULL-50-9. The sequence goes on from MGTA01000079.1 coordinate 726, forward strand.
CTGAGGATATCTTTCTGGCGTTTGGTCAGCGGCAGACCGTTGCCCGGAGCCTCATGCTTTTCGGCCAACAGGTGCTCAGTTAGCTTGCGGCGGGGAAACCATACTTCTCCATTAAATACAGCCGGTATGGCCTTTCGCAGTATTTCCGCGTCGTCATGGCTGTATATGAAGCCCTTGACCCCTCTCTGTAAGGCATGTTTCTCAATGCCGAACTCGGAATTGATATTAAACATGACCAGATAATTTGTTTCGATATGTCTGTTCAGATCCAGATCTATTAGATCAAGCAACCGCTGGTGATCCAGGCCCCAGCAATCAAACAGAATAAGAATCTGCCGCAAATCCGGGTTATTATTTCCTGTTGAGGCAAGGGGTACCTCGTTTAACTCGCTACAAACATAACAAAGTAATGTCTGGTTTTGGAGTTGCGACATTATCAAATTATTCTGAAATGTGTGAGCGCCGACAATATAGACTAAATGTCCGGATGCAGTCATAGTTACTACCAGAGTTGCCCCGCAGTATTGGCGCCTGAGACCGTTTAACGATTAATATTGATGAAAACTTATTCACCAAAGAAAGGCGATGGGGCTCTTTCCTAAGTGAGGTTGTAACGTGACTGGCTTGCGACTGTCAAGGGCTAGCCTGCGTTGATTTTGTTTTAATGGTGGAATATGGGATCGGTATCAGCGAGATAATTTCTACCTGGCTGATTCAGGTCAGGGGAGGGGAGGCAAGCGGGACATCCTATCTATCTAACGCGCGATATTAGAAAAATAGATAGGATGTCCCGTGAGTCTTTGTTGAGTACTCTTTTGTATTCTTTATTTACCCTGGCTTTTCGGTACGGTAACGGTTGTGGTGCCAATCGCGGTATTGCCGGATCCATCGGCGCACTTTGTGGTTATGGTATACATCCGGCCATTGCCGGTTCCGGAACGCTCCGCTCTCAGATTCAGGGTAAGATCTCCCGTGATTTTCCAGTCAGGGGAAGTATCACCATCTCCGAGACCATTTATTGGTTCGTTGCTGCTCACTGTTGTGATCTTGCAAGCCGGCGCTGAGTCGCAATTATCTGTAACAGTCACAGCCATCTTTACCGGAACCATCTTGTGATTAGGTGGCCAGAGGACGTTTGGAGAAGCTGCCACCTGCTGGATTACCGGTGACTCCTTGTCTTTCACCGTTACTGTTGCGGAACAGACGTCAGACTCATTCCAGGAGTCGGTAACCGTCAGGTCAACCGTGGTCAGGTCAAGTGGATATGGGCCGGCAGGCGATTGCATCAGGGTTATCGGATCACCGTCAGGATCATAAGACCCGGCGTCAACCGAGGCGCCGGCCACGCAGAGACCTGGCTCGGTCGGCACGGTTCTGTTCTGACATAGAGCAACAGGCGGATGGTTCAGCCTTTCCA
>MGTA01000079.1:2173-3324 GCA_001799225.1 Deltaproteobacteria bacterium RIFOXYD12_FULL_50_9
GACCGGACCTCGATGAACTGACCGGTAAGGGAAAATGGGCTGCCATTAGTAACTGCGATAAATGTTTCACCTGCCAGGCCGGCCTCGGTGGCAGCGGCTCTGGCCTCAACTATGATGCTCGTACCCACAGGTTCGCTTCCTTCAGGTTCTGTATTCCAGGTAATAGTGCCCCACATGTTGCCAGGGATTGAGCTGTCCTGGACGATATTCCAAGTGCCCTGCGGTGACATTCCTCCTATCGAGACTGCGCCGGTCATATCGCTGTAATTGTACGGATAAGCATTGGCCCCCAGAGTGACCGTCATATCCACCGCACCGACTTTAAAGCCACCACCACCGATTGGCCCGGCATCCGGGTCGATGCGCTGAGCGGTGAAGCTATAATAATTAGTCACCCAGACCTTGCCATTGGAATCCACTGCCACCCCGGTCGGCCCGCTACCCACGTTAATATTGCCGACCAAGGTGCCATCAGTTCTAAGATGTCCCACGGTGTTCCGGTAGAGTGAGTGGGCTACCCAGACGTTTCCCTTACTATCCACAGCCACACCCTGGGCATAATAATCTCCATGATTGTAGGCATTGAGAATATTGCCGGCGGCATCTAATTCGGCAACCCTGTTGCCCTCGATGTTGGTATGCCAGATGTGGCCGGTCTGGGGGTCGATGCCCAGGCCATAGTCACCATAATCATAACCTAGTAGACAATAGCCGCTCTCATTTACCGTGTCATAACGAAGCAAGCCGTTTCCGCCCCGAGCTGACCACAGGATGTTATTATTGTCAACCAGGCCGCCATAGCCGCCACAACTCAGGTTAAATTGAGTTCCGGGAACTGGCTGTCCGGTCACCCCGTTGAGTTTTTCATGGTCGAGGTCACCGAGCCCGCCAACCCAGACGTCGTTATTCTTATCTATGGCAACTGTCCGGGTGCCGGTGCCGGCGGTTCTGGTATAATTGATAATACATTCATCATCTGCCGTACTTGTTCCGCCGTTCGTATCCGCTCCGCCGGCATTACTCCAGGAAAGCACATCTCCCAGACCATGGGATGTCTTGATCAGTCCATTATTGTCCCGGTCAACACAGGTGTTGTATTTAAAAGGAGGGCCAAGATAAGCACCATCAGGATCCGGGGTGCCATTCTGATC
>MGTA01000079.1:3337-10784 GCA_001799225.1 Deltaproteobacteria bacterium RIFOXYD12_FULL_50_9
ATTCCGCCCCATGCCATCCGGCGAGGTTAGGTACTCGCCCAGAATAGTCCCGGTCTCGACATCAATTCTGACAAGGGTTCCTCTTCCGGAAATAGCGATGCTAACGAATGGAAAAGGGGTAATCTTTTCCTCGTTGAGCTGAAGTTGATTATGGGGATCATGATTGACATTCTGCAGGGTTCCCAGGTCAAAGTTTTCATCAAGCGTATAGGTTGCTGCTTGCGCATGATGGTTTGCCCCCAGTAACAAACCAATTACAGCCGGAATGCAGAGAAATTTTTTTGTCTTTTTCATTTTTTTCTCCTTTTGTTGTGTCAGCTGGTTTATCCAGCCGAGCTTTTATAATTGTGCGGTTTTGCCCTGGTGTTTTGGTGAAATCAATGTTCTTTATGCAAGTCGGGCAGTACTAATATTTTAACGTCTTCCCGACTTTAATACCTGACCATATTTAACCTTAATACAATATTTACTCAGATCAGGCGGCAAAAAGGAATCGGAACAAAGTTGTCTTTTTATCTAGGACCTTCGGATTATGACTAAGGCAAAAGGATGAGTCGACGAACAGTTACCCGCCTGCAATAATTGAGAATCGCGTGCGCTTCAATCGGGATGTTCAGCGAGTCTGCAAGGGTCTTGCACGAAATTACCGGGTAGTACGACTTTAGTATGAAAGGCGCTCAAGGTGCTCGTCAGCCCAGAAGTATCTGATGAAAAAAACAGGATAGAAAATGCTGTTAACCTGGTGGGCGGTTTTGTTATAGTGCCTAAGGAGACCAGCGGCCCAGATGACAAGGTCGAGAAGAGGAATCGGAGGAAGAGGGGATGTCCGGAAGCAGGTCTTTTGTTTAAAGGGGCATGAAATTGTCGCAGATTATAATTGCAATCCTGCTTCTCCTCTTCGGGGCATATATTGTCCTCATGAACTGGAGATGCGTGATCGTCAGCATGATGAACAAGCGAAGGGGAATCGATAAATACCATTCGACCGCCCCGATCATTTCAATCTTATCTGCTGGTCTTGCGTACATGATCTACCCGTTACAACCAAAAGAATGGATTGGCTTAATCCCATTGGTGGATATTGGTAATTGGACATTAGTCATCGGCTTACCAATTGCGATTGCCAAAGGCGCATTCAAAAGATAGAGAGTGAACAGCTATGAGACCATTTACCACCATGCAATTCCGTGCCGCCTGTTTTTGTTTGATCGGAATCTTCCTGATCGGGCCTTCTGCATCCGCTGCCGACTATAACTCCGGGGTATCAGCAAAAGTGCTGAAAAAAACCTCGGTAACCGGCAACGGCCAGAAAATCACCTATCCCAACACCGACCGGGCCGAGGTGACCGCCATGCTAGTGGAGCTGGCGCCGGGTGCTGAAACCGGTTGGCACAAACACCCGGTGCCGGTATATGCCTATGTTGTTTCCGGTAACTTGTCAATCAGTCTTGAGGATGGTACGCTCCTCTCTTTCGGCGCCGGGGATGCCATAATCGAGGTGGTCAACACCTTGCATAACGGAGAAAACAGAGGGGTCGAGCCGGTAAAACTGGCGGTGTTTTACCTGGGGATAGAAGGCTCTCCCAATGTCATCAAGCCGGAATCGGCTAAATATAACGAACTGAAAAAGAAAAAATAACTTTTTGCGATCAGGACTCGGTACTCGGGATCGGGCCGGCCTTTTTATTGGTAGAAAGGTTTTGGTTGCTATAGAGTAATTCTGTGATCGATTAGGAGTCTTACACTCTAATAGTGAAATGGGAGGTATTCATGCGTATTTTGCTTGGTCTTGTTCTGGTTGTTGGTGTTCTATGCGGAATCGGCGGGTGTGCGTCGTCGAACTACCTTTTAGCTGAACCGCAGGTCTTTAAGGCCTGTCTCTCCGACGATCCAGGCGGTCGTGACCTGTCATTCGACATACTGTTGGAGACCGTGCGTCACCAGAACGGCTGGATCCTCGAAAGGATCAGCAAGGAAAAGTATGAGCTCGATGTGCGGGTCTGTCGCGGTTCATTCTGTATTCCGCTCCTGGCGTCGGTGGAAACGGACGGGCGGGTACTATGGCGGCGGGATCCAGTCGTGCCTATCGACAACAATTGGGCCGAGGAGTTGCACCGCTGGCTGAATCGCCTGGAAGAGGGGTACGCCAAGCGTCGCTGTGCCAAAGAATTAAAGAAGTGACCTTTAGATTTCAGCAGGAGAAAAAATCAAATGAAAATTTCAGACTGGCTGGATGAAAAAGCGGCAGAGAACGTCGATGTATCTCAAATCGCATTACCTAAAGATATGTCTTATGATGAAGTGCCGGATGAAACTGTTTTTTTTGTAGAGATTAATCCTTGCGGGCTTCTCTGTACAGAAAATCATCCTTTTTCTACGGTCGAACGCTTTGGCCACTGGTATTACAGTAGAGGTCAAGACAAGAAAGCAGGTATCCATTCAGCAAAAATGAAGTGGGGGCTGTTTACAAAGGATAAAGATATTGCTCTTCAAACGGCTAAGGCCCACATAGAATAAAAAAAGTTAAAATGATTCCAGAACGGACCAATCCAACGGACTCTCCCTTTTTGCCCCAGTGATTATTTTGTTCTGCCAAGAGAGATGATCGTAATGAAAATTCTCATTTCTGGTGCATCAGGGTTGATTGGCAAGGCAACAGCAGATTATCTGTCTCAAAAAGGGCACCAAATTCTTTCTCTGCGTCGCAATACCACCTCACCACCATACTGGGATCTTGAGAAGAGAATAATCGACTTAGGCGATAACCAAGATATTGATGTAGTTATTAATTTAGCAGGTGAGAATATCGCGGAGGGGCGTTGGAACCAACAAAAGAAAGACCGGATTTTAAAAAGCAGGGTTGAAGGGACTGAACTGATCGCTGCATATTTTTCCAAAGCAGAGTATCGGCCAAAAGTTATTATTTCAGGCTCGGCAATTGGAATTTATGGGAACAGAGGAGCTGAAGAATTAACCGAAGAGAGTGCCAGAGGGTCTGGTTTCTTGCCAGAGGTCTGTTATCAATGGGAGCGTTCAATCTCTTCAGCATCATCATCAGGCATCAGGGTTGTCTGTGTAAGGTTCGGGATGGTTCTCAGCGCAAAGGGTGGTGCTTTGGAGAAAATGATATTGCCCTTTAAAATCGGCCTGGGTGGAATTATTGGAAATGGCGACCAATATATTAGTTGGATATCCATTAATGATGTCGCGGGGGCAATCAGTCATATAATAAATAATGAAAATCTGGATGGCCCAATAAATCTTGTTTCGCCAATTCCTGTAACCAATTTTGATTTTACCAAGGTGTTAGGAAAAACACTGCATCGCCCAACGGTATTTTCAATACCGGCATTTTTTGCAAGATTATTATTCGGTGAAATGGCTGAGGAGTTATTGCTTGCGAGTACAAAGGTAATCCCAAAAAAATTATTAAAATCAGGCTATTCTTTTCAAGAACCAACCTTGGACAGAGCATTTGACAAGCTGTTAAGTAGCTTAAATTAAGAGAAATGGTGACTGATACTCGTTCAACTTTCCCGGAAAAATCGCATCTATCTCGTGGAAGTTACGATAATATATTCAGATGAAAAACTCGTTATCCTCATCTGCAATAATCTTTTTGCCGGTTTTGTTTAATGCCCTATATCAGGCTGGATATCTTGCTGAAGCCTTTTGGCTCTTTGGCTTTGCTGAATCTCACCATGAAATCCCCTGTCACTTTTTCAGGGTCCAGGGCGAGGGCTTTGGCATAGGTCATGACAAAGCCGCGGGTGAAGACATAGACGGGCAGGGCGTTGAAGTTTTCGGCCTCGATGTTTTCGAGATGATGGATAGAAATCCTGGTCTCGCTTGCCACTTCACGCAGATTAATATGGCGGAGCTCACGAACCTGTCTGAGGGTCGGCCCGTCAAAGGTCGTGACCTGGGCGACGAACTGGGTGACGTTTTTATCCGGCGCTGTCGCATCCTCGCCGAACATGGCCATGAGGCCGGCAAAGGCCTGGTCGATCCGGGCGACGATTTTTTCCTCTTCCTCGGGCCCTAGTTCGCCGGCGGCCGACATGGTGGCGATCGAATTAGTCGAATAGAGCTTTTTCAAAAAGGCGTAGCCCTTCTTGATCTCGGTTAAGGAGGCGGTTGGCGGTAATTCCAAGACCTCGCACCAGTGGCTGAATTGTTCTTTGTCCTGTTCCATGGTTGGGTCGTTCCGCCTGGATTATGTGGCGATAAGTTGTTTGTTCTCTTGAAGAGTTGTGGTGAGGGTCTCAAGGCTTTTGGCGGTTTTGGAGGTCGGGTGGGTCTGCAGGTAGGGCAGACGGCGGTTGATACAGCGGGACACGACCTCGTCATATTCCACGTAGCCGGAGTAGCGGGCTTTAAAACCGAAATATTTCATGCAGACGCTTTTAGCGGACATACCCACCATGATATCCTGATCGTTGCGCACCATGTTGAGTAGCAGATCAAAGGTGAATCCGGCGATCTCTCGGTCAACTACCCCGGCTACGCTGGGCGAAATTCCATGCAGGTGGTCGGTGAGCTGGTTGATATTCTCGATATGGTACTTGTCCCGGTCCTTCCAGGTGGATGCCACCAGATCCTTGAGCCCTGCCTCGGTCAGGGCGTTGATCAGCTTTCGGAAAAAGACATTTTTGATAAAATAGTACATGTTCTCAAGTGAGATCATCTCCGGTACAATGACCGCCATCATCTTGTCGCCCAGCAGGTAGGCGTCGATGGTGTGGAAATGGGTGCCGGCGCCGAGATCGATCAGGATGTAGTCGGCGTCGAGCGCTCTGATCTGTTTGAACAGCCTGGCTTTCTGGGTGTGTCTGATGCTGTCCGGGGCAAGGGAATTGACCATGCCGGTCAGCAGGCTTAAATTCGGGATGCCGGTTTCGACCACCAGAGAGGCAAGCGGCGCTTTCTTATCAAAGAAGTCGGTAAGGGTTACTTTAGGCCGCTGCATGCCGAGAAATGTGTGGAGGTTGGCGCCGCCGAGATCAAGATCGACGAGCACAACCCTCTGCTGTTTGCCGGCCAGACAGCAGGCGATCGAGCTGATCATGAAGCTCTTGCCGATCCCGCCTTTGCCGCCGCCGATCGTCCAGATTTGGCTTTTTTTCTTGACCTCTTTTGCCATAAACTGGAAAAGGCTGGTCTGGACAGGGGTATGACCGGTTGATTTGCGCAAGGGAATGCAAAAGCCTCCAAAGGAAAGACACCGTGATAAGCACGGTAACCATTTAACTTCGATAACTATTTCCATAAACTTTTTAGGTAGATGGGTCAACTGAAAATCGTGTAAGTTTGGGCATTATTAAAGCGATTCATCCTTTGTCGGCCCGAATTGCCACTCTTTATATTGACAGGAGGCGTGAAATAAGACAGAACATGGGAAAAATCTTGTGAACCGATCAAGAATCGGACACATTGGCACTTTCGATAACATTCTGGTAACATTAAGTTCCCCTTCAGGGGGATTGAACATAATGGTTGCCCACCCTGTTCAACTAAGGAGATACATTTTATGCCAGAAGTGCGTGGCTATTCCAAACTCGATCAGCCGGAGATTTTAGGTCTCCTGTTTCATCCGCGTTTGGACGATACCTGTCCGGCGTCGGCCGGGGTCGTTGATTTTGATATCGCCGTGGCGGTCGGGGTGATTTTAGCTGCCAGATTTCACCTGGCAGATGTTGCGGCCCCTAATATCATATTTTTCCACGGTAATGGCGAGACCGTTGCCGATTATGATGAAATAGGCGGAATGTACACGGCCCGCGGCGTCAGTTTCCTGATTGTCGATTATCGAGGTTATGGCCGCAGTAGTGGGCGGCCCACTGCCAGCAACATGCTGGCTGACTCTCATGTGGTTTTACGAGAGGTTAAATCCTGGCTTGCCGGTGAGCAGCGCACCGGTCCGCTCATTGTTATGGGCCGTTCGCTGGGCTCTGCCTGTGCTATTGAGCTGGCTGCAGTCGAGCAGAGTGGAATCGCCGCCTTGATTATTGAAAGCGGGTTTGCCGAGACTAAACCCCTGTTGGCAAATTTAGGAATCGATGTCGACGGCCTGGGCTTTACCGAGGCGGACGGTTTCGGAAATGCCGAGAAGATTGCCTGCTGCACTAAGCCAACCCTGATCCTCCATGCCCAGCAAGACGAGATTATTCCGGCGGTCAGCGCTGAGATTCTGCAGGCGAACAGCGGTGCCCGCAGTAAGGAGTTTCTGGTGATCCCCTGTGCCGGTCATAATAATATTCTCGAGCATACCGGCCCGCTTTACTTTGAGGTGATCAGTCGATTTGCTCGCAAGATTGCCGGAGTTAGAGAACGTTCTAGGAGTCGTCGTTAGGTAACGGCATTGGGAAATAGACTGTAGGCTATTAGGCTGGAGCCTAAACAACATGAGCAGTTTCAGTTAGTTACTTTTACTTTGGAGCAGCAGGCATTGTCCAACGAAAAACTGAAGAGTGAAGAAGATAGCGTGCAGGTGGGAAGTTGGTTCGGTGTTGCGCTAGCCTTGTTCGGTGGTCTTGCTGTAGCGCTCGGCCTTTTCGAGGCGGAGGCGGCGGTGCAGTATCCGGTGGTCTATCAGATCGGAGTTGCGCTGGTCGTTGCTGTTTTCGGGGGGCTGGCCGGCTATCGTTTTCTCAAAGGCTGGGATACCGATCAGTATGTTGTCTCTCTGCAAGGGCCGATGATTTGGACGGTCGGTGTCTGGATTCTCTTCCGTTTTCTGCATAAATTCGCGATGGAGGCTGCCTTTATTCCAGCCATCTATATGGCTTGGCTTTTCGGATCATTTCCCCTGCCGGTGTTATTGCCGACCTCCCTGTTGGCTCTGGCCATGGAGATTGCTCTGACAATGACCGGCAATGAGACATGGCTTGTTTTTGGCCGTCATTGTCTGCTGTTTGCCGTCTCGACCGGACTGATGGGCTTTTTTGTCCGTAGTCGCGCCTACCGGCACCGAGTGCGCAAGGCATTTGTCAAGGCCAAAGAGGAGGAGGAGAGCGAGTCGTATGCCAGGGATCTCGGGCTGGTAGGCGAAGGCGCTTCCATTTTTGATATCCTGCCGAGTATTGAGGATCTGGAAGGGAGTGCGCCGCGTGGCAAACCCATTGTCGAAACAGTAACCAACTCGCTTGACCTGCAGCTTGAACTTTTGCGGCAATCGCTTGATTTGACTACGGTTGCTATCCTGTGGGCGGATTCGGAAGGTCGGGAGCTGCGTCTGCGGAACATGGCCACGGTTCGGGAAGATATTCTGCCCGGGCCTTATCCATTGGGGAGTGGCATTTTCGGGGCCTTACGGATGTCTGGTCGAGAAGCGACTATGGTGTCGATTAAGTCCGGAGGAGGGGGACTGCCGTATTATGCCAAAAAGGATGGGGTCGGTTCCATCTATGCCCTGCGCATTGAGGATGATCCGGCCAAGAGTGCAGAA
>MGTA01000080.1:0-7559 GCA_001799225.1 Deltaproteobacteria bacterium RIFOXYD12_FULL_50_9
TGCTGCATGACCAGATTCAGACTGATGCTCAAGCCCAGGCCCGTGCCTTCGCCGGGCGGCTTGGTGCTGAAGAGCGGATCGAAAATCCGGTCGATGACGTTCTGGGGAATGCCGATGCCGTAATCGGTGACCGTGGTTCTGAGGAAATCTTTGCCTTCAATCGTCAGGACCCGACTCCTGATCTCGATGCGTTTGCCGGGGTTCTGGCCTTTATAGCGGACATTCAAGGCATAACGGGCATTGGAGAGCAGATTCAAAAAAACCTGCTGCAACTGCTGGGGATTGCCGCGTAAGGAGGGCAGGTCCTTGGGAATCTCGATCAGCGGTTTAATGCCGTCCTTGTTGAACTGATACTGCAGCAGCGAGATGCTATCGTGAACAACATCCTCAATCTGGAATTCATCGACAATCTCATCCCGCTGCCGGGCAAAATCAAGCAGATTTCTGACAATCCCGGAGATCCTGTCCCCTTCGGCAATGATCCGTTTCAGGATATCCATCTCTTCGGCGTTATTTTTGCCCTCTGATTCGTTGATATCAAGAAGCACCTGGGTAAGATTGATGATGCCGTTAATCGGATTGTTGATCTCATGGGCCACGCCGGCGGCAATCTCGCCGATGGCTGCCAGCTGCCCGGCCCGTAACGCCTCGGACTTCTTGATCTTCTCTTCGGTGATATCCCGGGTCATGGCGATCAGGAACTGTTTGCCGCCCAGTTGCATCTGGCTCAACGAAATCTCAAGCGGAAAGGTGGAATCGTCTTTTCGCCGACCCGTGACCTCGTGCGGCGTACCCATGGCCCGGATGATATCCTCGTTAGAATAGGTTGGATCCTTGGTTATCGACGAGGCGAAGTGGACCAGAACGTCGATCTGGCGGCCCACGACCTCTTTTGATTCAAAACCGAAAATTTTGGTGGCTGCCGCGTTCAGAGATTCGATCTGGCAATGTTCATCCATGGTGATTAATCCATCAAGCATATTCTCGATGATCGAGCGGGTTCGGGCCTCGGCCTCCTCCCGTTCACGGATCGAGACCTTGATGCGTTGCGAGCCGAGAAATATTCCGAGAATTCCCAGTGCCCAGAGTGAAAAATGAGCCAGAGAGAACATCAGCAGATCCTTGCGGCCCAAGGCGAGGAGCAGATCCATGGGAACGGATACGGAGATGCCGCCCCGGATATCGCCGAGCTCATATCCTTGCGGCGCATGGCATTTCAGACAGACCTCTTCGGTGATCATCGGCCGCATCAGCCTTAAATAGGGTTGGCCATTTAATTTTTCCACAGAGGTGATCTCGCTGGCGCCTGCTTCAAATGTGTTTAGGGCCTCGGTTTCCCATTTGTCAGCGGCATTTTCCAGGCGGATCGGGTCAAGGCTGGTGATATGGCCCAGCGCCCCCCGTCGGCTCGATTGCATTTCGTAAATCTGCCGGATCATGTATTCCGGATTAATCAGGGTGAGAGCCTTGCCAGATGATGAAGTTATCTGGTTTTCAGGAATATCCTTGAGATAGGGGTTCGGTCTTGTCTGCGCGGTAATGGGTACGAAGACACCGTTGTGATTGGAGGCCCAGCGATAATAGATCAGATCCTTCTCATAGATGGTCCGGGCCTCATTTAAGGCGACTTCATAGGTTTCCTGTTTTTGACGGGCAATGTTCCAGGAGAGAGAGGCCACAATTATAATGGTCCAGAAGGCGGCCAGAAACCAGGTATACATACCAAGGCGCATTGAAGAAAAATCGTCGCTGGGATGATGTTTGCGGGTGAGTCCTTCCAGAATGCCGCAGATAATCAGAGACAGAAGCCCCATCATTGTGTCGACAATCAGGTTCTCCTTGCCGAAATATGATGCCTCGGGATCGAGAAAGATCCCGAACAGGGAATACAGATTGCTCATGACGGCAATGATGCCGATATACAACAGGTATCTGCGGGACATATACACCCTCATGTGACGGTCCTATCGACCGGATGTGTTTGGATGATGCGGGAGCGCTTAAAAATCGCTCCCACGGTTCTTACTCCCATAGCTCTCATAACTCCCATAACTCCCACATTTCCCGTCAGACCCTCAAACCGTCTCCCCGTCTGCCAGGCATGATCCGGAAAAATCCGCCGGCTTCCGCCAGGGCGCAACAATGCAGTTCCTGCCGATCCGGGTGTCGGATGGAATGACACTGTCTTTACCCACCAAGGTGATGCCGGTATAGAGGTGTTTAGGATACTTGCGGTTCGGGATATTTTTGCCTGATCCGGCACCGACCACGACGTTACAGCCAACGTGCACCCGTTTGTCAAGGATGGCGAGATCTATAACACTGCCTTTTTCTATGACGCAATCGGCCAGAATGATGGAATCCCGGACAGTTGCGCCAGCCGCTATCCTGACCCCGGGCGATAATACGGAATTTACAACCTCACCCTCGATGATACAGCCGGCGGAAATCATTGAATTACTCACCCGGCAACCGTTCAGAAACCGGGCTGGCGGTCGGTCTGCCAGGCGTCCGTCCGCCGCCAGGTTCGGCCTGATTCCCCAGGATTCCGGCGTGAGTCCGGTATCAGCCCGGATCAGATCCATGTTAGCTTCCCAGTAGGCCTGGATGGTGCCGACATCCCGCCAGTACCCCAGGAAAGGATAGGCGTAGACCCGGTTGTCATTTGCTATGGCTCTGGGTATGATATGTTTGCCGAAATCTGTTGCTTCCCGTTCCTCGGCCAGGATATTCATGAGGTATTCGGTTGAAAAGACATAGATCCCCATGGAGGCCAGATTGGTTCTTGCCACCTTGGGTTTCTCCTCCCACTCGATGATCCGGCCGTCGGCATCGGTGATGCCGGCGCCGAACTGGTGGATCTCACTGGTCGGCACCACCATCATGCCGATTGTCACATCGGCTTTTTTTCGGCGATGGTAATCGATCATGGCATCGAAATCCATTTTGTAGATGTGGTCGCCGGACAGGATTAACAGCTCACGAGATGGATGGGCCTGGATGAAATCGAGGTTCTGGCGGATGGCGTCTGCCGTGCCTTTATACCAGTCGGAATCCTTTGAGCCGGTTCTGGGCGGCAGGATTTTAACCCCGCGGCTTTTACCGGTAAAATCCCAGGCCTCACCCGTGCCGATATGGCGCATCAGGGAGAGTGGCTTATACTGGGTGAGCACCCCGACCTGGGTGAAGCCGGAGTTCATGACATTGCTTAAGGAAAAATCGATGAACCGGTAGATCCCGGCAAAGGGGACAGCGGGTTTGGCCCGGGTCTGCACCAGGATATTCAGTCTGCTGCCCACACCGCCGGCCAGGATGAGTACCAGGGGGTTGTCGCTTATCATCATCGAATGATCTCCCCGCTTTTTATTTCACGTATTAGCTTAGCCGGTTTTAGATTGGGGTAGATGGTGCAGTCACCGCCGATTATTGCGCCGTCGGGAATAGTGTTGTTCCAGCCCACCACGGTGATTTCAGGCTCCGGACCTTCCTCCTTGGCGCCGACTTGGGCGCCGGCACCGAAGCGGACGTTGACATCGCTTACCACCCGGTTGATTGAGGCACCAGTCTCGACGGTATTGTTAAAAAAGAGAACCGAATCCTTAACAGTGGCCCCTTTTTTTACCTGAACGCCCGGAAAGATGATGGAGTGCTCAACCGTGCCTTCGACGGTGCAGCCGTTATAGACCAGGCTGTCCTGGATTGAGGCGTTGCTGCCGACCTTAAGAGGTTGGCAGTCGCAGAGACCGCGGTGGTCGAGATTGGTTCTGAGCCCCCACTCCTCAAGGCGGATCTTGGGATCAGGCCCGAGCAGATCCATGCTGGTCTGCCAGTACTCTTCTATGGTCCTGGTGTATCCCCAGTAGCCCTTGAATTTGTAGCCATAGACCTTGCGGTTGTCGGACATCATACGGGGGATTATATCACGGCCGAATTCGTATGAGTCGTCTTCCTGATTGTTGGCGGCCAGTACCTCGAACAGGGCTTTGGGCTTGAAACAGTAAACAGTAAGTGATGCCCAGGAAAATTTCGGTCGTTTGGGCTTTTCGCGGTATTGGATCACCCGGCCACCCAGCTCGCCGTCCTCATTGTCGATATCAGCCACCCCAAACCGGTGGGCCGTGCTCAGGGGCACCTCGATACAGGCCATGGTGAGATCAGCATCCTTCTCCCGATGATAGCGGATGATATCCCGGTAGTTCATGTTATAGACATGATCTCCGGAGAGGATCAGCACGGTTTCCGGAGTATGATACTCAATGAAATCAAGATTTTGAAAAACGGCGTCTGCCGTGCCGCGGTACCAGCTCGCATGGCTGGCCCCTTGGAAAGGCGGCAGAATGGAAACGCCACGGTTGCGACCCAGCATATCCCAGGCAGCGCCGATGCCGATATGGTTGATCAGGGAGTAGCTGCGGTACTGGCTCAAGATTGCCACCCGTTCAAGTCCGGAGTGCATGAGATTGCTTAAGGAAAAATCAATAACCCTGGCAAAACCGCCGAAGGGAACCGCGGATTTAGGACGGTAGGCGGTGAGGACGTTCAGTTCACCTACTCGGCCGCCGGCCAGGATAATGGCTAATGTCGATGATTTTATCTTCATTTCTGCAAGCTGCCCTCGCCTAAAAAGCGTTATAGATGTTTGGTGGTTAATTGTTTGAGCATATCGGTGGTAAACTCCTGGCCATCCGCCAACAGATTTTTGAGCGGCACCTCAGCCCTGGCCGCTTCTGGATGACCGCCTGCCGACCCGACCCTGTTGAAGATCTTTTCAGCAAGTTTGCCAGCATTCTTTTTATACCCGTCGCAGCGGAAAATTACCACCAGCTGATCTTCATAAATTCCGGAAACAAAGGCCCAGGCTATATGGTGGACCTGATTGAAGAAGTCGGCGATGATCACCAGGATATCCGGATTCCTGACTCGGCCGACATGGGCGTAAAGCTTGTTTTTGCTGACCTTCATTTCGGCCAGGGCTGTTTTGAAATAGCCTAGTTCCGACAGCCTGAGCTCGGACAACTCGATCTTACGAACCAGATTCTGATTGGCAATATTGAACAGGTAACGAAAGGATATGGCATCGGCCAGCGTGGCCCGTTTTTCAAAATTATGAGTGTCTACCTTGATCGCGTAAAACAAGGCCGTGGCAAGCGCCATGGAGGGTTTCATAGCAGCGGCCCGCAGATATTCTACCAGAATAGTGGCCGTGGCCCCATAGTCGGGGCGTACATCAATAAATGACGCTTGCCAGCCGTTTGTCGGAGGATGATGATCAATTACCGCATCAAAGATAATATTTTCAAAACACGGGAGATGGGTGGGCTGGGAGTCGAGCATTACCTTCTTGGAAAAGGTCTCTGTTTTGAGATTCTGCAGCCGTTCCGCCTGAATCTTCAGAAGATCGATCATGGCCAGATTGCTGAGTCGGCGGATCTCGTTGGGATAGGCGATGGTAACATTTTTGACCCGGTAACGGAGCAGCCTTTTGACTGAATGGGCAGAAGCCAAGGCGTCAGGATCGGCATTGATGACTACTAACACCTCGTCATTCTTGACAAAAAGAGCCAGGAATTCCCGTAAACGCTCCTTGGCTGTCTTTTTGATTTGGTTCCGCATGCCGGCACGGGCAATGGAACAAGAGATCCTTTTCAATCTTTATCCTCGTTAGTAGTCTTGAGTAGTTGCCCCAAATCAAAACTCAGTTGTACCATATCCCCGTGATCCGCCGCAAGCAATGTCAGGGCTCTTCATCCCGAAAATGAGGCACGGAGGGAAAAAGGGTGTGATCGGTATGCGGTATAAAACGAGAGCCGGAAAAACGGATCATGAACTCCTGATTGACATTTAGTTCGATGTAGGTGATTTTCCGGATTAATTCCAGCGACCGTCTTCGGACGCCGGCATCTGTCAGCATTTTGAGCGCGCCTTTGAGCGAACTGTTGCCGATCGGCACAAAGGTTTCGACCGGCAGATCCGGCAACATCCCGAGGATAATCGCCTGGCGGGGTGCAATATGCTGGCCGAAGGCGCCGGCCACATAAATTCGCGCAAGTTGGGCAAAGGTTAAACCGACCTGATTCATCAGAGTGGTAAGAATGGCATACATGGCGGCCTTCGAGCGCATCAAGGCGTCAAGATCTATCTGATCGAGGAAAACCGGTTGGCCATCCGCCGCCTCGGCAGGCGGCGCCACGATAAAGGAGAGGCCGTTCGGTCCGACAAGCAAGCGATCCTTGGCCGATCCAGGTCGGAATTTGCCCCGCAGATCAATAATCCGGGCCAGATACAGACCGGCAACCAGATCGATCATGCCGGAACCGCAGATACCATATGGTTTCTGCCCGTCAATCGTCCCGTAAGTTATAACGCCGCTTGCCGGTTCGATTTCAACATGCTCAATAGCACCGGGAGTGGCCCGCACGCCCATCCTGGCCACTCCGCCTTCAAGAGCCGGTCCGGCAGCGCCGGCGCAGGCAATCAGCCAGTCACGGTTGCCTATTACCACCTCGGCGTTTGTCCCGACATCGATCAGCATGGCGGTCTGCTCTGCCTGATCAAGATTGCAGGCCAGAATGCCGGAGATCAGATCGCCGCCGAAATAGCTGCCGACCCCGGGCAATACCCAGACTACTGCCGCTGGATGGAGGGTTAGAGCAAGATCAATGGCATGACAAGGATCCGGACTGTTGACAGCTGGGATATATGGCTCCCGACAGAGATAGTAGGGATTCATATTAAGGAAAAAATGGACCATTGTGGTGTTGCCGGAGACGGTGAGGGCGCGGATAGTAGTGGGTGCAAGACCTGCCCGGTCGGCAAGATCCCCGGTAAGCTTATTTGTCGTCGCAATGATTCGTTCATGCAGTATTGCCAAGCCCTGGTCGCGGCAGGCGAAATGGATGCGGGTAAGGATATCGGCGCCCAGTTCGATCTGGGGATTTTCGCAATGGCCATGGGCCAGAATTTTGCCGGTGTTGAGATCGATCAGGTTCGCTTCCAACTGGGTGGTGCCGAGATCAAGGGCTACTGCAGGCAGAATTTGTGGGGGATCAGCTAGAAAATCAACGAGTTCCGGTCCTGTCGGCAGATCGTTAACCACTGCTGCGCCTTGAAAACCGGCCTGGCGGAAAGCTGTGGCAACAGCGGCCAGGCGGCCATACGGCACCCGAGGTGCAACCCCGCTCAACCGTGGCGCCAATACTCTTTGCAGCCGGTCGAGATCGCCGGTGTTATCCTGCAGGCTCGGTGGATCGGCGATGACCCGGATCAGACGGACTAAAGGCTCCATGGTAGATCAGGGTATCCTTTTTATTCGCAAAACGACATTATAATTCCACTGGTTTTGTAGGGGCACCCCTACAGTTCCCAGACCGCACATGATGGTTGTATCTTTCGACTGTATCAGCTACAGTAACGGAGTTTGCTGGCAACGACAAGTGTAACACTGTTTATAAAATCCCGGACGTTTTTTTACAATGCTAAAATTGTTGGTAATCATGATCGGCGGTGGGCTTGGCTCGGCTTGTCGCTTTGGCGTTTTCAGGCTTATGCAGGGCCTGGGC
>MGTA01000080.1:7576-10403 GCA_001799225.1 Deltaproteobacteria bacterium RIFOXYD12_FULL_50_9
GAGTACAGCAGGATAGCCAACGAGTGGCGGCTCTTTCTGATCACCGGGTTTCTCGGCGGCTTTACTACCTTTTCCACCTTCACCCTGGAGTCGACCCAAATGCTCAAGACCGACCAGTGGAAAACCGCCTTCCTTTATGTCTCCCTCAGCAACATTCTGGGAATTGCCCTGGTCTTTCTGGGCTATATCCTGGCGCGCGGCATTCTGCCATTGGCCAAGTGAGGTTGCATATGCCCGGCCTCCTCCTCAACACCTATCTCGTCACTGAAATGCTGGCCCCTTTTTTTGCCAGTCTGGTAATCATCAACAGTATCCTTTTCCTCGGTCGGCTCATGCAATTTCTCGAGGCAATTTTTGATTTCGGCATCACTTTCGAAGATTTTATCAGACTGAGTTCCTACCTGGCACCGACCCTTCTGCTTTTTTCCACCCCTATGGCCAGCATGATCGGTGTGATTATCGCCTTCAGCCGCATGCGAACCGACCACGAGATTCTGGCTTTCAAGGCAGCGGGTATCGGATTGTATCGGATGCTGCCGGCCGTGCTGATTCTAGCTCTTGCCACCACGGCGCTTTCCGGACTGGCCTCAGCCAAACTGATTCCAGCTGGAAACGTTGCCATGAAAAGGATGCTTTTTCAACTTGCCAAGGAGAAAATTGATCGGGGTATGCGGGAAAAGCAGTTCATGGATGACATAAAAGGTATGGTGCTCTATGTCGACCGGATCAACCAGGAAGAGAACACCTGGGAAGGCGTCTATATCTCGGACATGCGTAATCAGGGCCGGCCCGTGACGATTACTGCCCGGCACGGCAAGCTTAATGCCAGAATCCAGGATATGAATATCACCCTGGATCTTGCCGACGGCACCATCAATCGGGTTGATGGCGCCACAACCCAGACGATCCTTTTTCAGCGTTACCTCCTGACTCTGCCGCTAAAAAATCCGGCGGCCATTGCCGGAGATGATATCTCCCAAGTAGATAAACAGGGCATGTTGCTTAGTCAGCTTGCCGCCGGCGCTAAAAAGGCCGGTATCACCACATTTGCCGGTAAAAATCTGCTCATTGAGTACCATAAACGCCTTGTCCTGCCCATCGGTTGTTTTATCCTCACCATTATCGGCCTGCCTTTGGCTCTGCTCCGCAGTGGTCCGGGACGTGGAGCCCCTAGTCTGCTCATCGCCCTGAGCTTTTTTCTGGTCTATTATATCCTGTTTACCACCGCCAAAAATTTTGCCTACTCTTCCGCTGTGCCGGTAGGCCTGGTTCTCTGGATTCCCAATATCATTTTTGCCGTGCTTGCCATTCTGCTGCTCAGGGGCGTGGCCCGTGAAACCCCTGGATGGTTTGTCAGGGTTTTCCTGGCCGCTCTCCAAAAGATCAGTAATCGGTGGCCGCGCCGTCCAGAGGTCTCATGATGAAGTTGCTGGATCGCTATATCCTGGGACAGTTTATCAAATATACCCTGCTGGTTCTTGGTTCGCTGATCACCATCTACCTCTTGGTCGATCTTTTCGAGCGCCTGGATAATTTCCTTGATGCTAAAAAATCAGTAGGGCTGCTGATTCGTTATCTCCTGCTGAAAATTCCTTTAATCCACGATCAGGTTATCCCGGTCTGTCTGCTCCTCGCCGCTGTCATTACTCTGGGCGTACTCAAT
The DNA here is from genome assembly GCA_001799225.1 of Deltaproteobacteria bacterium RIFOXYD12_FULL_50_9. Classification (GTDB taxonomy): domain Bacteria; phylum Desulfobacterota; class Desulfobulbia; order Desulfobulbales; family CALZHT01; genus XYD12-FULL-50-9. The sequence continues at coordinate 9,240 of MGTA01000080.1, forward strand.
CATAACCGCGAGTTGCCTGCCTTGAAGGCTGCCGGGATCAGCGTTACCAGGATTATTCGCCCCCTGATTATCGGTAGTCTCGGGATGACACTGCTGACCATGGCCTCTGCCGAGTGGCTGCTGCCGTCCACCCTTGCCGAGTCCAATAAGATCTGGTATGTTGAAGTCAAAAATACACCGGCAAAAGGGATTAACAGAAACGGTCGTAATTTTTTTCGGGGCAGTAAAGGCATCTATACCTTTGTGCAAAAAAATCAAACTGTTTATGATTTCGTTGAATTTCTCTACTGCCGGTTGGATACGGATTTTTCTCCGGCCCTCCTGCTTTCGGCTAATCGAGCCACATGGGATAATGGGATATGGACTTTTTACAATGGTCAGATGAAGAGAAAAAATCCCATCTCCGGTTACAGCGTCGAGCCGTTTACTACTGCAACCTTTGATCTTCCTGATAAACCTGAAGAGTTCTTTTTGCCGAGATACAAGTTGGATGAACTCTCTTTATCCCAACATGTGGAGAAAGCCCTGCTTGAGGATACCCAGGGCAACACGCAGGCCTGGAGTGAGATAAACAAGCGGATTTCGTATATTTTTCTCGGCGTACCGCTAATTCTCCTTGGTATGCCGTTGTTGCTTCTTTTCCAACGTCAGCGTGGACGAGACCTGGCCCTGGCTATCCCGGCCAGTTGCGGGCTCGCCTTTCTGGCCTGGGGCTGGTGGAGTACTGCCCAATCCATGGCCCGGGCCGGCCTCCTGCCTGCCTCAGTTGCTTCATGGAGCGTCCATTTTGTGATCGGCTTTCTTGGTCTGATGTTGATCAGATATCAGAATAGATAGGAATAGATACTCAGCCTCATGCAGACAACTTCAATTATTATAAGCAGGCGGACGGAGAACTGGCAGGCTTTGTCTTCCAAATTCAACAAGGTAGGTATAGTCGGCCTGCCGCCGCTGGCGGTTATCCGTTTTCTGAACGACCGGCAGATCGAGATTCATGATCTTGATGCCCTGCTGGTTACTGAGGATATGGACAACGCCTCAGCCTACCTGCCAAAAGTCTATTGTGCGATCCTGCGGACCGTGGTGCTGAACGCCATTTCCCTCAGACTGGATGCTATATTTATTGACGTGGGGCCGGGTAAATGTGATAGCGCCTTTCATGTG
>MGTA01000080.1:10425-13736 GCA_001799225.1 Deltaproteobacteria bacterium RIFOXYD12_FULL_50_9
TCCGAGGCCGGCAATCCTGCCGACCTGCGAACCGACCGCTGGTTATTGGGGTGTGCCGCCCCGGGATTTCTCTATCCTCTCTCTCTTTCCGGACTCAACCCATATTTACGGCTGGACCCGCTGCATGGAGAATAAGACTCCCGGGGCCGGCGATCTTGAGTACCATTATAACCCTGATGTGCCCACGGTTTTCTTTGCCCAATCATTTTGTGCAAAAACAGCGCTGGCCCGGCATCTGGCCCGTTTGCATCCGCAAGCCCTTTATCTTGACGTCGATGTTACGGCCGGCAGCAGTGCCAAGGCTAAGATTCAGGCATTCTTAAGCTTGACAGAGAAGCGGTCATGCTGATTGGCGATTTCGGCACCTCATATTGTAAATTTCTGGATCTGGAAAACCCGTCAGCCGCTCCTGATATCATCCCGACTGCAGCCGTGCCGGACAATACCCGGGTTGCCATGGCTACAGGCCATAACGGCAAACGATTCAGCGACCACTATGTTAATGAGCTTATTGCTCTGGCCCGGGGCGGTCAACAACTGATCAGGGAGAAGAACTTCGTACTGCTCGACTGCGGCAGTCGGGATATTAAATTTATCAGCTATCAGAACAACCGGCTTAAGGATATGGGCTGGAATGCTGAGTGCGGGGCCTCGATGGGTTTCACCATCGAACTGCTGGAACGCTACTACAACCTAGATTATTGTCGGTTGCCGGTGCCGGATCGGCCCTTTTCGGTAACCTGCGGGGTCCTGGGCATGAGCAGCATCTTTGATGCAGTGGTGAGCGGAGTTGCCGTGGAAGAGGCAGTGGCCCGTTTTGTTAAGGGCATAGCGGTCAACGCCTTCCGTTTTGCCGGTGCACCCGAGGTCCTCTTTCTTTCCGGAGGATTATGTGATAACCCCCTTTTCGTGCAAAGTTTCCCCTGTCGGGTCATTCCTCTCGGCCGTTTTGTCCTTCTCAGTGGGTTGGCGGAAGAAGCCAAGGGGCAAGGGTTTTTCATGTAGGGGCAATTCACGAATTGCCCGAGAGCTAACTTACTTACCAATCAAAATAATGGTGCAAAATATGAATTACTTCGCTGAACGATATCGCCTCAAAATCAGTTGGGTTGTCGGGATAGCTTCTCTTTTTATAGTTTTTTTTACAAAATCAAGGTATCAGGAGGGAGGTTTATACGACCTATTTAAAGTGCTCGGCTATAGTCTGATTATCATAGCTACCCTTGGCAGGATTTGGGCTTCAATCTATATTTGCGGCAGGAAAGATGAGGAGGTTTGTCAGGATGGCCCATACTCCATTATCAGAAATCCACTGTATGTTTTTTCATTTATTGGCGCGGTCGGCGTAATATTGGGATCTAAAATTCTCATTCTATTTTTAATTGTTATGCCGCTGTTTATTTTCAATTACTATTTCGTCATCTGCTCCGAAGAGAGAAGGCTGCTGCAGATGTTTGGCGATAAATTTGCCGCCTATTGTGCCAAGGTTGAAAGAATAACCCCGAATTTCAACAACTACTGGACCCAGGAAAAATTGCAGATAGAGCCGAAGGTAATAGTTAGATCAATGCTGCATGCCAGCTTTTTCATGTGGATAATTGTCGCCCTTGAGATTCTTGAATATTTGAAAGGCGCGGGTGTTAATGACCAGGGATTGATACCAACCCTATGGGTTTTACCGTTTTAAGGGGAGTAGCTTGTATTATAAATTATATCAATTTTTCAGCATAGTTATCTTTTTTACAGTCTTTCCCTTGTTCCTTCTGCATTCTGCAATCACCGGAAAAAATCGAAGCGGACTTGGCGAGCGCTTTGGTTTTATTAAGAACCAGGTTGCTGCCGGCAAGCGCAAAAAATATCGGATATGGCTGCATGCCGCCTCTGTCGGGGAAGTTCAGGTTGCCAGAGCCTTGATCATCGAGTTGAAAAAAATCCTTCCGGAAGCTGACGTTGTACTCTCTACAGTCACTGAACAGGGTAAAGCTGTTGCCCAAAAACAGCTGGACCAAGATGTGGCCTGTATCTTTGCGCCGTTTGATCTCCCTTTTTCGGTCTCCCGCGCCCTAAATATTATCAAACCGACAGTTTACGTGTGTCTTGAAACGGAACTTTGGCCGACGATGCTGGTTTATGCCCGGAGAAGCGGCTGTCGATTGCTTCTCGTAAATGGCAGGATTTCTGAAAAATCTTATAAAAATTATTTACGCTTCAAAGGACTTGCCAGGGAGATACTGCCGCTGTTTTCGCAGATTTCGACGATTCAGGCGGTTGACGCCGAGCGTTTCAGCTCTTTAGGGGCGCATCCTGAACAGATAGTTGTTTCAGGCAATGCCAAGTATGATCTAAGCGGGGCCGCATTGGAAAAAATAGCAGTGGATGATTACCGGAAATTGCTTAATCTTCGGCCAGGTCAAACGGTTCTGGTGGCGGGCAGTACCCACACCGGGGAAGAAGAGCTGCTCGTTGGCGTGTATCTGCGCTTGAAAAAAGAAGTTCCGGATCTGATTATGATAGCTGCACCGCGGCATCTGGAGCGCCTGCCTGAAATTGAGGCTTTTCTGGTCAGAGAAAAAGTTGCATTTGAAAGGCTGAGTGCGATTAAGTTGCAGCAAAGATCAGAGGATGTTGTTCTGGTCGATACCATGGGAGATCTTGCCGGTCTCTATTCGCAGGCGACCTTTGTATTCTGTGGCGGCAGTCTGGTGCCGCGCGGCGGTCATAATATTATGGAATCGGCAGCCTGGGGCAAGCCGGTTTTTTATGGCCCATGCATGAAAGACTTTATTGACGCCAAAGAGTTGCTGGAATCCAAGAGCGCCGGTTGCACTGTGTACTCAGCTGATGAGTTATACGACAGACTATTCAATTTGATTAAAGACCCGATTGCTTATCAACATATGGTTGCCCAGTCGAAAATGGTCGCTCTGGCCCATAGAGGTTCCGCTGCACGTCAAGCACAACTTATCAAGGATGTGCTGCTCTCCTGCCCAACTTCCGCCAAAGCGGCTTTTCGATCTCAATAATCACAAAGACGACCATCCCGGCCGCCACTATCCTGACCCAGACGGCCTGACCTAACTGTGCACTCTGGAACAGCCGGTTCATGAACGGCAGATAGGTATAGGTCAGTTGCAACAGGAACATGGCGACCGCACCGCCAAGGACCCACAGGTTGGAGAAAAAGCCGTATATCGGCCGGGACCTTGTCGCCGCTCTGCAGAAAAACTATATCACCGGGCACCAGTTGCCGGCAGGCGTATCTTTTCCCCCTGGCGCAGGACCCATGGCCTCGGTGGTCATGGTCCGGGCCA
>MGTA01000080.1:13746-15511 GCA_001799225.1 Deltaproteobacteria bacterium RIFOXYD12_FULL_50_9
GGCATTAACCGCCTTGGCCTCCTGGATGTAACCGACCAGAGCGTTGACCAGCACCACCCCGAAGATAACGCCGGAATCTACGTACTCCCCAAGAAAGGCGGTTACCAGGCCGGAAACAATAAGGATGTAGATCAACGGCTGATGGAATTGCAGCAGGAAACGGAGCAGGGGGCCTCGGGCTCTCCCATCTTGAACACAATATCCCTGCATACACTCCTTAGCTGTTTCCAATTGACGTTTGTTCCTGCTGTGCGTATTGTAGGAACATAGGAGGTGCTTCTATGGGAAAAACAAGACTGAATATAAGCCTGGATCAAGACCTGGCTGATTTTGCCAGGATATTCGCCACAGAAAATCGTACTTCTGTGGCGGAAGTGATAACCCAATATCTGCTTTTTTTAAAGCGTAAGGTGGAAGGGCAGGAGACAGAAAAGATTTTTGCCCATCCTGTCTTTGTTAAGGCCATGGAAGAGGCGCAAGCCAGGCTTCGCGATGGGACGGCAGAGTGGCACTCCTATGACGAGGTCTTCAGCGATTGATGGAGACCATTTTTGAAGCCGCTTTTGGCGTGGTGCTTAAAAAACATGCCTCGATCAAAAAGCTGGTCAAAAAGAAGATCGACATGATCATCGCCAATCCGCTGACCACGGGGGAGCCTTTCAAAGGCAACTGGCAAGGCTTTTATTCATGCCCGGTCAAACGAAATTTCATCATCATCTATCTATATTGTGAAGTCTGCCGCAAGAAAGGCGACAACATTGTCGTCCTGTGCGACGACTGCCACGACCGACCAGACAAGACCCTGAAGTTTATTCTCCTCGGGCCGCATGATAAAACGTATGGACTGTAAAAAGGACTGCGCCTTCCTTAAAACAAAATGCCATGGAACGAAAGGATAATCCCGTTATGAATACCGCCAGCCTGGATGCCCTGCTCGAAGACATTCTAACCGATGCTTATAACGAGGAAGAGCAGTTGTGGGCCTTTCTGCAGTATTTCGAGGATCAAGTTGATTTCCCGGTTGATGCCCATATCATCGGCGAACCGGTTTCCATAACCGGGATCGATTATGATGGTAACGCCCGGCTTGGTCTTACTGGGGGATGTCATAAACAGGATGGGACGGCGTACCGGATTTCCGCAGCCGAGATAGTTTTGGCGGAAGGGACAAAGGCAAGTCTGGCAATAGCAGCCTATCGCCGCTGGCTCGGTCTTGAGCCTTTTCCGGACCGGCAGGTTGTTGCAGGCAAGAGCAACCGGCACAAGGCCTCGGAAGACGATATCGATCTGGATAAACCTGTTGAACTTTTCGTCCTGTCGGTCAAGGAAAAGACCGGCCGCTGCCTGATTCCAGGCTCCGGCCGCATGGTCACGCTCAGATCCAGCCTGGTGTGGGATACGGCGCCGGGCTGGCTCGTCACCGTCAACCCGCATAAATATTGGCGATACGGCGGCCATCCCTACCTTTCGGGCGAGATTGTTGACGCATGCCTTGACCCCGGCCGGCTTGGCCTTGTCCCTCTCAAGATAACGGCTTTCGGCCAATGGGATCCGGATGAGGAGTACTGGGGCGAGGAAGGAGTGCCGATCGCGGATTGGGCGCAACCGATCATTGCCCGGGGTCCGCGCCAACAATTCGAGATGGAACAGATCCTGCCCGGCGAGGATCCGGACGATGTCTCTTCAGACCCGATCCTGGCGGCCAACGATTTGAGCCAGGCGGGCGATTATGACGGGGCGCGCCAGCTCCTCATGCAACTGCTGG
>MGTA01000081.1:0-7548 GCA_001799225.1 Deltaproteobacteria bacterium RIFOXYD12_FULL_50_9
CTTCGAAAAGAGGTGTGCCGTTCTGCTGGGTGAAGTGGAAGAGGGAGTGGGTGTTTTTCCCTATGACCTCTTCATTATCATAGCCGAGCATTGCCAGGGCGGCACGGTTGATGAAAGTGCATTTGCCGTTCTCGTCGACGCCGAATATCCCCTCGCCGGTTGAATCGAGCAGGAGAGCGAGCATGTCGGTTAAGGGAGCTGAATGCCTTTGGGACGTAGTGTCCATTGCATCGGGAAACTGCCGGCTATCATCGTTTTCTGATTTTGGCGTCATGATATTCCAGTATGCCAAATTTTGAGGTTTTTTTGAATAGAAATTTTCAGAAAAACGGAAAAAAATAATAATTTTTTTCCGTAAATACGGAAATCGTCGGTGCTGCGGAAAGAATGATCTTTTCCCTGACCTTGTGCGTAGCCAAAAGGGTAGAGGTTGCCTTATCCCGCTGAAAAAAAATGTGTTTCATGTGTGTTTTGTTTTGGCCTTCGCATCTAATTTGGTTAGAATAGTTTGATTATCGTATTTTAATTCTCTGGAGGTCGTCAGGATGAAAACAGCCGTATTTGCGCACGATCTATTTCTCCAGCATGATCCGGGTTATGGGCATGTTGAGTCGCCCGAGCGTCTGGAGGTCATTTATTCGGAACTTGAAAGGCGTGTTCATCGGGAACAGCTTCTTTTCCCGACCTTTGAAGCGGCAACGCCGGCAATCCTTGAGCTTAATCATGCCGCCGGTCATGTGCGGAAGGTGGCGGCCACGGCCGACAAGATTGTTGCCAGTCTGGATCCGGACACCTTCACTTCCCCACGCTCATACGAGGCTGCATGTCTGGCTGCCGGGGCAGTTGTCGAGGGCATGCGCCTGCTGGCAGCCGGTGAGATTGAGAACGGTTTTGCCCTGGTGCGGCCGCCTGGACATCATGCTGAGTACAATGCCGCCAAGGGATTCTGTCTCTTTAATAATGTGGCCGTGGCAGCCAGGTATGCCCTGGCCGATCTTGGCATGGAGAGAATCCTGATCGTCGACTGGGATCTCCACCATGGCAATGGTACGCAGCACTCTTTTTATGATACGGATCAAGTTCTCTATTTTTCCACCCATCAATATCCCTACTATCCGGGCAGCGGCGCTTTGGATCAGACCGGCATCGGTCGTGGGGTCGGTTATACTATTAATGTCCCCCTGCCTGGCGGCCAGGGCGATGGAGATTTTGTCAGGATATTTGATGAAATTCTCTGTCCTGTCGCCCGGCAATATCGGCCGGATTGTATTATTGTCTCAGCCGGTTTTGATATCTATCATGACGACCCCCTCGGAGGTATGGGCGTGACAGTCGAGGGCTTTGCGGCGCTAGCCGCTATCCTTAAGGACCTGGCTGCAGAGGTGTGCGGCGGTCGGATCTTGTTTGCTCTGGAGGGCGGCTATAATCTCCAGGGTTTGCGGAATGGTGTTTTGGCGGTTTTGGGGGTGTTGTCCGGCAGCTCGCCTTTGGCCCCCGAAATTCTGCCGCGGCTCCGTTCCGGAGAAATGCCCTTCCCGAGTCTTGAGGCAGTAAGAAACATTGCAAAACACTACTGGATCCTATAATATTTATAAGAAGTTTCGAGATTATCTCTGTTTTTTCTGGGTAGCCGGGTATTCATCATGATTATACCTCGTATGAATCCAGTACCACTGAGTGAACATGGCCTTTGCGCCTGCAATTTGCAGCTATTGAGGAAAAGATGGCAATACAAACAAAGATTCTGATTGCTGACGACGATAACCTCGTCCGGGAAGCGGTTGGTAAGGTGCTTGAGATGTTCGGCCATGAGGTGATCTCCGTACCTACCGGTTCGGAGGCCTTAAATGCCCTGGGCAATGATATTGATGTGATCCTTCTGGATATCAATATGCCCGGCATGGACGGTTTTGAAACCATGGACGCTATCAAGCAGAGGGATCTTGGTATTCCGGTCCTCTTCATTACCGGTGCCGGCAGTATGGATTACGCCATCCGGGCAATCAATCTCGGCGCCTATGATTTTATCTCCAAACCCATCGAGGATCTTGACCTTTTCAATGCCAAGATCAACCGGGCGGTTGAAAAACGCATGTTTGTTCTCCGGGAGAAGGCCTATAAAACCAATCTTGAGATAGAGATCGAGCGCAAAACCAAGGAGCTGGCTGAAAAAAATTTCCTGCTCCAGGAGTATAGCGGCCAACTCGAGGCCTCTTCCTTCAATATCATCAGTACCCTGCAGGTAGCTCTTGAAGAGAAGGATCTATACACAGCCGGCCATACTGTACGGGTAACAGAGTATTCGCTCTTGATAGCCAAGAAATTTTGTCTGCCCCTGGAAGATCAGCAGGTACTGGAGCGGGCCTGCCGGTTGCACGACATCGGCAAGTTGGTAATTGACGTGAGTTGTATCCATAAACCCGGCCCTTTGACTCCCGAAGAGTGGGAAAAGGTTAAGAAACATCCGGAGGTCGGCGAAAATATTATGAAACCGTTGCAGTATTTGAACCGTGAAGCTAAGATCGTCCGTCACCATCATGAAAGGATGGACGGGCAGGGGTATCCTGACGGTCTTTTTGGTGACGATCTTGATCTGTTGACCAAGATAATCACTGTGGCTGACAGCTATGATGCAATGACTTCCAAGCGGAGCTATAAGCTGGACTTTAATCCCAAAGAGGCTATTGGCGAGATGAAGCGGTGTTCCGGATCGCAGTTTGCGCCGGATATTGTTGATGCCTTTGTTGATATCCTGCATAGTAAGATTAAAAAACATTAAAAGGTGTTTTGTGACAATATCGGTTACCGAAGTCGAATATGTTGCCCGTCTTGCCCGCCTCGATCTCAGTGCGGAAGAGGTGGTGACAATGAGCGGGCAGTTGGATAGAATCATGAGTTATATTGATAAGTTGAATGAACTTGATACTTCAGGGGTAATACCGACTACCCATGCTATTCCAACCAGCAATGCTTTTCGAACCGACACAGTCCGTGCTTCGTTGTCTCTGGATCAGGCCCTGGCCAATGGTCCGGTCTGCAGTGCCGAGGCCTTCAAGGTGCCTCGGGTTATCTGAGCAGTCTGTAGAATAATTTAGTTCATGAACGGCTCGGGTTCCGGGCCGGAGCTTTTTGGCGGACCTCACAAAGAGGTCCGTTTCTGTTAGCAGCCTGGCAGTTACATCGTGAAGAGCAGCATTTTGGCGTGACCTGCCTCCTGACTTGCAGCCGATATCAGAATAGGTGTATGATCTTTTGAACTGAGGTCTTTATGGAACTTTATGAATTGTCGATAGGAACACTGCAGGGGCTCCTTGCCAGTCAGGATGTGAGTGCGGTGGAACTCACCTCTGCCGTGCTCAATAGGATTGCTGCGGTTGAGGAGCGGGTGGGAGCCTTTATTACGCGGGCGGATGAGCAGGTGATGATCGCCCAGGCTGAAGCGGCTGATATTCGCTGGCGGGAGGGCCGAGGTGGACTTCTGTGCGGCATTCCGGTCTCCCTCAAGGATGTTTTGTGCACTAAAGGGCTGAGAACTACCTGCGGCTCAAGAATTCTCGACTCTTTTGTCCCCCCCTATGATGCGACGGTCAGCGAGAAACTGAAGACGGCCGGGGCGGTGGTGGTCGGCAAGGTGAGTATGGATGAGTTTGCCATGGGCAGTTCGAATGAGAACTGCGCCTTTGGCGTTCCCCACAATCCTTGGAATCTTGATCATGTCTGCGGCGGTTCGAGCGGCGGTTCAGCCGCCTCGGTAGCCGCGGCTGAGGCTATCGCCTCCGTGGGTTCCGACACCGGCGGCTCAATTCGGCAACCGGCGTCCTACTGCGGAGTGGTGGGCCTGAAACCCACCTATGGCAGGGTTTCGCGATTCGGATTGGTGGCCTATGCCTCCTCCCTCGATCAACTGGGGCCTTTGACCAGGGATGTCACAGACTGTGCCATAATGCTTAATGTCATGGCCGGATACGATCCACGTGATTCAACCTCGGTGGAACGGCCGGTCCCGGATTATCGGACATCTCTTGTTGCCGGTCTTAAGGGCATGAGGATCGGGGTGCCCAGGGAGTACTTTGCGGAAGGGCTTGATGCGGATGTCGAACAAGCGGTGCGCCAGGGGATCAGAGCACTGGAGGGGGCAGGAGCAACCGTAGTCGATGTCTCGCTGCCCCGTACTCCGTATGGGGTGGCCGCTTACTACATTATCGCCTCGGCTGAGGCCAGTTCGAATCTCGCCCGTTACGATGGCGTGCGGTACGGTTTCCGGGATAAGGAGGCCTCGGCGCTATTGGAGATGTATCGTCAGACCAGGTCACAGGGATTTGGTCCGGAGGTTAAAAGGCGGATTATTATCGGGACATATGCCTTGTCATCCGGATATTACGACGCTTATTACAAGAAGGCCTCACAGGTGCGCACCTTGATAGCGGATGACTTCCGGCTGGCCTTTGCCGACTGTGATGTTTTGGTCTCGCCGGTTACGCCGACGCCGGCCTGGCGGCTCGGTGAGAAGCTTGCCGACCCGTTAAGCATGTATCTCTCCGACATCCTGACTATTCCCACTAACCTGGCAGGATTGCCCGGCATGTCGGTCCCCTGTGGCTTCAGTAAATCCGGCATGCCTATCGGTCTGCAATTGCAGGCCGACCATTTTGCCGAAGAAAAACTGCTGTGTGTCGCCTATAATCTCGAAAAAGAGCTGGCCCTGCCGGCCAGGAAGCCGGCCGGCTTAGAGGATAACTAATCATGAAACTTAATGTCCCCGCCCACATTGCCAGCCTCATCCCATATCCGCCGGGCAAACCGCTTGAGGAGCTGGAGCGCGAGTACGGCATCACTGGTTCAATCAAACTTGCCTCGAACGAAAACGCCCTGGGGCCCTCGCCCAAGGCAGTAGCCGCTATTGCGGCCAATCTTGCCAAGTTGCACCGCTATCCTGATGGCAGCTGCTTTTATCTGGCCAACCGCCTGGCCAGCCATCTTGGGGTCGACCCGGCGGCGCTCGTCTTCGGCAACGGCTCAAATGAGATTATCGGTCTGTTGATCGACGCCTTTCTGACCCCGGGTGAGGAGGTCATTACCAGTCACCCGACCTTTCTGGTCTATCAGAAGGTGGTGCAGGCCCGCGGCGGAGTTAATCGGGTGGTGGCGCTACGTGACATGCGGCACGACCTTGAGGCGATTCTTGCTGAGGTCACTGCCAAGACCAGGCTTATTTTCCTGGATAACCCCAACAATCCGACCGGAACTGTCTTCGGAAAAGAGGAGTTCGCTGCCTTTCTGGGCCGCGTCCCTGAGGGGGTTATTGTCGTGCTGGATGAGGCGTATGTCGATTTTGTGGCTCCGGCTATCCGGCTTGATGCGCTGGATTATATCAACGGCAAGACCCTGGTGGTGGCGCTGCGTACCTTTTCCAAGGCCTATGGCCTTGCCGGCCTGCGGGTCGGCTACGGGTTGATGCGGCCTGAGATGGCCGATTATCTGCATCGGGTGCGGCAACCGTTCAACGTCAATCAGTTGGCCCAGATCGGGGCGTTGGCCGCCCTTGATGATGAGGAGCACTACAGCAACACCCTGGACATGACCAGGAACGGCATGGCCTGGTTACGGGCCGAGATTGAGGGCCTGGGGTGCCGGACCTACCCTTCCGAGGCCAATTTCTTTCTGGTTGATGTCGGCCGCGGCCGGGAGGTGTTTGAAGCAATGCTGGCCAGGGGGGTGATTGTCCGCCCCATGTCCGCTTACGGCTATCCGGCATATATCCGGATTACGGTGGGATTGCCCGCAGAGAACCAGCGCCTGGTTACGACCTTGGCTGCGACCCTGCAAGAGATACCGCGATGAACAGGGCAGGACGGATGAGAGCAATCATTACAATCGATGGGCCTTCCGGGGCCGGCAAGAGTACGATCAGCCGTCAGCTTGCTGAACGGCTCAATTATACCTATCTCGATACCGGCGCCATGTATCGGGCGGTAGGCCTGAAGGCCAAACAGGAGGGGGTTGATCCTGCTGATGGCGTCGCAATGGCCGGGCTTCTGGATAACCTTGACCTTAAGCTCTCGGCGAATATGGGTGAAACCAGGGTATTTATCGGCAAGGCAGATGTCTCTGAGGCGATTAGAACGCCGGAGATGGGACTGGTCGCTTCCCGGGTTTCCGCCCAGGGGGTGGTGCGCCAACGCTTAACCGAACTGCAGCGCCGGCTGGGTGGGCAGGGTGGGGTGGTCGTTGAGGGTCGGGACATGGGAACCGTGGTTTTTCCAGAAGCTGACTGCAAGTTCTATCTGGTCGCCACCCCGGAAGAGCGGGCGAAACGCCGGCAGTTGCAGCTGCGCGAAAAAGGACAGGAGATCGATTTTTTAGAGATTCTGGCCCAGATAAACAAGCGCGATGCCGATGACAGCGCCAGGGCATTGGCCCCCTTGCGACCGGCTGCCGATGCCGTTATGATTGACTCATCGTTGATGAGTATAGAGGAAGTCGTCGCATATATGCTGACGTTTTGTAATTCTAAAGGGATATTACAGGATTCTAGTGAAATCGGTTGACACCAAAGGAGGTTGCAATGGGTGAGGAAAATCGGGTTCTAAAACGTCGGCATCTGATCTTTTATCTGGAGGTATATGATGATCAGAGTGGCGAACTTGTTGGTCATGTGGTGGACGTAACCACGAAGGGAATAAAACTGGTGAGCAAGAATCCCATTCCGGACGGCAAGCTCTTCAGGCTGCGGATGGCACTGCCGGAAGGCTATTTTGCTGAGAGGGAGCTGCGTTTTGCAGCGCAAAGCCTGTGGAGTGACAATGACATAAACCCGGATTTTTATGATACCGGGTTTGCCTTGCAAGATGCCATGGATCCGAAGACTGCGGAGGTTTTGGCTACACTCATCAATCAGCTGGGCTTTAACGACTCCCCATGAGCCCAGATGTTTTACCGGAATTCATCAGGCAACTCCTTGATCCACTGGCCTATCCCCATCCGGCCGGCGAAGTCGGTCTGGTGCAGACCCATATCTCCTATGTGCTGCTTGCCGGTGATTATGTTTATAAATTTAAAAAACCGGTTGATTTCGGATTCCTGAATTTTACCACCATGGCGAAACGCCGGTATTTCTGCGAACAGGAGCTGTTGTTGAACCGGCGCCTCTGCCCGACGATCTATCTTGATCTGGTCACCATGAACGGTAACGGTGTCCCGGTGTTAAACGGCCCTGGTCCGGTAATCGAATACGGGATCAAGATGAAACGTATGCCCGCCGACCGGATGATGGACAAAATTATCAGGGCCGGTCTGCTTACTGCCGATATGCTTGAAGCTGTTGTCGACACTCTGGTGCCTTTTTATATAAAGGCGGATAGCACCGAACGCCACTTCGGCACTGCCCAGGCGGTGGGGATTAACGTGTTGGAGAATTTTGCGCAGATACAAGAGTTTGTGGGTGGAGAGGCCATCCGCGCCGAACAGTTCGAACTGCTCAGCAACTTTTCCCACCGCTTTCTCGAACATGAGGAGATCTTCGAGCAACGGATTGCCGCCGGCCGGATC
>MGTA01000081.1:7595-12094 GCA_001799225.1 Deltaproteobacteria bacterium RIFOXYD12_FULL_50_9
CAGCGGTTCCGTTATTGCGACGTGGCCAGCGATGTTGCCTTTCTGGCTATGGACCTTGATTATCATGGCTGCTCGCAGCTTTCGACCTACTTCATCGATTATTTTCAGAGGGCGGCTTACGATGACAGCCTTCTGGAGGTTTTGAACTTTTATAAGTGTTATAGAGCTGCTGTGCGTGGCAAAATCAATCTGTTTACCGCTGCGGCGCCGGAGGTCGATGCTGTGACCAGGGACCGTTGTCTGGAAAAGGCCGGCAGGTATTTCCGGCTGGCCGAGAATTATGCTAAAATCGCCTAGGATCTTCGTGTTTTTTGGCCTGATCGCCGCAGGCAAGAGTTCGCTGGCGGCAGCCTGGGCGCAACAATCTGGTTTTGTCTGGCTTAATTCCGACCGGGTCAGGAAGGATCTCGCCGGCCTTCCGCCCCGGGCATCTCGGTTGGAGAGTGTTGATCAAGGTATTTATTCGCAGGAGTTTACCCGGCGGACTTACGATGCCCTGCTGGAGCAGGGGGCCGGCGAGATCAGGGCCAGCCGTTCCGTAGTGCTTGATGCCTCATATCAGAGTATGGCGGAACGGCAGCGGGTCCGTGATCTGGCAGGTCGACTGGGGGTGAGGGTCTGTTTCATCCTCTGTGTTTGTCCGGAGTCCGAGATGGAGCGGCGGATGGCGGAGCGGGCTCGTGATCCTCTGGCCGTCTCGGACGGCCGTTGGGAGATTTATCTGAGACAGAAGGAGCGGTTTGAGGCGCCGACGGAATTGTCGACGGCTGAACTGATTACAATCAACACGGAGCAACCGGTCACCGAGTTGCTCCCGTTATTAAAGAAAAGAATTGAGGTGCTAACGTGTACACTAGAATGTATGTCTTGAGATTCCCCAAGGATATTACTGATCAGCCGATCATTTGCAAGCTGGTCAAAAATTACGATGTGGAGTTCAACATCCTGCAGGCCACCATCCTGGTGCAGCAGGAAGGGGTAATGGTGCTCGAACTCCGCGGGGTTAAGGCCAATGTCGACAAGGGCGTCGCCTATCTCAAGAGCCTGGGGGTCGGGGTGGAAAGAGTTGCCACCAGCATAAGGCGCGACAGCGACAAATGCTTCCAGTGCGGAGCCTGTAGCGGAATCTGCCCAACCGGCGCCCTCTATATCGATCGACGAGATATGTCGGTACTTTTTGATCTGGAAAAATGCACGGGCTGCGCTCTCTGCGTGCCGGTCTGTCCGGTGCGGGCCATGGAGGTTTCGTTGAACCGTTCATCGATCAGCGCACCTTTTCCGGCATCGTTGGCAGTTCCTGCCTCGATCTCTTGAAAATTTTTTAACTCCTCCCGACCTCCCCTTACCTTAAGGGGAGGAGAAGTATTTTTCCTCTTAAAGTCAGAGGGGGCTAGTGGGAGTTATCGAGTCCTTCTTCGCCGCCACTTGTAGAACTCGTGGCTGATAATCAGCAGGATCGGGAAGGGCAGGAGAACCCAGAGGTCGTTCAAGGGGACGCTCGCGGTATTGAAGATCTTCTGGACCGCCGTCAGGTTGAGCAGCATCCAGATCCAGAGCAGTTCGGAGGCCATGGCGACGAGCAGCAGTCGGTTTGAGAAAAATCCGAGGCTGAAGGCCGAGAATTCCCAGCTCCGCATGGTCCAGGCGTTCAGCAACTGGCAGGTCAACGCGCCAAGCAGGGTCATGGTCATGGCCTGCCGGTGCAGGAGCGGGTCAATTGTGATGCTTTCGCCGTAGTGCCAGCCGTGCAGGTGCAGGAAAGTTAAGAAGGCAGTCATGGCGGCAGCGGCTTCGATGACGCCGAGAAAGAGGTAGCCGCGTTTGAAGACCTCCCAGTCGAGGATTTTTTCGTGGCGGCCCACCGGCGGTCTCAGCATGATATTTTTCTCCGGTTTTTCACAGCCCAGAGCGACCCCCGGCAGCATGTCCGAGCCTAAATCGATTGAGAGAATCTGGATGACTGTGAGCGGCAGGGGGATTCTCAGGAAAAACTGCAGGACATAGGGCACAACTTCAGGGACGTTTGAGGCCAGAACATAGGTCACGAATTTCTTGATGTTGAAGTAGACGGTTCGGCCCTCTTCAATGGCAGTGACAATCGATGAGAAATTGTCGTCGAGCAGTACCAGGTCGGCCGCTTCCTTGGCCACCTCGGTGCCGGAAAGTCCCATGGCTATACCGATGTCGGCTTTTTTCAGGGCCGGCGCGTCATTCACCCCGTCGCCGGTCATGGCGACCACCTCACCGTTGTTCTGCAAGGCAGTGGCGATCCGAAGTTTCTGGCTGCTTGCCATACGGGCGAACAGCACATCCTTATCCCCTAGAATTTGTTCCAACTCCCCGTCGCTCATCTGCTCAAGTTCAGGCCCGGTCAGCAAGCGATCATAGGTCAGGCCGATCGTCTTGGCAATGGCCGCCGCAGTACGGGGGTTGTCGCCGGTGATCATCATGATGCGGATGCCGGCCTGTTTGCAGGTGGTTACTGCTGCCGCCACTTCGGTACGGGGCAGATCCATGATTGCCACCAGACCAAGGAACAGTAACTCTTCCTCTTGGTCCTTCTCTCCCCGGGCTACGGCCAGGACGCGATATGCCTGGTTTTCCAGGAGAAGTGCTTGATTATTGGTCAGCTCTCGGACGGCATCTGTAAGCGGTTGCCTGCTGTTGTCAGAGGCCAGATATGCGGTACACTTGGGCAACAGCACCTCAAGCGCCCCTTTGGCGAAAAGATGCAGTAATTCGCCATCCTGGTAGACCGTTGACATCATCTTCCGGTCGCTGGTGAAGATATGTTCATTGATTTTCCGCAAGGCGGCCGGTGGTGTGACATTTCTTTTATTGGCAACCGCCAGCAGGGCGAGTTCGGTCGGGTCGCCCCGCAGAGTGTCTTTAGCGATGCTGGCCCGGCAGTTCAGGAGTCCGGCCAACAGCAGCCTCTCCAGTCGCTCCGACGAGCTGGCGTTGCCGGAGGGGATGGTGAACTCGCCTGGTTCCCGGTACCCTTCGCCGGATACGGCAACCTCTTCGCCGCCGGCCAGCCAGAGGTGTTTGACCGTCATCTCGTTTCTAGTGATTGTCCCGGTTTTATCAGTACAGATTATTGTTGTGCTGCCCAGGGTTTCGACAGAATCGAGATTCTTGATGAGGGCATGGCTGCGGGCCATGCGCTGGCTTGCCAGCGACAGGGCCAGGGTTATGGTGGGCAGCAACCCCTCCGGCACGTTGGCGACGATCAGCGACAAAGCAAAAATCGATGAGATCAGCAACCCCTTGCCGAAAAAAAGTCCAAGCCCGAAAAAGATAGCGCCGATCAGCAGGGCAATAATCGTCATGGTGCGAGTGATATGAATAATTTCCCGCTGCATTGGCGTCAATGCCTTGCGGACGTTTTTAGTGAGACTGGCGATCTTGCCGAACTCGGTGGCGCTTGCCGTGCCCGTGACCAGGGCGCGGCCGCTGCCGGTCACTACGGTGGTGCCGGCAAAGACCATGTTGCTGGCCTCAAGTTGCCTTTTGGCCTCTCCGCCCGTCAATCCCCGGCCGGCCGGGGCTGATTCGCCATTCAGGGAAGAGAGGTTCAGGTAGAGTGAATTGACTTCAATCAACACCCCGTCAGCCGCGATCTTATCGCCCTCCTCGAGCAGCATGACGTCTCCCGGCACCAGTTCCCGGGAATCGATGCTGACTATTTCTCCTTGCCGACGCACGGTGACCAGGGTTGGGATCAGCCTGAGCAGAGCCTCCATGGTCTTGTCGGCCCTGTATTCCTGCCAGAAGGTGAAGGTGGCCGTGACAATGACTGCAGCCAGAATAGCGCAGGCGAGGATGTCGTTGCCCTCGCCGGGCGCAAAGTGGTCGGCGATAAAGGCCAGCCCGGCAGCCGCCTCGAGGAGAAGAGAGAAGAACTGGCCGTACTGGCTTAAGTAGGCAAGCAGATAGTTCCTCTTTGTGGCCTTTTCAAGGACGTTGGGCCCGAACTCCTGGAGCCGCCTGCGCACCTGATCAGTTGTGAGCCCATCTTCTGTTGTCTGGAGTTGGCGCAGCAGATCTTCTTTGTTCAGTGAGAATATCTGCATGGGCTATCCATTATCCCGGCCATAGAAGGCAAGCATATTTATCGGTGTGTCATGGAACAGACGTTCGATCGGCCTTTTTTTGAACAGGCGGGAGAGCATAGATAATCGCCGGCCGCCGATGACCATCAGTTGGAAATCGTGGTGGGCAAGATGATGGAGGACCTGGTCGACCTCGTTGCGGGTAACCGCATGCTTTATGTGTAAAGAAAGACCCATGAACCTGGCAAGCTTGGTGTAATGGGCTAACTGGTCATTGAGCTTCCGGAGCAGGGCTCGGGTGTTCGGCATATCCAGAGCAGCCAGTTTTTTCGAATTAACCAGGTTGATGCTGTAAATCTCGGCTTCGGCGCCATAGGCCTTGGCAAGACCGGCAAACAGGGTGAATTTTTTCACCGATAAGCCGTCCTCCCGAATAGGCAGCAC
>MGTA01000082.1 GCA_001799225.1 Deltaproteobacteria bacterium RIFOXYD12_FULL_50_9
CTTTTGTTGTCTTATCGGCCCGATCTCACCCCTGTAATCCAAAAGCGGAACGGAAATCACAACCACGATCAAGTTGTGATAATCATCAGAACAGGCTGTAAATGCGCACAAACAAAGGAAACGGAACGGAAATCACAACCACCCCTTTTGTTGTCTTATCGGCCCGATCTCACCCCTGTAATCCAAAAGCGGAACGGAAATCACAACCACGATCAAGTTGTGATAATCACCAGAACAGGCTGTAAAGGCGCACAAACAAAGGAAACGGAACGGAAATCACAACCGTTCATTTTTTAATTGCATCAAGCAATTTTGGGCCAGACAATATTTGTTCTGTACGATACCAATGCAAAACATCATTCTTCATTCGACTTTGCGGTGTTAAAAAATTTATCTTTTTAAGTTCCGCTAAAGCAAGACGCAAGACTCTTCTTACGCTATCCATGGATAGCGTTAAATCCATATTGATAGCCTGAGCTATGTCCAAAATCCCATAATGCCCGTCATTATCTTTGTGAGAACTTATGAATCTGTGAAGAGCTTTGGAGATATCTTTTTTAAGAAGGTATCGTTGAGACAAACCAGTTATATAACCCTCTGCGATCTTACGGCCAAACTCAGGGTCAATCACAAACGTGAACTCTTCGGTGAGGTCGTCATAGATATATTTCAATAGGTGCATGCGACCACCTGATGAAATTCCTTTGCCTTTTTTCACTTTAATAAAAAAGGACACGAGGCTGATTCTATCAATATGTTCTTTTAGAGAGTTGTAGTTCCCGACATAATGTTTTCCCTGTTTCGACCGTTTATAGCCCAGGGCGTCCAATATCTCTGCATAACTGCACGAAAAAGGCTTTTCTCCATTTCGTACCCATTTAGATTGTAAAAATATTAGCACGTCTTCTTCTTTTATACCGCAATCGGGGCCATGCCAAATAAGTGTGGCCCAAAGAGTTTCAACGGTAGGATGATTGAAACTTACAGATGCCGGACGCAACGAATCTCTGGGGACAGGACGGAAAAAGGTGGTGCGACATAATTGGGTAGGTAAAAAAGGTAAAAATGGTTGATATGCTTTTGGTTTGGTAGATGATTTTATTGTAATTATTTTTTCGGCATCTTCCGCATCTATTTGAAGCTGTAACAAAGGTGGAAGCATGACGTCTTCTTGCTCACCAAAATTTACAACTTGAACGCCTAAAATAATCTCCGCATCTTTCAAAACTGTTTTGCTAAATGCAGTTTTGATGGAATCAAGATAATTTTCTTTAAACCAGGAACAGAAATAATGATCAGGGCCAGCCAATAAAATTTTATTGGCTTCTTTGTCGAAGGCAAATTTAATGGGCATAATCCATAGATTAATGATCCCATCATCAAAAGAGGCTTTTAATAAATCCAAAACCTCTTGCCAAACCTGATCAGCAGCTTTGTCCTGTGGCATTTTTAAATCCTCAAATCAAGTGTTTTGTCTGTACCAATCATAATAAAACAAAACGACGGCAACATAGTACCGTGTTTCCGGGATGTTTGGAATAGCTTCTTTCACCCGTTCCGGACCTGCGTTGTACGCAGCCAAAGCTAATGGAATCTGGTTGTTGTAACGATTCAACATTTTTCGAAGATAGGCGGCGCCGCCGAAAATATTTTCCCAGGGATTCAGAAAATTTACACCCAGGTCTTTGGCTGTGCCGGGCATTAGCTGAGTGTATCCGGTTGCCCCTTTTGGGGATATAGCTTTATGGTTTCGGCGCGATTCTTGCCAGATCAGTGCTCGCAGAAGAGCAGGATCGATTTGATGGTATGCGGACGCCGCTGAAATATAATAATCCAATGTTTGCTCGTTAAGGCGGGACTCTGCCCGAGCTGGTGAGAATACTCCCAACAATACCAATAAAAGGACCATCAACCATAAAATATGGTTGATGGTGGTTGTTGTTAGACGAAATAGCATCTATTACCCGTTCTTTTGGTGTTTGTTATTATTAGAAGAGGACTTCAGCGGCCCCATATATGCTTTTCTATGGTCGTGTTGCGTTTTATGTTTTTTTTGAAAAAAGATAAAAAAATCCGGAACAGGACGTATTAAATGTCCCAGAGCCGGATTTTTTATATTCAGGAGGCAGGAAGGTGCTACATTTTTGGACCTTAACTATTTACGAGGTCTACCAGGGGTTTGCCAGGTTTAAATTTGGCAACCTTTTTGGCCGCAATTTTCATTGATTTACCAGTGCTGGGGTTGCGCCCTTCACGGGCGGCCCGACTAGAAACCGAAAAAGTTCCGAAGCCTACCAAGGAGACTTTATCTCCCTTTTGCAGTGCTTGGGAGATATTGGCGATCAGGCCATCAAGAATGTTACCAGCCACAACCTTTGTTACTTTTCCTTCAGTTGCAATAGCGTCAATCAGATCTTTTTTTGTCATAAATTTAATCTCCTTGTGATTTGAATAGGCATAGTTGCCGTGGATCCTTGCATCCTAAACGGTTTAGGCCTGCAAGGAAGAGTTTCTTTTCTAAAAATGGTTGGTGAGAACGTTTGTTAAAAATTCTGAGCTCAATTTTCTCTCTCCCCCTACCCTCTCCGCTTTCTTTTTGAAGAACGTATTTGTGAGAAATGCGGATTTTAAGCACGCGTCCAAATTCTTCTAAAAGATTTTGTTTATCTTGGAATCGAATTTTTAGCGGCCGTTGTCCTCGTGTTCCTATACGGCCCCATTGTCGAACCAACAAGAAACCATACATGTCCAGTTCAGCTTGGATGAGATAAAAGGCCCTTCTGTTTTGTGAAGGGACAATACACTCCAAATAAGCGGATTTAATAATCTGCATGCCTTAGCCAATGAGTTTCTGAAGCTCTTCTTCCACTAACTGTTCTGTGCCGTCAGAGATAATCTGATTCATGCTTGTATATTTTGACGGACTTTTTTGGGCCAACCAAGCGAGTTTGAGATAGAGGGGTTCAGAGATTCGCAAAAGGACCTGTTTTTTTACATCAGTCCGGACATGAGGTGCATCCCACGGATAAACATTGAGCGGAATGGAACTGGTTGGTGTACGCGGCTCTTCAGAATTTATGGATATTTCCGGGGATGTTTCCTCGATTGCTTCAGGGACGGTTAACGCCCCGGCCGCAAATTTGTCTAATGCCCCAGGATCAATAGGAGGTTTCGTGCCTGGTCCCAATCTACTTCTTTTTTCTCCACTCATGCGACGAATACCTCCTTATATAAGGCCTCAATTTCAAAAATGGCTTTTTCATCACGATCTTTATTAGATAACTCCACCACGGCTTTGCCATTTCGTGCGGCTTTTCTATAAGCGACACGTTCGAAAATAACGGTGTCGGTTATTGTTAATTGTTCGAGTTGTTCCCCCAGAATATCTTCACGGGTGCCGTCGGCTTCCCGTGACTGTGGATGTGTGGAAGCGCGACTGATCACGATATAAGCCGTTAGATCAGGGTTAAATGATTGTGCCATTTCAATTAAACGGTCCATGTCTCGAATTGTCCAGGCATCAAAATCAGAAGGCAACACCGGGATGTATGCTTTTTCAGCAATAGCTAAAGCGTAACGAAGTTCCGGATTGTCACGGCCACCCGCGTCAATGATGATATCATCATAACGACTTTGTAGATCCTGGACTAAGGCCGGGATCCCTTTACCGAATTTTTGAACAGCAAAAAGACCAGGGGCGATCACCTCTTCTTCTCTAACGCTTGCCCATTTTGATGATGTCGCTTGTTTATCAGTGTCGAGTAGCAAAACATCATGGCCTGCTCTTGCTCGCATAACCGCTATGTTTGTTGCGAGAGTGCTTTTACCTGTGCCCCCCTTCTCGCCACCAAAAAGAATTATTGGCATATACATCCTCCTGTTATGGGTGGATCTTTTATGTAGAATGCGTCATTCGCTACGTAGCGTAGATATGATATATAGCATATCTATAAGAATGCAACAATTATTTTGATATAGATCATATCTACGCTATGTATGATCTGTATCAAAGCTATTATATAGACGCTACATATCGTTGATATGATATATAGCGTCAAGCGATAGAGGGGAGTGTTTTGGCAAGCCAGAATCAAGATAGGGCAGGGTAGGGATCATGGAGGATGAGATATATAGTATATATGCTATATATCATGTGCGGTAATAGAAAATTGAGGGCAGGGGAGGGCGGTCCAAAAAAATCCAAAAAAATCTTGACACACGCAAATGGATGTGAAATAAAGAAAGTATATTTCTGACTCTTTTTTTTGAGTATGCGCTTCGTGCGTTTCCCTGGCTCAAGATTTTCTTTGATGACCTTGTATACATGGACTTAGGATTTACTGCTGTTGGAATGTTTGCTTATTTGGTGACTATCCCCTTATTGGCTCTCTTTTTCTAATCATGCAGTATACTAATTTTTAGGCCGACCTTAATCAAGTTGAATTGATTGGGTCTTTTTTTTGCTCAAAATCTCAACCCCACATAACGGGAGAAGCATTTGCTGACTCCCATCGTGGGGGTTCGTTTATGCTTTTTCCACCTACCAAGGAGGTAAAAATCATGAATGAACATCCGGATTTAAGCAAACATGTCTTTCAGTTCTCACCAGAGATAGACAAATTGGCTGTGGCTCTTGCGAAAGCACAGGGTGAATTTAACCATGCCAAGAAAACAGAATTGAACAAAGCACCTAATCTGCAAACGAAATACGCCAGCCTTGCTGATGTAACGGACTGCATAAAGCAACCTCTCTCTGAGAATGGTATTACTTATCTGCAACCGGTTTCGATGACCGACACTGGCGTAAGCTGTGTCTTCACAATTCTAATCCATGAAAGTGGACAATGGATTCTTTCTGTTCTTCCTGTTCCTCAGTTGGAAGTAAAAGGCATAAACGAATTGCAAACCTTCGGGTTAGCAGTTACGTATTTGCGCAGGTATATGCTTTCATCGATGCTCGGGATAGCAACAGAAGATGATGATGCAGTAAGCGCCGGTGTTAAAGATAAAGGTCGTTCTTCTTCTGATCCATCTCTGGTCGGCTCTCAAAAACCCAAGCCCGCATTACAAGGAAATGCCTCGAAAGGAGCACTTCCCGCTACGCAGGAAAAACCACCATCTTCAGCAAATTCCCCAGCATCAGACAACACCACCAACCAGGACGGCTTGCCGACTCTTGGAGGTGTTACCTATAACCAAGTGAATGGAGAAATCCATGCAGTTGGCAAGGGTTCGTTTGATCATAAGGAGACACTGAAGGCATGTGGATTTTCTTTTCGAAGTGATGCGAAAGCATGGGTTAAGAAAGCCGCGTAAACCACCACCCTAACAAGGGAGTGATTCATTTCACCCCCTCATTTAAGGGTATGAAATTGTATCCTCTCTTCAGAACAAATGAATGGAGGCCTTACAATGTCATCAAATCAATTTCTCCAAAAAATCGCAACCGCTTTGCAAGAGCTGTCCCGCGAACACACCGCAATTACCTTGGGTGATCGTTCTTCCTATCTCGGAGCATCCGATTTAGGGGGTTGTCCAAGGAAAACGGTGTTAACCAAATTGTCCCCCCCGGAACATGATCTTACGACATTGCTTCGTTTTAAGCGTGGGCACATGGCAGAAGATGTCTTGGCCGAGGCGTTTACCAAAAGTGGTTTCACTTTTGAGCGCCAGGTGGAAGTTCAGAGTAACGATTTTGGTGTGCCGATAAACCTGCACATTGATTTTGTGTTTACCTCTGAAGGCTCCAAGATCAAGAAGATCCTGGAAGTTAAATCCCCAGATCACATGCCGGATTGTCCGCATGCTTCTTGGGATATGCAGACTCATTTTCAAATGGGAATGCTTGCCGAGAAGTATCCGGACTACAAGGTATCCGCAGGGATACTTGGGCTTCAGTTTGGAAAAGACGCGTTGCAGTTTTGGAACGGTTACGAACCGAACATGCGAATGTTCTCGGGACTCAAAGAAAGGGCCAAGAAAATCTGGGACTTTTATGAGAAAGCAGTCCAGGGAGAGATCGATACCGAGGCAATTGACATGGAGGTTTCACCTCTATGTGGATATTGTCACGCGATTTCTTCTTGCCCGAAGTTTCAGGCGTTTGAACTACCTGAGTTGGATAAAGATGTCGCTGAATATATCGAGTTACAGGCTCAAGAAAAGAGGGTGAAAGCAGAGCTTGATTCCCGCAAGGAAGATTTTCTGAAGATCCTTCAGGAGCGCGGCTCCAATTTTAAGGCTGGTGGCAAAATCCTTCGCAGAACGGAATGTTCACGGAGCTCCACCGATATGAAGGCTTTGAATGAATTTCTTGATTCCATTAGCGTTGATGCAGATCGGTTTAGCCGATCTACGTCATTCGTTAAATTCGATATGGTCAAGGCAGCCTAATCCCAAACAAAATCCCACAACCAAAGGGGGGGCTTCACAATCCCCTTTGGGGTGAATTGTGTTTGCCCCCTGACAAAAAAAATCAGGAGGAAATTATGGCTAGTTGTTGCTTCTGTAACAGGCCTACCAATCATCAGGCATTGGTTATTAGGTCCGGGTACGCTTTAAAGCCTGTCTGCATTTTGTGTCAGTCCCAAAAGACTGACCGCATCCTGAACAAAAAAAGCAGAATCGCCATAATCATTACTTCGGTCATCAACATTACTTCGGTAATGATGATATTCAGCCGGGCACGATTGATTGCACTGTTCAGCCGAAAACGGGTGGATAAGTTGCTCAATCACAAACGGCTGGATGTAGTGGCGTAGGCTTAATCTCGACATCATACTCTTAAATGAGGGGGTGAAACTTCACCCTCTCAGGGGTGGTGTTTCTCTCGCTCATTGGCGTTTTCAAACAACAACAATGAACCGGAGGAAGGAACTATGAAAGGCAAAATCGGAATGGTTATGTTGGTTATCGTGATGGTTGCAAGTGCTATTGGTGCTGGAATGGCGCCGGATTTGGTGGCGTATGGTCAGGAAGTAATGATTAAAGCTGGCAATACCCCCAGGTACGCGCACCTCCAAAGTATCAAGTAACATCTTCAATCAATTCTAAACAATTCCACAACCCACAATCATGGGGCCACTCAACAGTGTTCCCATAGGGGGGACTTGTTTTGCGCGGTTCCAATTTAACAAGGAGAAACACACAATGGTTAACAAGGTAATTCTCATCGGCAACCTGGGCAAGACACCTGAAGTCCGTTACAGCCAGAGCGGTACGGCAATCGCAAGTTTTAATGTGGCGACAACCGAAACCTGGAAGGATGCAAAGGGCGATAAACAGGAATTAACCGAATGGCACAGGATTGTAGCCTTCGGCCGCCTGGGTGAAATCTGTGGTGAATACCTCGATAAAGGCTCCAAAGTCTTTATCGAAGGTAAGCTGCAGACCCGTAAATGGGATGATAAGGATGGAACCACCAGATACACCACTGAGATCGTAGCCCGCGAGATGAAGATGTTGTCTCCGAGGAATGGTAACGGTGGCACAACGAATCAGGACGTTCCGCAGGGTGAAGAACAACTGCCTATGC
>MGTA01000083.1:0-2573 GCA_001799225.1 Deltaproteobacteria bacterium RIFOXYD12_FULL_50_9
AAAAAATAGTCGGCAATGATAATAATTTCTCCGAGAATTTCTACCTTCATCTCGGAAGTTTTATGTCTTGACAATGGGGTCCATTATACTCATCTTCCTCATCCCTCTTTTCGCTATAGGTAAAAATAAGACCCGTTTTAAGACCCAATTCCTTCATTCCCTGCGCCAGTGCCTTTTTTTCACGATTTGCGGTTTCGATATTGGTAAGGTCATAGCATACCTGAATAAGCCGCATCCCAGTATCATCCCGGACAAGGAAATCCACCTCGGCACCGGTCTTTGTCCTGTAATAGAAGATTTCGTGACCCCGGCGCTTCAACTCCAGACAAACGAGGTTTTCGAGGACCCGACCCTTATTGGCGGAAAAAGCCAGAGTCAGGTAATTATGCAAGCCATGATCTATAAGGTAAAATTTCTTCGGGTTAATCTGTCGTTTCCGCACTGATTCTGAATACATCTCGACAAAGAAACCGAAGAAAATATCCTCCACATACCGGGAATAGGTGGCAAGCGTCGAGCTTGAAATGCGCATTCCACGGGATTTAAAATCGTTTTCGACCTTCCGATAGCTGATCAACGAGGCAATATTCATCATCAGGATTCCGAGCCATTGCCGCAGGAGTTCGGAGTGTTTTATCCGGTAACGTTCGACTAGATCGCGATAAAAGATGGCATGGAAATAATCCTGCAAAATTCGCGTTCTGGTCTGGTCATTATCAAGCTGGACGATTTCGGGATAGCCGCCGGTTGCAAGATAGTTTTCGAAAAGCTGCTGCACCCGGTGTCGTTTCGGGCCGTACAGGATATTCTTTTCCAGGTTTACTCCCTGACTTACCAGGAATTCCCTGAACGAAAACGGGAAAAGTACATAGGTAAGCGTTCTGCCTCTAAGGGCAACGGCAATGTCGGAACTTAGCAGTTTGGAATTGGATCCGCTGACCAAGATGTTATGGCCCTGGTCAACAAGACGCCGGACAAAATTTTCCCAGCCGGTGATATTCTGGATTTCGTCAAAAAAAAGAAGCGGTTTGGTTTCCCGGTCATGGAGTTCGTGCCACGCATCCAAGATAAGATGGAGTTCTGCTGCGGTCATTGGCAGGATCCGCTCGTCCTCGAAGTTGACATAGACGAAATCCCGGATATCGGATCCGTCCGCCAAGAACTTTTTCATGATCTGGTACAAAAAAAAGGTCTTGCCGGCCCGCCGGGGGCCAATGATAGTGATGACCTTAGTGACCGATGACCGGACCACAGAAAGATCAACAGTTAGCTCTCGTTCCATAAGGGCCGGAAGTGGAGTAGCCTGAAATTCGCTGAGAATGATCTTGAGTTTGTCCTTGAGCATTGACTTAATGTACCAATAAATAAACGATCCAAAAAATCAAAATTACTTAATATTGATTTTCATATAAATCAAAATAGCCGGACATGCAAGATTAATCCCCTTCACTCACCTTATATACCGGGGACATCCTATTTGCCTCATCCATCAAATATTATGCCCGTCGTTTCCAACGTCTTGGATGTCTACTGGAATGCATGACAGCATAAATAACTATCTCGTTCTCGGTTTCGTGAAAGTAGATTGCATAGGGGAAACGCTTAACTATAAGACGTCTAAGATGACGATAAACCTTTGGGTACATTTCGGGAAATCTGCGAATTTTTGCCAACGCTTCATCAATGCAGAGAGTGAAAGAAAATTCAAGTCCGGCTGATTGGTTGCGGTACCAGTTTACCGCCTCCATAACCTCAGCATCAGCTTCCGGAAGAAAACGCTCTTCCCTCAACTGTCTGCCCCGTATATTTCATCCTTTATTTCTCCCCAGCTTCGCCCAGCTGCCGGATTGTCCCGATTGGAATCAATCCTCCGATCAAGTTCTATTTTTTGATCATCGTCCAGCAGTTCCAGTGTTTCATCAGATTCTGCAATGCCATCCCAAATATCCTCGACAAGAATGATCCGTTCTGCCACCGTCAGTTTACTGATTTCTGTAAGAATTTGATTTTGCATAAAAAACCTCTTTTTTAGAAATTGCCCAGTCTGGAAATAGATATATCATGATTTCAGGAATTCTACAACGTAGCGCAGATAACGCAGTCGAAAGCAACGTCCACGACCTTATTCTATTCATTGAAAAAAGTTACAAGATTAAATATAACATATCAGAGAAATTAACTGCAAAGCGCCCCGCCAAACCCATCACACCCACGATGAGGCAACACGTAAGAATATAACCACCCCAAGGGGGTTAAAATGAGAAAAGAAACGATTCAATATACAACACCGTTGGACGCACTGATCGCGATGACTAAACGGTTGAGTTCCTTTGAAAGCCGCCAAATGATGTCCTCTGAAGAGTTCTTTGACCAATATAATCGGGGACAACTGGCCGATGACATCGTTTTTGTAGAGTGGGCAAATGATTACCGCCACTATCTCGATCTCCGTCAGCAACTCGATAAAAGGCTGAAAGATTCGGACAAACCCGACATTGAGCAGGTTGTTCAGGAGGCCATGGGAGTAACAGGATTAGCATAGAAATGGCAAGTTTAGAGACAACATCATATAT
>MGTA01000083.1:2602-13123 GCA_001799225.1 Deltaproteobacteria bacterium RIFOXYD12_FULL_50_9
TGTAGATCAATTTAAATTCTGGCGCAACTGGCATAGTCCCCCATGTTTCCCTGGTAAAGGTCATGGTTTCATTTGCTCCAACAGTCGTTTCTCCAGCTCTTCCAGAACTTGCAGATCCTCTTTATCAGCGACCAAGGCTTCTTCGGTTTTGCGTTTTTGGTCAAATTCTTCATACCGCTGTTCGGCGATTTCCTTGGCCACCTCGGCCTTTACTTTTCCGGCATGGGTCATTCTTTCAGGATGCTGGTAGCCCAGATGCGAAACTGGGTGGCACGCTTGGAGTTGACCCGATAGCCTACGGCGATGATAGCGTCCAGATTGTAAAAATCCTTATTACGGGCAACCTGCCGTCCGCCCTCATTTTGAACTGTTTCCATTTTGGAAATAGTTGCTTCCCGACTCAGTTCTCCTTCTTCATAGATATTCGATAGGTGCTTGGAAATAGCAGGCACATTGACACCAAAAAACTCCGCCACCGCCGTCTGGGGAATCCAGATGGTTTCATTCTGCAAGACGGTGTCAACTTTAATGTCACCGTCGGGAGTGGTGTAGAGGATGATTTGGGATTCGGTCATGCTGCACATCCTTGTGGGCATGATAAGGCCATGCCCACCCTTGGCTCGTCATTTCCTAATCGCCAGACTCATTCAGACGCAATAGACGATGCCCCTCAAAAACGGTAAGTATTTCAATTTGATCGCCATTCAATCGATAGACAATACGATATCCTCGGTAAATAAGCTCTCGAATGTCAGGATTACCTATTTCTGGAACAGTTCTTCCACTTCTCGGATTGTCGGCCAAAATTGCTTCAGCATGGTCAATAAGGGCATCAACAAACCGGACCGCACGATCCACGCTATCACGTGCAATGAACTCCTCTATATCAACCAGATTATCGCCAGCTTCCTGTGACCATGTTACGATCATGGATTACCCGCACTTCTTCGGGCTTGCAGTGCCTTTCGAAGTTCGTCAGTCGTTTGGGTTCGCCCGTTTTCAACGTCCGCAATCCCCTTTTCAACAGAATCGAGAAATGATTTCCGGTACACCAATTCGTCATAATCAGCAGCGGACAACAGCACACCAGCGGGTTTGCTATTCTGGGTAATAATAAGTGGATGTCCGGATGTCTGAAGTGTTTTGAACCATTTGGAAATATTGGTTTTGAATTCTGCAATCGGGATAATATCATTGCTGATTGAAATTGCTCTCACTGTTTTACCTCCTTATGCGAATCATAGTATGGTCAAAATATAGACCTATAAAACGACTAATGCAAGAGTTCCATTTTTAGACAAACATTTTTTCCAGGCAAGTTTTTTTGAGGTTCTTCAGCTTGTCCAGCTCGCGTTGCTGGAGGGTGATCAGGGTATCGAGATGGTTGAAGAACAAGGCGATATTGGACTGTTCTTCGTATGCCTTTGGTAATACGCTTTCTAGTTTATCTAATGTTTCATATGACAAAAAAGGCAATCCGCTACCACCACAAATTTTCCTAATATTAAGTTGAAACAACATATAATAACCATACCTTGAATGAAGTCCTTTATTCTTAGGAAGTGTAATTATTCCAATGTTGCTCTTAAAGTGCTTGACCGTTTCGGCATCACTCCGGTCGAGATCAAATCTGCAGAGACTTTCTCCCTGGATTTCATCAAAGGGGTGGAACGTTTTCAGTCGTTGGATATCAAACGAGTTACCAACGGAGCCGTCCTGTATAACGGTGAGCAACCGTTTAATGTTCGAGGCGTCCGCATTCTCAATCCGCTGCTTGTCGAAAGTATTTGGGAGATCCTGACCGCATCTCCGGATCCCGGGGCGTAATCAATCCCCATCGCTCACCTTGCCCCGCATTTTCTTGATCTGGGCATCCCGAGTTTTATCGGTATGCCGTCTCTCCTTGGAACTTCTGGTGGGTTTGGTGGGACGACGTTTTTTGATCGGGATTGCGGCCAAATTGATGATATCCGCCAGCCTGGCAAAAGCATCTTCACGGTTCTGAGCCTGGCTGCGATAACGCTGGGCCTTGATTATAATGATTCCATCCTGGCTGATCCGGCGATCACGACGGGAGAGGAGACGCTGTTTAATATCTTCGGGGAGAGAGGGCGAGGCGAGAAAATTAAAATGGAGCTGAACTGCTGTAGCGGTCTTATTGACATGCTGACCACCAGCACCCTGGCTGCGAATGAACTGACACTCCAGCTCGTCCTCGGGAATCTTGATGGTATCGGAAACTATCAACATATCGTCAATTCATGCCGCAAATCACTGGGATATCCAGCTTGGGATCAAAACAACTTAATACGATCAGGAGAAAATCACCCGACAGAACCGCCGTTTACCGACCTTAAGCAACACTTGTCCGCTCGCAACAACTTGATAATCCGTATCCGTAATCTTGGTGCCGTCAACTTCAACCGCTTTCTGGCTGATCATCCGACGACCGTCCGAGGTACCGTTGACCAGCCCTGCATCGAGCAGGAGCTTGGGCAGCCAGATCGACGCCTCTTCAACTTTAAGAACCAGTTCGGGAATCTCCTCAGGGGTGTCCCTATTCTTAAAAACCCGTTCGAAATTCTCTTCGGCCTTTTGTGCTGCTTCGGATCCATGGAACCGGGCCGTCAATTCGCGGGCAATCCGTTGCTTGACCGCCTTGGGATGGAGAATGCCCTGCTCCATATCGGTTTGCAGGGCTGTAATCTCATCCTTGCTGGAATTACTCAACAGATCATAATACCGGAACATCAACTGATCGGAGACCGACAGCACCTTACCGTAAATATTGTCGGCATCTTCGGTGATGCCGATATAGTTACCCAGGGACTTACTCATTTTATTGACGCCGTCCAACCCTTCCAGCAGCGGCATTGTCATGACCACCTGTGGTTCCTGCCCCCAGGTGCGCTGCAGATCCCGGCCCATCAGCAGATTAAAGAGCTGGTCCGTACCCCCCACCTCGACATCAGCTGCAAGTGCGACTGAATCGTAGCCCTGAATCAACGGATAAAGAAACTCATGGATGCTGATCGGCCGGTTTTGGTCAAAACGCTGTTTAAAATCCTCGCGCTCCAGCATCCGGGCGACCGTAAGCTGGGAAGCAAGTTTGATAAAATCCTGAGAGCTCAGGGGATTAAGCCAGGTGCTGTTAAAAACCACCCTGGTTTTCTCCGGATCAAGGATCTTGAAGATCTGCTCCTTATAAGTCTCGGCATTCCTGCCGACATCCTCAGGGGTCAAAGCTTTACGGGTTTCAGACTTGCCGGTCGGATCACCGATCATGCCGGTAAAATCGCCGATCAGGAAGTTGATCTCATGACCGGCATCCTGGAAATGTTTGAGCTTCTGGATCAAGACGGTGTGGCCGAGATGGAGATCAGGGGCGGTCGGATCGAATCCGGCCTTAATCTTGAGAGGCCGGCCGCTATCCCTGGCCTTGATCAGCTTCTTGACCAGATCTTCCCGAGAGATGAGGTCGACAACCCCCCGTGCAAGCAGGCTGAGTTGTTCATCAATAGTAAGATTCACGGTCACAGCCCTACTTGGCATACTCAACTGACCGGGTTTCGCGAATCACGGTAACGCGAATCTGGCCCGGATAGGTGAGGTTTTTCTCGATCTCTTTGGCTATATCCCGACCAAGCAGGGTTGATCCGGCATCGGTAACCTCATTGCTGTTGACGACGATCCGCAGCTCGCGGCCGGCCTGGATGGCAAAGGCCTTATCAACGCCTTTAAAACCATTGGCAATATTTTCAAGATCTTCAAGACGCTTGACATAGGTTTCCAGCATCTCCTTGCGGGCGCCGGGACGGGCACCGGAAAGGGCGTCGGCTGACTGGACCAGGATATCGAGAACGCTCTCCGGATCAACATCCTCATGATGGGCGGCAATGGCATGAATAACCTCGGCCGCCTCTCCATATTTCTTAGCAAGGTCGCGACCGATACTGGCGTGCGAGCCCTCAACCTCGTGGTCGACTGCCTTGCCGATATCATGCAACAATCCGGCCCTCTTGGCCTGCTTGACGTTCAAGCCAAGTTCAGCAGCCATGATCCCGCACAGAAATGCTACCTCAAGCGAGTGCTGCAGGACATTCTGGCCATAACTGGTCCGATATTTAAGCCGGCCAAGCAATTTGACCAGTTCGAGATTAACCCCATGCACACCGACATCAAAGGTCGCCTGCTCACCAGCTTCCCGCATGGACACCTCAAGCTCCTGAGCAACCTTTTCGACAACCTCTTCAATCCTGGCCGGGTGAATACGACCATCGGTAATCAATCGTTCCAGGGCAAGCCGCGCTACCTCACGGCGCACAGGATTAAAGCCGGAGAGAATAACCGCTTCAGGGGTATCATCAATGATGATATCAATGCCGGTGGCCGCTTCAATAGCCCGGATGTTCCGACCCTCCCGGCCGATGATTCGGCCCTTCATCTCCTCGTTCGGCAGCGCCACCACAGAGACAGATTTTTCCGCCACATAATCGCCGGCATAACGGGAGATGGCCAGGGCTATAATGTTTTTAGCCTTACGATCCGCCTGAATCTTCATCTCGTTTTCAATGCGTAACAGCGTTTTGGCCGCTTCCATCCTGGCTTCACTCTCGATGCTCTGCATCAGTAAAGCCTTGGCCTCTTCGCGGGAGGTACCGGAGATCTTTTCCAGTTGATTGCGCTGCTGCTCGATGAGCGTATCAATCTCCTTCTGGCGCATGGCAAAACGCTTCTCTTCCTCAAGCGACGACTTCTCTTTTTTAATAAGATCCATCTCCCGCTTATCGAGAATATCAATCTTTCTCTCGATCTGATCAAGTTTCTGAGTTATCCGTTTTTCTTCCTCATTTAATTCAAGTGACCGAGCTCGGAGCTCCTTCTCGACCTCCTGTTTATACTTAATACTCTCATCCTTGATCTGGAGGGAGGCTTCTTTCTTGAATTGTTCAGCCTCAGCCAGGGCCCCTTCAATTATTTTTTTGCCCTGTTCATCAATGTTGACCTTACTCTGTTCAACAAAACGTTTTCTGACGAAAAAACCCACACCGACACCAATTACCAGGCCGGCAAAAAGATATAACAGAATCTGCAGCAATGTTGTCACGGAGAATATCCCTCCTGTCATAGTAAATATTTCGTTGCTGCCCAATCGGCAGCTACCTCGTTCGGCCATTCCAGACTGACCGCGGTGCAAGGCTCCGAGAAATCAATCAACAGATCCCACTTGACTCAACGCACCGAATCTCTTGGGATATCCACCGAATAAATCAACCGGAGCCGCCCTGAGCACAGCCAAGCCCAATGCCACTGGTGTATGACAAAAACGAGAATTAAAGAAGGAAAGATAGGTGTAGGAAGAACAACAATCCGGATTGATACTGCCCCGGCAATTCAAACTAGTTTCTTAGAGTTCCATCAACTGTCTCATCATCTTGAGTTATCAAGCTTACTCTCAATTGCCCATAGCATACGAGAATCAGAGAGTATTCTCAAATAATAAAACCGCTCAAACAGTCAAATCTCTTTTAAAAATTTGCCAACAGAGACACTCGACCATATAACAATATTCATCAGCTAACAAAAACTTTTAGTTATTATCCCGAATTATTCAAGCACACCCTACTCGAACAATAATCCACCTTAATCTTTTCCTTCCGAATAAACTTCCAAAAAAAAAATCTAAAACATAATCTACATGATTAACTTAGAATTTCCTCCCGGTTCCATGATAGATATATATAGTAAAATCACCCTGGCCATGTATCGCATTTCAACACAGAACAGGACGATGTGTTGCTATCAAAAAAATCCCCCCGCCATTGCCGTGTTGACAGCGACATCGAACCTAACAGAGTTAGGTGGGTATATAACTCATACCAGCGTCAGGGAATTTCCCGAGGGAGTTCCCATCTTCCGACAGCGGAGTCACCCTAGATGCCAATGTTGGCTCGAAATATGCCACCAATCACCAACAAGGCAGGGGAACACTCGTATCCTAGCCCCGATAAACGGGATAAGTATCTTTACGAAAAAATATGCTGAAAAAACGCGAATAATATTTTTTCTTAGATACTAAATCAATTACAACAATTTCTCAATTTTTTTTGTAAGACGGACAAGTTCTTCATTTATGTCTCGCCTGTAACTTTCATAATCCCGTTTGAGCTTCACATACATACCAGCCATGTTAAGACTCGTTAGAATGGCCAGTTTATGGGAAGGCAGACAGCTGGAGGGATGATTAATTTCTTCCAGTTGAGATTTTACAAGCTGCAAAATCTCTTCAACCTCCTCCTGCGGCGCATTCGTGTTGAACGGATACTCCTGCCCCAGCACCTCGAGCTTTACCAATCGATCCACGAGAACACCTTATTACCGCACAATAGACCATCCCAAAACAAGACGACACATGATGCCGTTTCAACTACCAATCGAAAAAATTGGGGCCTGTTTCTGAACTTGAACCTGCCCGACCTCTCCTTCCTGCTTGGCCTGAGAAGTTTTCTCAACCTTTTCTATCGACTGAATCAAGCCTAAAACGCGTTTGTGCACAGTAGCTTTTTCACCTTTCATCGCTTCTACTGTTTCTTGAAGCGCCTGGAGCTCCTTTTCCACTGCAGCCTTCTCATCTTTCAAAATCTGATAATTGGTGATCATCTTCTCGACAATCCGCTCAAGTTGACTGATCTCCTTGTCCGTATCCATAGGTGCAACCTCCATTCAACCTCCGACGCCAAGGGGCCGAAGAGCTATAATCCATAAAACCATTTCCAATCAACTTAGAAATGCCATTAGCCTTTGTCCTTTTACTAACTTGATATAATCAGCCACGAATCATAAAGTCAAGATGTTTGTCCCTCTCACAACTTCTTAATACGCCAAAAACACAAAGAAAAAACAACTGTCCATCATTTATGAATTCTTAGATATAAACCGTATGCGGGCCAATTTGCAAGCCTTCGTCAATTTCGCGGTTATTGATAGATGAGTGCGATCCGATTGTCGCTCCACTGCCGATTACACTATCCTTAATCTGCGTAAATGACTCGATGACACAGTTACTACCTATCCTGCTTGATCCGCCAATATAGACATGCGGATGAATTACAGTATCACGGCCTATTTCAACAGAGTGCTCAATGGCAATCGTTTCCGGTCTCAGCAGAGTCACTCCGGAGAGCATCAAACTCCGGTTGCGTCTATTTTGCAGACAGGCGTGGGCCTCGGCCAACTCAATCCTGGAATTCACCCCCAGCACCTCAAGTGAATCTTCACAGCTAAACCTGCTGACCTGATAATCTGAATTCACAGCAATTGCCACGATATCAGTGAGATACACCTCACTCTGTTTGTTGTTTCTATCTACTTTCAGCAAGGCATTAAACAAAAAATCCGAGGAGACACAGTAGATGCCGGCATTAATCTCCTTAATCGCTCTTATTTCCGGAGTAGCATCCTTTTCTTCAACTATAGCTAGAAGCCTGCCCTGATCATCTGTAACTATCCTGCCGTAATTCGTAGGATCGGCAACCAGTGTTGTCATCACCGTTAAGACTGCGCCGCCCGAACAGTGCTCATCAAGCATCCGCCCCAGAGTTTCCGGACGAATCAGAGGCGTATCACCGCAAAGGATCAACACTGTTGCCGTCTTGCTGCGCGCCACAAATTGTTCGGCAGCCAGCACTGCATGCCCGGTGCCCAGTTGCTCTTCTTGTGGCGCCGACACCACATCATATCCTTGCAAAACCTTTTCGACCTCTTGTCGTTTATAACCGGTAACTACGATATTCTTCGCCAAAGCCAATGCCTGAACCGCATCAAGCACATGATGGATCATTGGCCGGTAGAAGACCTCATGTAACACCTTGGCGTAATCAGATTTCATTCGGGTGCCCTTGCCTGCGGCAAGGATAATCGCACTCACAGAAGACCTCATAAGATAAACCTCTCGAAAAGACATGATTGTGATTATTCAATCGTTGGCAGCTATGACAGAAAGTGTATAATATATAATGGAACAAGAATACAATTAAACGCTTTTCAAACCAATTTTATTAAAGGTACTTTTATGCCAATAAAAAATTCGTCACTCTTGCCCCATCTTGCAGCAATCATTACAGTTATTTTTGTTTTTTTCAATGATTGCGCCGCCTCATCCTTTCCTTTCCGGACATTCGACGTCGGTGATGCCGTACCGACTGCCGAATTTGTTGAATACAATGGCAAACAAAATCAATCAATCGCTGCCCTGAAAGGGAAAAATATATTAGCGGTATTCTGGGGAGCAGACATAACTGAAAAAAAAGAACACGCCGTCCGGATATTAAAACAACTTAATGAGGCCGCCCAATTTTTCCAAGAGAGGAATATCACTATTTTTTCCGTAAATATCCAAGGCGACGGCAGCGATATCATTACTGATGTCCTCAAGCAATCAGGCAGCACCGTGCAGGTATACATCGATCCGACACAACAGGCCTACAGTACTCTCGGCATCTATGTTATGCCGACCATGCTGCTTGTCAATCAATCCGGAAAAGTCGTTGCCGGATTTGGTTACAGCAAAAACAGTGTGGAACACATCAAGGGTGAGGTAGAAATCATGCTCGGGAAAAAGACCAGAGCCCAGATTGAGGAAGAGTTGAACCCAAAGGTGGTACAAAAATCGCAGGAGGAGTCCCAAGCAATTCACCATATGAATTTCGCGTCCGTCATGTTGAAGAGAGGCCAGGTCGACGCCGCAATCCGTGAATTTGAAAAGGCCCTGGCACTTGAACCGAATCTCGCTCCGGCAATGACCGAACTCGGCTGTATCTATCTTGAAACAGGTGACCTGGCAAAAGCCGGAGAGACCATTAACAAGGCTCTCACCCTGGCTCCTGACTCTGTGCGCGGCCAGAGGTGCGCGGCCCAACTCAAAACACGCCAGGGTAAAATCCCTGAAGGGCAGGCTGAGCTCGAGAAACTCCTCGCGGCGAATCCCGAAATTTATAAAATAGGCTACACTCTTGGTCGATTGGCGGAAGATCAGGGGCAAAAATCAAAGGCGGCCAAATACTACCGAGAGGCCTATGACGTTCTCAAAAAACAGAATGATGACAAACCACTACCGGCAACTACCGAAAGTAAAGATGTGCACTAATAAAAAAAATGGCCTTCTGCCTCTCCAGTCGATAACGACATACAAAGCAGAAGGCCGAAAAAAACAGTAAGATAAAAAAACGTTTATAAGATCAATGATGGGTGCTGCAAGGGGTCTCGCCATGGGCCAGGGCCGGATCATATGCGGTATCAGGAGCCAGACTGCCGACTTTGGCAACCAGATCATTAACTGGGATGCCTTTCAAAGCCGGATGAGACATGACCTTATTGGGATTGGTTTCACCGTTGACGTTGGTGATGACCAGCGAGCCCCGGCCCTTGCCGTAGGTGTTATTAAAATCATACACAGCACCAAGCACAACCAAAGAGTTGTCCTTAATTTTGCCGGCATAAAGCTTTAAGGCATAAGCGACCTGATAATCGACGTTTCTCTCAATATTCTGAGCCCAACGCGCCTCAAAAGAGCCCTCGCCGGTGTCAACCTTGAGAGGCTCGGCAAGTGGAACAAGCTCCGCCTTAATACCCTCTGTCTCCTTAGAATAATCACCCATAGCTGCCTGGATAGCACCGCAACTCGAATGGCCCATGATCAACAGCACATTGTTCGGCAGATGAAGAACGCCGTAATTTACCGACCCTTCGGCATTCACCAGCTGATTGCCGATGTTACGGATCATGAAGACGTTGTTGGTAGGATCAACCCCCAGGAGATTGGTGTGCACCCTGGAATCAGCACAGCCGACCACAATAAGACTCGGAGTCTGCCCCTTCTGGAACGGCTCAAAGTACTGAGCATTGTGCTGGGCGACAAACTCATTGTTTCCTTTGATCACCATCTTAACTGTATCGGTTGGCGATTTAGCAGGTGCTGCATGTGCAGCGCCTCCCCCATGACCACCTCCATGGCCGGACTCCTCGCAATAAACAGCCTGCGACGTTGCCAAAAATGCGGCACAAACAAAACCCATCGTAACGACTTTCCAAACTTTTGTCTTGTTCATCACAACTTCTCCTCCTATTAGATTGATGTTTATTTTTTACTAGCCTGGTTTCCTCAAAACTGATATCCCAAAAAATACAACAACCTTCTCTTGCCAAAAGATAAGCTATTCTCTACAACTAAAATGAATGACGCGTCAATTTCTATAACTCAACTTGTATAACAGAATATTCAACTAAATTTAAAGATAAAATTACTAGACATCAGCACATTCTCATTTTTAGTGATTACTATCAGGACGGTTACCTTTCAAAATTAGCCAATTTTTTATAAAAATAAGCATTTCTTGATTATCTTCTAAAGAGTATTAGTGTATCCTAATACTAATAAACGGAATATAAACTTTCATTTTAATATTCCTGGCAATCCTACACCCAATAAACTGTTTTTCACGACCTCAAATAAGGAGAAACCCA
>MGTA01000084.1 GCA_001799225.1 Deltaproteobacteria bacterium RIFOXYD12_FULL_50_9
AGTCTCAGCTTCAGTACGTTTGGCCTCGGCCTCCTGAACCTCGACTTCGGACGCGACTTTCCGCGAAAAGAGCAACGCTTCACGCGCGGCCGCCTTGCGAGCGAAGTCAAGTCCGGCTGTGGCCTTGAGAAAGCTGCCCTTAGCCTCCGCCACCTCCGGGCTATCGACTTCAAAGAGTGGCGCTCCGGCCTCGACTCGCGCCCCTGGCATCATGAAACTGCGGGTGATCAGGCCGGTCAGGGGGCTGGCCACATGCACGGTACGGGTCTCGTCAAGTTGTACCTCGCCGGTCAGGCTCCGTTCCTCGTGGCCTCCTTGCCGTTTTTGCGGAAAGCCGGTAGCCACCAGACCTTTATTGCCGACAAGAGCTGCGTCAAGCTTGACCGTGCCGATCTCATAGCGGCACTCATCACACTGATATTGGGGAATTTCATGTTCGCAACGGGCGGCCCACATCTCATCTACCGGCCGGTCCAGATCGGAAACCTCGGCCCCGTGGTCATGGCCATCGTCTTTCTGCACCTCTCCTTTGTCATGACCTGCTTCTTCATGTGCTGCCTCGGAAACGGCCTTGGGCATCACGGCTTGGGTTGATATTGACGGCGGTGTTGTAAGCGGATAAAAACGGCGGGCAGCGAAAAAACCTCCTGCCCCGGCCAGAACGGTTAGTACGACCACAATAATGACAAGGGAAATTTTTTTGTTATGGTTCATGGGTTGCTCCCGTCGTGAGAAAATGACAAAGAATTTTGGGCAATTTGCGAGACTGAGGGCTTGCCGAGGAGATGATCGAGCGCGATGGCGGCGCGATTAAGGTCGAGGATAGCATCCAGATGGCGGGCTTTCACGGTCACCAGAGCCTGGGACGCTTCCAGGACATCACTGTAACGGAACTTGCCGACCCGAAACCCTTCCCGCACCGCCTCGGCAGCTTCCGCGGCCCGGCTCAACACCTCGTTCCGCAGAGTGCGGGCTTCCTGATCGGCAGCGACCAGCACGGTATGAGACTTGATGAGTTCCGTTTTCAGGCGACGAGCCGCAGCCTCCTCATTGGTCTTAGCCTTACGCACGGTAGCGCCGGCCTCGGCCAGGCCTGCTTGATTACGCTGAAAAAGCGGCAAGGGAAAGGAGATGCCGACAGAAACGGCGCGAGCCTCCTGGCTGGGAATCTCCCGGACGGCAAGGGTTAAAGCCAGGTCGGACCAGGAGTTGGCCTGTTCCAGCGCCAGGCCGGTTACGGCTAGCTCGCTTTCGCTGCGGCGCAGGGTAAGCAGAGGTGATTCCTGGATTACGGCCAGCAGTGTTTGTCGATCCGGAATAGCGACCTCCATGGGGAGTTGTCCGGCCGCGGTCACAGTGACGTTGTCCGGCTCAACCAGGGCCAAGGCGAGGCCAAGCTCCGCCTCTGCCAAAAAGCGCTTCTGCTTCTGGGTTTCCGCCCTGGTCTCCGCCTTTCTGGCCTCGGCCCGGGTCTCTTCAGTGGCGGCAAGTTCGCCGGCTGCCACCCGCTCGTGAGTAAGACCGGCCAGTTCCGAGGCGATTTGTTCCGCCTCTTGTTGCAGGATCAGCCGCTCACGAGCGCCGAGCACCTCCAGAAAGGCCATTCTGACCTCAGCGGCGATGTCCAGCCAGACAGTACTCTGTTCGCGTTGCAACCGCAGAATTTCGGCTTGCACCATGTTCTTGCGAGCCAATGGCTTGCCGCCAATTTCAAAAGGCTGATTTATAGAAACCGTGATCTCTCGGTCATCATCCTCCGGCAAATTGCCGACCAGATTATCCAACGTAATACCAAGCTCCGGGTTTGGACGTATGCCGGCATATTTAAGCTTTAACGCAGCAACATCAAGATCAGTACGCCAGACGGCTAGCTCCTGGCGATTCCGGGAGGCATGGATCAGCGCCTCTTCAATGGTTATGCCGCCAGAGAGGGAGAGATTGGCAGTGTCGGCAGCTTCGGCTACGGGCAGAACCGCGCACCAGAGGCCGACTAAAAAAACAAAGGTACACAAAACAAATTGTTGAATACGCATGAAAAATCCTCCAAGCAGAGGGGGTGTTTAACCAATGGCGTAATCTTTCCGATCAATACGGACGGACCACGGATATCTTTGGGGGCTTTTTTGTGAGTTCCGTTGGCGATTACGAGGTTAGTAACCGTTGCTGGGTCTCAGAGAGGCAAAAATCAAATCAAGAGGACGACTCTAAGCAAGGAGGCAAGTTGGGGTGGCAGAGAAACGGCAGGGGTGTTACGGAAAGATGATTCTTCAATTTGGGTGAGGATGATTGGCAACCCCAAAGGGAGCAAGGCAGGGGTGAAAAGTTGGACGAAGTTGCGCTGGAGGTGATTAGCGGTGTCGCTTTCCAGAGAGACATCCAGACAATGACCTTGGCTAACGTCGAAATCCTTGTCCAGAGCCAGTGCTTCCATATCGGCTTCTTGCTGTTCTCCGCCAAGACTGCAGGAGGGATGTCTCTGCTCCATATGCACATCGCCTGCTGACGTGAAGCAAAGCTCCGCCTTGTCACCAATCCCAAATGAAAGGGCAACGACAGTCAAAATAAAAATGCAGAGTCTGAAGTGCCTAAGGTTATGCAGCATGATGTGACAGAGCCCTAAAAAGTGGAAAAGCGATGAGTTTAGAAGTGTTACTGTAACCATCAGAAACAATAAAGCAATAGGCAACACCTATCTTTCTATCTAAACATGACTATTTAAGGTAAAGCTTACACTAGACTTGAGAGACACGTCAACCTAAAAGTCTACTGACATTAACAGTCAAGCAAGTTTTCTTAAATGAAGGCAATCAGTTATAGCACAATATTTCGAGCACCGGTTATAATGGCAGCATGAAACAAGCCCTGCTTATCCTCCTCGCCATTATTCCGGTTGCCTGCTATTTCTTTTTCAAATCCCGCGCCTCCAAAAAACTCTGGCAGACCACGGGCATCTGCCTTGGCCTGGTCATCTCACCGGTAAGCTTCGGTATTCTTGCCTTAAAGGCAATTCCGCTGGTCGGCATGCTCTTTGGTCTGGTGGGCATTATCCTTACCTTGCCGCATGACTTTCCAGGGTATTTCATGGGATTGTCAGTTGGTCTGGCCCACTCCCAAGGTGTCCTCCCCCTGCAAGAAAGGGTCTGGGTAGAGGTTTTAAACGGCATATTCTGGAGCGTTATCTATGGCTTTGTCGGGCATGCCCTGGATAAAAGGCAAAAGGGATAGCCCAACTAAATCCCGGCTGCCTTTGCAACTGCCTCGCTGATCTGTTTAAGCCTCTCTTCGCTCAGCTTGATCGGCACCTGATAGACCAGGGTGCGATCAATAATTGCAGCCGACGCCGGCAGGACTTGGGGATCATAAACCACCCTCCGCCTTTTATCCTCATGCTTGAACGGCCAGCCGGAATGCGCCAGGGTTGAACCGGCCAGCAGGTGCTCCCACTTTGGATAGTAGTGCCATGTATTCTCAGCGAAATAAACCGCTCCGGCACCTTTTTCTTTGAGCGCCTGATTCACGGCCTTGGCCTTAGCGCCTTCAGGCAGCAGGAAGGCCAGAAAGGTGGCGGAATCACCCTGCTCGTCAAGGATATTCCGGAAGGTAACGCCGGGAATCCCGGCGACAATCTCCTTAAGTGCAGCCTTATTCTTCTTCTGGGCGGCCACGATACCGTCAAGCTTGGCCAACTGGGCCAGACCGATTGCCCCTTGCAGCTCCATCATCCGAAAGTTAAAACCGATAAAACTCCGGCCCTCGCCGCCCCGCCCGCCGGGATTCTGGACATGATCATGGCCGTGGTCATGGTATTCGCTCATCTTGCGCCACAGGGCTTCGTCATCGGTGATGATCATGCCGCCTTCGCCGGTGGTGATGGTCTTGACCGGATCAAGCGAAAAGGTGCCGCATTTACCAAAGGAACCGAGATGCCGACCTCCTAATCGTGCCCCGGCGGCCTGAGCCGTATCCTCAAGCACCGGAATACCATGACGGTCGGCAATGGCCTTGATCTCTTTGATCCTGGCCGGCGCGCCCATCATGTGCACCGGGATGATCGCCTTGGTTTTCGAAGTTATTTTCTTCTCAAGATCAGCCGGATCCATGTTAAGGGTATCGTCAATCTCGCTGAAAACCGGTACGGCGCCGACATCAAAAAT
The DNA here is from genome assembly GCA_001799225.1 of Deltaproteobacteria bacterium RIFOXYD12_FULL_50_9. Lineage (GTDB taxonomy): Bacteria > Desulfobacterota > Desulfobulbia > Desulfobulbales > CALZHT01 > XYD12-FULL-50-9. The sequence continues at coordinate 4,155 of MGTA01000084.1, forward strand.
CGCCTCCCAGGTGGCGACAAAGGTAAAACCTTGCGTAATCACCTCATCACCCGGCCCGACGCCGAGCGCTGTTAGTCCGACCTTCAAGGCGGCAGTTCCGGAGGTGACTGCCTGGGCATATCCGGCTCCGCAGTACTTGGCAAACTGCTCCTCAAAGGTCCGAACCTTGAAGACCCCCTGGCGCTGCTCAGGAAACTCGTACCGGAACAACACGCCGGTCGAGAGCACATCCATGATCTCTTTCTTCTCTTCCTCTCCAAACACCTCAAATCCAGGCATAGGTAACCCTCCCGTATATAATTATTCTATCTGTCTAACTTGAACAACATTCTATTACGCAATAACTGACAAATCGCAAGGAGAATATGCTATATCGGTTGCGCAAAGACTTTCTGCTTCCAAATAAATCAGCTATAGTGAAAAGCATGCATGAAATGTCGCTGGCCATGAGCATCGTCGAAATTGCCTCAAATGCCGCCCGGTCTCAGGGCGGTAAAATTATTAATCATGTTGAAGTTGAGGTGGGCTCGCTGGCCGGGGTCATGGAAGAGGCCCTTTCTTTTTGTTTCGCGGCGGCAGCCCAAGACTCAATAGCAGCAGGGGCAACACTTAAAATTATTCCAGTTGCAGCCAAAGCCCGTTGCGCCGACTGCGGCGAAATCCAGCCGATTGACTCTTTTTTTGACAACTGCCCACGCTGCCAAGGCCATCAGCTGGAAATCATCCAGGGGCGGGAGTTACACGTTCTGTCCATTATTGTTGACGAGTGAGAAAAGAAATCATGTGTGAATCCTGCGGCTGCAACCACAAACACGATACCCTGATCCGCCGACCCGACACAGTTGACCCAGCTCCCCATACCGCCCACAATCACGTTCATGGTGACGGTCATGGTCACGATCATGAGCATGAGCACGGACACGGCCGAAAAATTCTGGTCGAACAGGCCATCCTCTCCAAAAACGACCAACTGGCCGGCCAGAACCGCAGACAATTTCAAGCCAGGGGGGTGATTGCCTTAAACCTGGTCAGCTCTCCCGGTTCCGGCAAAACCACCTTGCTCGAACAGACCTTGAAGATCTTGAAGACCGAGATGCCGCTGGCAGTCATCGAGGGCGACCAGCAGACCATGCATGATGCCGAGCGGATTGAGGCGGTCGGCGTCCCGGCGATTCAGATCAATACCGGCTCCGGCTGCCATCTGGATGCAGACATGATCAGCCGGGCGGTCCAGCAGCTCCCAGTGGCGGAACGATCCCTTCTCTTCATCGAAAACGTCGGCAATCTGGTCTGCCCGGCCCTCTTTGATCTGGGCGAGGAGTGCAAAGTCGTGATCCTGAGCGTTACCGAAGGCGAAGATAAGCCCCAGAAATATCCGTACATGTTTCAGGCCGCCCAGATCGCGGTTATCACCAAGACCGATCTGCTGCCGTATGTTGATTTTGATATCAGCCGCGCGAAAAGCCTGGCGCTCCATGTAAATCCCGACCTGCGAATCTTTGAGCTGTCGGCCAAGACCGGCCTGGGCATGGCTGCCTGGCTTGATTGGCTGCGCAGCCTGCGGGCATAAGATCATGGTCGGCAGCGCGACGCCAGAGACAAAACAGCGCCATAAAATCCTGGTACGCGGCATTGTCCAGGGCGTCGGATTCCGACCCTTTGTCTATGGCCTGGCCCAAGAGTTCGGTCTATCAGGAAGAGTTGCCAACAATATCGACGGGGTAGAAATTGAGGTTGAAGGCCCGATCATTGCTCTTGCCACCTTCATTAAAGCTCTCAAAGATAAGGCCCCACCTCTTGCGCTGATCACCGATATTATTGCTCACTCTATCTCCCTGGCCAACGACCGCACCTTTGTTATCGCCGCGTCTCTGTTCAACAACAACATAGCTACCACCCTTATCCCGCCGGACATGGCCACCTGCGCTGCCTGTCTTGCCGAATTTCTTGATCCAGCCGACCGCCGCTATCGCTACCCTTTTATCAACTGCACCAACTGCGGACCGCGCTATACGATTATTACTGCCCTGCCCTACGATCGGGCAACCACTACCATGGCTTACTTCAACATGTGCCCGACCTGCCGGAGCGAATACGACAATCCGGCCAGCAGACGCTACCATGCCGAGCCCAATGCCTGTCCCACCTGCGGGCCGGAACTTAGCCTGCACGATGCAAATGGCTCTCTTCTGGCCAAAGGCAACAACGCGGCAACCGTGGCATCGGCCCTTCTTACCGAGGGCCGGATTCTGGCGATTAAAGGGTTGGGCGGATTCCATCTGGCCGTCGATGCCAGAAACGAAGAAGCAGTGCAGCAACTCCGGCGCCGTAAGGGACGCGCTGAGAAACCCCTGGCTGTAATGGCAGCTGATCTGGCTGCGGCAAGACTCCTCTGCTCTCTTGATCCGCAAGATGAGATAATCCTGACCTCAGCGCCGCGCCCCATTTTGCTTGCCGGACCCCGGGTGGACAACGGCCTGGCCGCGGCGGTTGCACCCGGCATCAACCTGCTGGGCGTAATGCTGCCCTATACGCCCCTTCACCACCTGCTCATGCAAAACGGCCCGAACGTCCTGGTCATGACCAGCGGCAATATCAGCGATGAACCGATCGCCACCGATAATCAGGATGCGCTCAATCGCCTGTCCGGCCTTGCCGATTTTTTTCTGCTGCACAACCGCGACATCTATCTGCGCAACGACGATTCCGTAGTTATTCGAATCGCAGACAAACTCCGGTTCTTCAGACGCGGCAGAGGTTATGCTCCCACCCCGATTTTCATCAGCCAAGGCGGGCCCACTGTGCTGGGCGTCGGGGCTGAGATCAAAAATACGGTCTGTCTGTTGACCGGCAAACACGGCGTGCTCAGCCAGCACGTCGGCGACCTGGAAAATCTTGCCGCCTACCAGACGTTCAAGACAACCATCAAACATCTGACCGATATATTCCAGGCCGAACCGGAACTGGTCGTCCATGATCTCCATCCCGGCTATCTGTCGACCCGCTGGGCTCTTGAAGATCAAAACCTGAACACACTTGCAGTCCAGCACCACCACGCCCACCTGGCGGCCTGTCTCGCTGAAAATCATGAAACCGGTCCGGCAATCGGCATTATCCTCGACGGCACCGGCTACGGCACCGAAAATACCATCTGGGGCGGCGAGATCCTGATAGGCGATTGCCGGGAAGCAAAGCGCTATGCTCATCTCGAACCTATGCCTTTACCGGGCGGCGAGGCGGCCATTCGCGAACCCTGGCGGATAGCAGTGGG
>MGTA01000085.1:0-68 GCA_001799225.1 Deltaproteobacteria bacterium RIFOXYD12_FULL_50_9
CTTGAAATAATTCAAAGACAACCTGCCTGGCCAAATTGGCGTTGGTCATGGCTACCTCAAGCTCTTGG
>MGTA01000085.1:99-7234 GCA_001799225.1 Deltaproteobacteria bacterium RIFOXYD12_FULL_50_9
CTTCCTGGTAAAGGCGGTCATAGCTCAAGGCACTGCTAAGCTGGCCCAATACCTGGGTTCGCAAATCCTCGGCAATCTGGCCTTGTTCATCAACCTTGCCAAGGGCATTGGCGATATCTATAAGTTTGTTTTCAAGAAGAAGGAAAATCTGTCCCTCAATAGTGTCCGTAGCCACCAGATTAAAGACTTGGGCTGTTGATTCCTGACCGTAACGGTGGATTCTACCAATCCTTTGTTCAAGATCCATGGGATTCCATGGCAAGTCATAGTTGAAAAGAATTCGGGCAAACTGAAGGTTGATCCCTTCGCGTCCGGCAGCAGTGCAGATTAACACCTTGGGGCCGTCTTTGCGCCGAAACCTCTTCTGTGCCGCTGTCTTTGCGCCATGATCGCCACCTTTAAGGACATCGACCCCTTTATCCGGGAAGATGCTGCCCAGATACTTCTTGATGGCCTCAACGGTTCCAAGATAGGTGGCAAAAATGACAACCTTCTCATCTGGATTTTGATGCCATATCTGCTGCAGGGCATGAACAAGCATCTCAGTTTTTGATTCAATCTCCTCAGGGAATTCTTGGAGAAGATGTAATATCCTTTGCCGTTCCTGGGGCAGGGCCAGACTAACAAGCATTGCTGCCGATTCTTCATTAACCCCGGCCGAAAGTTCCGAGTCGGAAAAGCTCTCGGCGCTTGCCAGAAAGGCCTGGGCTTCACCGCGTTTTTTCAGCAGTTGAACCTTGGTATCCGCTAAAATCTGATCGGCCTGGGCATTGCCCACTGAATCATACGGAACTTGATATATCTCATGGATTAACTGCCGAGCTTGGTTAAACACCTGATTTCGGCCATCAACATCGAGAGCTTCATCACGTTCAATGCCTTCCTGGATAGTCAGCATCAACAGACGGCGCTGGAGTGTTGAACGGATCGCGGCAAAACTGCTCGCGGCAATTTTCTGGAATATGGTCATCACAAAGCCCAGAGCTCGGCCCTTATTGCCCTGCTGAGCCGCCAGGTTGTAACCATCCCGGAGGTAATCGAGAAGTGCCTTATAGAACTCTTTTTCTTTCTCCGAAAGGTTGAATCCTTCCGTATGCACTACCCGTCGGACAAATAGCGGACTGCCATCCTGAGCGCAGGCATCGGCCTTGGTGCGACGGATAACCACAGCGTTGAGCCGGTGGCGGTTATGGAGCATATCTTCCGCACTTTCAAATAAATCCGGGTTTAACAGGCGGATGAGCATCCAGAAACGGAAGTGATCACCTTGATGGGGTGTAGCAGACAGCAACAGAAGATCCCGACAATGTGCCCGGATATCCTCGGCGAGTTTGAAGTTTTCGGTTTTTTTTACCTTTTTACCGTTGCGATAGACACTTAAATGATGGGCTTCGTCAAAAACCACCAGGTCCCAGGGCGGAGCTTCGAGAAGTTTTTTGACTCTGGTTCGGCGTTTGAGAGTATCTACAGAAACGATCAGCCGGTTATGCTTGGCAAAGGCGTTGGACTTGCGGTCGGTGACATCGCCTTCGCTGCCGAACACCTCAAAATCCAGATTAAAGACATCATTCAATTCCCGGCGCCAGTTTTCTACAAGGCCTGCAGGAACAATCATGATGGCTCGCAGCAGCTCACCCCTGGAGGCCAGTTCTCGCAAGATAAGAGCGGCTTCGATGGTCTTACCCAATCCAACCTCGTCGGCGATGAGAAATCTTTTAGGTCGAGCGTTGGCGATACGATGGACAAGCACCACTTGATGGGGCAGGAGATCAACCTTCGCGGAAGTGAGTGTTGCAGCGCTCTCCATCAGAGGAAGCTCTTCAGCCTCAATGGCAAGCCACAACTTCTCGATCCGCTCATTGGAAGTTGGAACCATGCCAGCGACTATCTGATCAAAACGGTCACCGGCTGGCCGGAGAGATTCAAGAGGGACCTGCCGCTCACCATGCGCCCGAAAAAAAACCGTGATGTAATGGGCTGAAGGCCCACTAACAACAACACCTTCACCGAGTTCAAGATGGGTGACTTTTGTACCAGGAGGATAGGAGGTAGAAGGGTAGGAGGTAGGAGTCATTGGCCATCAGTCTTTAGAATCGCCTTGCCGTAAGCGAGAATGAGTTTGCGAACTTGATCTGATAGTTCCCAGAGAGCAGCAATGTCCGCATACCCAAGATCCCGTGCAAGAATCAAATAATAGCGGCACTCCTCCAGTGATCCCTCGGCGATATTCATGAATCTGACTTTATCGTTTGGAGTTCGCTTTCGATATCCTTCAGCAATGTTCGCCGCTATGGAGACCGCTGCTCTACGAAATTGCGCTGTCAGCCCAAATTTTTCATCATCGGGAAACATTTTGGTGATTCGATAGACACCAAGAACAAATTGATGTGCCTTTTGCCACACAACTAATTCTTCAAAACTCCTGGTCGGTTTTCTCTCCATACTATCCTCCAATCCTTCTACCCTCCAATCCTCCAGCCCTTAAGAAATTCGAGCGACATAATATCCCACTATCACCTCTTCCCCAGCAGACGCCCTTTCTCTGACAACACGCTTCATATTGACCGTGGCGCTGCCATCCCAAAGACCTTCAGAGAGCCGAACCGTTTTCTGGTCGCGGCGGCGGAATAGCACCTCTTCCTCCATGGAGGTCTCTTCAAAAGCCTTGGGATGAGAGGAAAAACCAAAAACAATCCCGCAATCCGTCCAACGGTTTTGCAGTGTGATGAGGAGCGGCCTGATCCTGCCGGCCAGAAAATCTTCCGCCTCCTGTGGTTTCAGGGTCTCGATCATCGTCTCCAGACCGGAGATGAGAATGGTTCGGGCAGGCATAGGTGGCACCGATAGGATTCCACCTGTCCAGGAAAGCGCCGTACGCAGTGAGATGATCGCACCTTGAGAGATGAACGGGCCAAGGCTTTTCTGGTCAAAGATAATGGATGACCCCCGTCGTTGCCAAACACTGGTTGATATCGAATCCATCAGGTGGCCTCCAGCAGTCTACGAATCCCGGATACCAGGACAGTGAAGCTATGGGAACGGTTACACGCCGGATCAAGGTGTTGCCCAATAGCGCGAGAACCGGCGACTTTCTGATATAATCCGGCCGTTAGTTTGCCGATTTCTTCGGCAGGATTGCCAAGGTTGTCGGGGTTCCTGTACTTCCGGTTGTTCTGTTTGGCCGAAAGCCCCCTGATACCGAGTCCCTTTTCAACGGCGTCCAAATCGCCGAGATAGAAACTCTCCAGCTCATGGCAAGCAACCCGGATCAGGACATCGTCTTTGCCCGCCTGTTGGCAGAGATCCACAAGTTTCTGCTTCACAACATGGCAATTGCCGGAATCCTGATCCCGCATGACGACAAAAACCGAATCCGGCAACCGCCAGCCGCGCAACCGCCGCACGAGATTTTTTTCAAGGTCCTGTTTCCCCTTGAAAACCATGTAGCGAATTCGTGCATCCGCAGGAAGTATGCGTGGCAGCAAGCCCTCAAGCATTTCCCTTTCTGAAGGTCCTTCAAGAAAAAAGACAATGGTTTTCATCGAGGGTCGGCTCCCTCAAAGAAGCCATGGTCCCACAAATAGCCCATCTGATCGCCTTCTTTCATGTAAGCGACAATCTGGGGATCATCGCTGGCCCGGCGAATCTGGGTGTAGCCATCCTTCTTGACCAGCCAGAACACCTCCTCGACACGGGCCGCATTGAGGAAATCCGGTGAATGGGTGGAAATAAATACTTGGCCACCGCGTATCGAATACAGCCGAAACTCCTCGGCCAACTCCCAGAGCAGTTTTGGGTAAAGCTGGTTTTCTGGTTCTTCAACGCACAGTAGAGGATGGGGCTTAGGATCATACAGAAGGGTGAGATAAGCAAGCATCTTGATTGTGCCATCTGAGACGTAACGGGCAAGAAAAGGGTCCTCGAAGGAGCCGTCCTGAAATTTTAATAGAACACGCCCTTCCTCCGTGGTTTTGGATTCGACTTGGGATATGCCGGGCACTCTCATTTTCAAAAGCGAAAGAATCTTATCAAAAATGTCTTTTTCATTGTTGTAGAGATATTCAATCACCAAAGATAAGTTTTCTCCTTCACGGGAAAGATGCTCCGCGTATCCTGTTTCCTGCTCTGGACGTGCCTTGCTAATATGAAAATCCGATATATGCCAGTTTTCAATAAGATTGCCGAGCGCCATTACGGCTGGAAAACGCTCAAATTGAGCCAATCCCTTGATGGCCAGAATATCGGGTGCTTTCAGGACCTGCTCTTCATCACGTTGTAAATCATTGACATCCGTTACCGAATCAAGTTCGTTGGTGACTGCCGAACCTTTTCCCCTGGAAAAATCAAGAAAATGCCACGGTTGTCCGCTGCTGCCACGCCGGTATTTGAGAATTTCCCGCTCAATGATCGCCTTGCCCTGTTTTTCATTGATCTGCAGAAAATAGGTGATCAAAGGGCTATCTTTCCCAGAACGGAATTTTAATTCAATTTCAATCGGCCCCTTCGAATTTCTACTGCGGACCTCCTTGAAACCACGGCTTCCACCCAACTTAGCCAGGGCCGTGTTGACATTACTGACCATGGCATCGCGTAGAAAACCGAAGACTTGAAAAATAGTGGATTTCCCCGTACCATTTGCACCTACAATGACGCAGAAATTCGGCAATTCTGACAGTTCCGCGTCTTGAAATGACTTGAAGTTTTTCAGTCTGATTGATTCAATTTTCATCATGCACCTCGTTATTGCATTTCGAGTATTTCAAAAAGCGAAAGCTGCCGACGTTCTTCCGGCCTGTCCTTACGGGTCCGCCAATGCTCAACCAGTTGGGCAGCGGTTCCAGCGGCTTTGATTATTGAGGAGGTGATTATTGAGGAGGTTGGAGGATAGGAGTTAGAAGGGTAGGAGAATGGCACACCCTCTTGTATTCTACCTCCTACCTCCTCTCTCCTACCTCCTCCTAACGCATACCATTTCAGGATTTCATCAACCGATTTCTTGATGCGAAAGTTCTGGTTGGCCAGCTCGGCATCAATTTTGAGCCCGGAATTCGGGAGGGCTGCGCCGATCAGGAAATGGGCCTGATCAAGGTCGGTCTTGATAATCTTCCGGTTGCGACCCCGTTCGGTGAAGAAGGCGAAACGCTCATGGATCGGCACCACATGGACACTTCTGCCCACCACCCGAATCCAGCCCCTGGCCTCCAGGTCGCCCTGGGCAATACCAGTACCGCGCAGGGTTTTATGGAGTTCGTCTCTCTCCATTTCACTGCGGTTATAGAACAGGCGCAGATAGAGACGACTGGCTGGTTCAGCGCTGTCGGGTGGACGCAAGCCCCCTGTTTTCGAGGTGTCTTCCAGGAGATCATCCAGAAGCTGGTTGATGCCGAGCAGGGCATCCCGCACCTCCAGCACCTGGCCTTCTCCGGTCAAGACCTGGCCATAATGACGGGAATAAAACTCCAGGGATTTGCCGCGCAGGATCACCCGCAGGTCTGATTCCGGTAACTCCTTGCCGTGGGTATGTTCCAGAAGGTTCTTTAAGCGTACCGTTTCATCCTTGACCCAACGGCGCATCCGTGCCCAGCTCACCGGTTCCGGGGCTTCAAGGCGCTTGCGGCAGACGTGGATGATGTCGTATTCAATCTTACGGCTGCCAAAAGCCCCGTTTTCGCCCTTGGTCTCATCACTGCGAATAGGATAGGTTGCCTCAAGCACATATCCGGCATCAAACAATGCTTTAAGGATGTCAATCCAGGCTTGGTCTTCATTGTGATGGAAGGTGAATGCCATGATCCCGCCATCTTTCAAACGACGGCCCGCCTCGGCCCAGACTGCGGACAGGGTCTGGCTGTAGAAATCGCTGGAAGGCTGGGGCCGGTAGTAGGGATTGGGCACCAATACGGCAGCTTGATCTTTCATTGTTCGCCCCCTTCCAGCCGGTACTGACTCCAGTTCAATTGCGAACACAGCGTATTCGCAATCGGATAGACCCGGTAAAATTGGCGGCTCAATTCCAACAGCCGTATGGAAAAACCGCTGCCGTATTCAGGCACAAGCTGATGGGACAGATTACGGACGAGGTAAGCTCCGTATTCCGCCCGTTCACGGCTTTGCTGCTCTTCTGCAAAAATGCTCTTGCCGATGTGCCAGTACATCAACACGCGCTGCATATCCACACTTCTGATCGCTTCCGCCCGGGCTTTTTCAATGATGCCCTTAACACTTGAAACAAACTCCGGGCGCATGATGGCTGTTTCAGTCATGCCGCCCCCCCAATTTTTTCTCAATTTCCTCAAGTTCTTCCAAGGTGATGAAAGATTTTTTCTCGTAGTCCTCCCGGTCGTCCGGATGCTCGACCGAGTTATCCACTGCCTCCATGCTGTGGGGGGTGCGCTCCGGTTCAAAGTAGGCGGCCTCCGGCAAACCGGCATACCATTGGCGCAGGGGAAGCCGCAGCCAGACATAAAAGAAATCAGCCAAATCGGCATAGTAAAGATTGTCACCAAAAGGTGGGTCGGTGATGACTAAATCAAAAAGCTCATTGGCCAGCATTGACAGATCGGTGGACGACCCGCAGTAGGGCTCATTGCCGGGAATGATGGGATCGTCCAGAAAAAAATGTTCACTCTTTGCCTGGCTTTCATCCGGCAGGATGTAAGCTTCCCAAGGCTTATTCATCCACTCTATTCCATCAAGGGTATTGGCAATATTGGAAGACCAGTTTCCTCGACCCAACTGTTTAAAAACACTATTCTCAATCGCAAGATTTTTGGGATTGTAGTTGGCGTTTGACATGAAAGGGACCAATTTGTCATAGCCTGTATCCCAAAAGCAAAACATATTCTGGTTACGCAAATACTGCTGAAACGCCCCCAGCACCTGTTCTCGAATATCCAACGGCCAGGCATCTTCCGGGGCTTCGGTAATTGCTTTTAGTAAGCACGCATGAACAAGAAGTTGGCGATTATTGAAGAGCATCCACCAATGGGTATAGCCATGATCGGGAAGAGGGTCTTTCACATGAGTACGCATTGAAAATGGGATTTCCATGCGCGGCCAGTAAGCTGCCAAATCAATTTCCTTGCGCTCCTGCCATTCTCGCTCAGATGCGCTCAGTTTTCGGATATCATCAACG
>MGTA01000085.1:7243-9638 GCA_001799225.1 Deltaproteobacteria bacterium RIFOXYD12_FULL_50_9
TTGCAGAGTATAGGCCGCCACCGGTGCAGTATGTTGTATTCTTTTGGTTGCGCTAAGTCGGTCTTGGCTTTTCCCACAGCTTGCACAGGTAAATTGGGCTTGCTTGGGCACAGTACCCTGCCCAGTATCAATAATAGAGCCATCGGCAGTCGTTACCCTATCCGGCAGGGATGCGCCGCGCACCTCTATCAGTGGAGGATAGGAGGTAGGAGGGTGGGAGGTAGGAGGGTGGGAGGTAGGAGGGTGGGAGGTAGAATAAGTACCGGGGATACGGGATTCAAACCATTTTGAGGTTAATTCAGCAGGCGCACCGGCATATCCTCCTAACTCTATCCTCCCACCTTCCACCTCCTCACTCCTACCCTCCTGTTCTTCAGCAACCCCAGACGCCCCCTTCAGCCATTCCGGATGGATAAGCAGATACATCTGCACCGACTTTTTCTTGAGGGCCAAATCTTTCTTTTTGCGCTGAGCATTTGTAGTCGAAGGTTTGGCATGACGCTCAATAACATCAGCCAGGCGCTTCCCGGCAAATATGCCACAGGCCGGACAGTGCAACCCTGGTTCATGGGCAACCGTCTCTTTGAGTTTGAGCAAGCGGTCGATGGTGTCCTGGACATTGCCCTTGTCGTAATCATTGAGCAGCCGGGCAAAAATTTGGCTAAGCTCGGTAAAGGGGGTATCCCCTTCCAGCACCACGCGCTCCGCTCCAGGAGCCATACGGATCTCGCCAAGCTCGGCGTGAAAGGTGGTGCCGCAGCCCGGACAGGTCAATTCGGCATAACCGGTGGAGAGCTTCTTCTCGGCAATAACCGGGGTGCGGAAGATAGGAGTGCGATGGCCACAACCCTTGGCCTGACAGGGGCCGTGTTTGGCCCAGAAGGTGTAGATCACCTCAGGCCCTTCCCATCGGTAGTTCTTTCGTTCCTCCGGCGGCAGGTCGATAGGGTCGAAGCCTTCAGGCATCGCTTCCCATTCTGAAGGAGGAGGATTGGAGACAGGAGGTAGGAGGATAGGAGAATGCGGAGAAGAACCATCCGTAGTTATACTACCTTCTACCCTCCTACCTTCTATCCTCCTAAACCACTTGCCTTTATGCCCGCGCGGACAGGTGGTCGTATAAAACGCTTGAATTTGCGGTTTGACTTGTTTTTCTATATGCTCAAAAAGCGCCTTGACCTGTGCCGGGTCACTGCAGGCCAACTCGTTCTTCACGACAAACCAGGCCACCGGGTTAAGATCGACGCCAGTCATCTGCATTCCCAGGCGAGAGCCCTCTACCAGGGTAGTGCCGCCGCCCATAAAACAGTCGAGTACCCGGAGCTTCTTAAACGACCCTGCCTTCTGATGATTACAGTAGTAGTGGTCCCAGACGAGTTTTGCCGCCTCATTAGGATCATCCGGGGCAGTGGTTGCTGCAGCAATCAGCATGGAACGAAAGACGCTTGATCGCCGTCGTGCCCACCACTTTGACATCTGGTAAATCGGCTTGCCCGCATTGCCTTCGAGATTGGACAAAGCATTGATCTGGGCAATGGGAAAATCCGCTTCGAGACAGGTCAGCTTGCGCTTCGGATCGGAAAAATCCGGCATGGGCAACCGAATAGCCTTGCCAAGCTTTTCAGGGAGCAGACTGTTCTGGCTTTCCGCTTTGGATTTCCGAACCTTCTTCGGGGCGGCTTGTAGAGAAGCATCTGTAGTATCCCAAAGCCCGATCTGTTGCGGTTTTTGTTTATTGTTCATCGTTGTTCAGTATCTCCCAATGTCCGGTTTTGTCGGACCCGACCCGCTTCAACACGCCTAAATCCTTCAATGACCTAATGTTCCGCATGATTGTTGACCTGTTTTTTTGCAGTCTTACAGCTAAGAGATCGTGAGAAATACGGTTGTCCTCCTTGATCAAGTGCAGCAAAGACCGTTGCAGTTCATTTACAGGTGCATTTACAGATGCATTTACAGGTGCAGAAGGTTTGGCTGAACGTTTCACCCCACCACGCCCAGACTCGCCGAGCTCATCATTTTTCTGCGGCGCCATTATTCCAGGACGGAGATGCAGGGTGCATTTCACCCAGTTCGAATCAACATCAAATAGAATGGCTGGGTTGCCGTTAGCGCGCAATGCCGTCTGAGCGATTTGAATTCCTACTCCGAATCGTTGCACAAATCCAAGCACCTTCATCGTGTCGGCAAGCCTGGGATTCCGATAATCGGCAAGACCAACAGAGCCGAAGTTCAAAGGGGTGATAGCGCCGAACGGGCCACCCGGGCTGATAATTTCGATACGGTCATCGAACCAGTAAACCTTTACAGGGGCATTTGTTCCTTCATAGGTCCGGTGCATTACCGCATTACGAACGAGCTGTTGAAAAGCGTCGGGCGGAAACATATAGGTCCG
>MGTA01000086.1:0-1128 GCA_001799225.1 Deltaproteobacteria bacterium RIFOXYD12_FULL_50_9
CAAAAGAGGCTTCTCCAAGATAATCTCATAGCACACAACATAATGTTGATACGATTTTTTCAGCGCAGATTCAATCTTTTTAATGACAACACCCCGAGGTAACTCTCGATTGAGTCGCTCTGTTTCAAGGTCAAGGTCGACAAGCGGCGCAGATAATTCGATGGTTACATGCTCAGCATGACTCTCTGTGCCGAGTGGCAATGCCGGGCTGAACGAAACCCTTGGCGTCGGATTAAATCCCTGTGAATAACGCAAGGGCAGCCCAACTCTTCTGAAAGCCCGGAAGAATACCTGCAACATCTCAAGATGACTCAGCAGTCTCGCGCTATCAACCTTGGCATACTCAAGCCTGTACACATGACACCTCCGGCTCTCACCACGAACTTCCGAACCAGGAAGATCCTCATTGAGCGATTTATCTGCTAACGGTTTGTGCAAAACCGTTTCGACAGGAACACTGGGTTGCGTACGCGGGAAAATCCGTTTAAAATCACAAAGTCCACACTTCTGGCAGCCCTGCACCCGACAATCCGGCGTATATTCACCTGTTAGCGCCCGCTCATACTCCTGTTTGAAAAACCCGGCGTCCACACCGACATCGAGATGCTGCCACGGCAATGGTGCCGTAAATGCCAGAGGTTTTGTATAACTATCCAGATTGACTTGCAGTGCTCCTGCTGCCTGACGCCAGATATCGAGGCAGAAATGATCCGACCAGGCGTCAAGTCTGGCGCCACGCAGCCAGGCCTCCTCGATGACTCCGGAAAGCCTGCGGTCTCCCCGAGCCAGTACCCCTTCGAGAAAACTCTGCCGCGGATCATGCCATTTCAAAGCAATCTTACGATTTGCCAGTTTCTTTTTCAACAGATCAATACGACTAAATCCGGTTGCGATATCAAGTTGTCCCGCCCACTGGAAAGGCGTATGAGGCTTTGGCACAAAGGTTGCCACACTGACATTGATCCGCCGATTACTGCCCCGGCCCTTGGCAAATGATTTATGAACCAATGCGGCGATGGCTTCGACATCCTCAATGGTTTCGGTGGGCAGTCCAAACATAAAATAAAATTTGAGCAGATTCCAGCCAAGCCCGAAAGCAGTCTCAACTGTGGCAAGCAGATCCTCCTC
>MGTA01000086.1:1149-5790 GCA_001799225.1 Deltaproteobacteria bacterium RIFOXYD12_FULL_50_9
GGGTCAGGGTGCCTACCCGCATAGATGGCATGGAGACCGAAACCCGCTCTTTCACAAACGAATCCATCAGCTTAACAAGCAGCTCGGACAGGCAGGAGTAATCACCGGTACTTAAAGACAAAAGAGCCATCTCCTCAAACCCGCCTTGCCTGACCCCATCCCGGGCCATAGACAGGATGGTTTCGACCGACCGCTCACGAACCGGCCGGTAGATAATCCCAGCCTGACAGAATCGACAACCGCGCGTGCAGCCACGGGCGATCTCAACCCCAAGCCGGTCATGGATGATCTTCACGGATGGGACTAACGGGGGCGGCCAATGGCCCATCTTATCCAAATCAGGCAGAATACGCCGATGAACCTTTTCATAGCCGGCGAGTATTGGTGTTATCTCGTGGAAACGTCCTTCCTGGTCATAATGCGGGACAAAAAATCGTGGTACATAGACACCCTCTATACTGCTCAACCCCTGCAAAAGTTCGACTCGGCTTAAGCCAGTGGTCTTTGCCTCTTCAACCAATCCGGCGATCTCCAAGATAGCCTCTTCGCCGTCGCCTATCAGTATAGCGTCGAAAAAATCAGCCACAGGCTCGGCTTGAAAAGAGCTTGACCCACCGCCAATGATCAACGGATGACGATTATCACGCTCGATTGACCGAAACGGCAAACCTGCCAAATCAAGAATAGTTAGAATATTTGTAGAGCAAAGCTCATAAGGAAGGGTGATGCCCAGCACATCAAATTCAGACAACGGTCGTCGTGACTCAAGCGAAAATAGCGGCAGTCCCTTATCTTTAAGGAGACGTTCAAAATCAAGATCCGGAGCATAGGCCCGCTCAGCCAACCAACTTTCTTTGCTGTTAAGCAGGTGATAGAGGATAAGAAGCCCCTGATGAGACATGCCGATCTCATAAAGATCCGGAAAGATGAGGGCAAAACGCAAGGTGGCTGCACGCCAATCCTTTTTAATACTGTTAAACTCATTGCCGCAATAACGGCTGGGCTTTGCAACCCGAGATAGAAGGGTATCAAAATTCACTTGACAAAAATCCTTTGAAAACTACGGGGAAGATCAATCTCAAAATCATGTTCGTCATACGATTGATTTGTCTCGTTCCAAACCATTATTAACGTAAGCGTCTCATGTTGATTACTCGATTCGACCAGAATATTACCAGGCAAAGGACAAGCGCCCTGACTGTGATTTCCATAATGAATTCTGGTTAATCGGTTGCCGCCGGCATCAACAAGATCGTGCTGCTTGATGACCAGGCGTACTGGATCAAAAAGGACCCGACTGTGCAACCCGTCCCGGCTACTGGCAAAATCGATCCAGTAACTTTGACGATCCGCTTCTCCGGTTACTGTAGTTATCACCATCCGGCCTGGCCACAACCGACCGATAAGCCAATAGTATCCAAACTCGGGCTTAAACCCCTTAGGGGCATAGCGGCTAAAAGTTTCAGTCCTTACAGGACCCTCAAAAACTTTTGCCTGCCCTACATCAATATAATGAAATTGATCTCCGTCAGTGGATAGCAACAGGAACGGTTGGCCTAGAGGACTCACCGCCACAAACTTGATGAACGACGGTGACATAGCTTGCAGAAAACCACTTACAGATCCAGACTTAAGCCACGAATTAAAAGTCAGAGTAACATTGGCATCGAAACAGGGAGCACAATCCTGCTGGCCTGCCAGCATCCGTTTAAAAGCGTTGATCAATTCACTACGTTCCGGTTCGGCAACGATATACTCGACAGGCTCCGGCACAGGGCTTGGCTGGGCCGGGAACACACAACCCGTCAAAACAAATATCAGCAAACCCAAAAAACAGTAATGAACAGACTTATCTTTCATCTCTTTTCGAGATCCTGCAACTTCTTCCGAACAGCTTCTTGCTTGTTCTCTTCCTTATATAATTGCATGGCTTTTTTGTACAATTCAACTGCCTTCTGATCACTGCCTGCTTTGAGATAAACATCTCCCATATGTTCGTTGATAACCGGATCATCCGGCTCAATCTCAAGCGCCTTAATAAGCTCCTGCATAGCCCGCTCAAGATCACCGCTTTTGTAATATACCCAGCCGAGACTATCCCTGATAAAACCGTCTTCAGGCTTAGCAGTGATGGCTTTTTGAATATACTGCAGCGCCTTCTCAAGATTCATGCCCTTTTCACCCCAGGTATAGCCCACATAGTTCAAGGCATAGACATCCTCTGAGTCGATCACTAAGATACCTTCCATTACTGCTAAAGCGGCATCAGTCTCCCCAATGCTGTCTAGAAAAACGCCATAATCAAAAAGTAGTCTGGTATCATCCGGAAGATCTTTAATAGCCTGCAGAAAAACCTGTCTGGCCTGCTCAATCTTATTATCCTTCTTGTAAAGACTGGCTAGAGCGGAATAAAAACTGGCTTGCCGGGTTTCCTTATTTAGAATACGCTCGCTAAGTTCTCTCTCAACACCTATCAAATCCTTAGCTTCCTGCATAATACGAACCATAAGAAGCACTGCCTCTTCATACCCCTGATCCGCCGGTTTGACCTGACGAAGCAAGTTTTTAGCTGCCTCATCGTCACTCAATTCATGATAAGTAAGAGCCAGCAAAGCACGCGCCGGCATAAACTCCGGATTTTCGTCAAGAACACTCTTGAACTTCTTGATCGCCTCGTCATAGCGTTTCTGCTCCATGTAGACCCGGCCCATAGTGAAGTCTATCCGCAGGACATCCGTAGCAAAGGCACGTATCTCTTTTAACTCTTCAAGAGCACGATCAGGTTGGTTAGTCTTCATAAAGATGCCAATCAGAGCGTTTGCAGCCCTCTCATTGGCATCATCTTCCTGTAAAATTCGCCGATAAAGGACTATGGCCTCATCATAGCGTTTCTGCTGCTCTAAAAGTTCAGCAGTCTCGAAGGCAAACACTGCCGACCAGTTCAGATTAATGGCTTTGTCATAATAGATAAGCGACTTATCAATAAATTTAAGCTCCCGATATAACTTTGCCAGATAATAATACCCCATGTAAGAATCAGGTGAGTTCTGGACCAGTTCCTCAAGTAGTTTTTTAGCCTGTTCATACTCTCGATTCCGGGCATAAAATGCCCCCAGCATCAACATAGCGTTAACATTACCCGGATCAATTTTCAAAATATCAAGATAAACTTCAACAGCTTTATCATTCATTCCCATGGCTGCATAAAGATTCGCAAGCACAATCCGCGTATTAATATCCTGAGGATTCTGGGTAATGATCTTGTCGAGCATCGTTAACGCCTGTTGACGTTTACCCATCCTGATAAGCAAAACAGCCAGCCTGCTCATGATATAATCGGCTTTATTATCGCAAACCAAGGCCTTTTCATAGGATTCAAGTGCTATATCATTATTCCCATCTGTCTCAGCTGCCCGGCCGGCAAGAAAATAGCTGTAAGCACAAGCTAAATCCGATGGTTCTTCATAAATTTCCGCCACTGGCGATTCAGCCAAAGAGACCTTGGGCATAGGGACTGCAGCCTGTCGCACAGGACCAGCGCTACAAGAGACGCAAAACAGACATGCCAATACACTAAGAAATAAAAACTTATTCATTAAGCACCTTTATCTTCTCTTATGCCTGTCAATGGCACATTTCCCTCGTTTTTCATTCTCATTCTGCCAAGGTCAGAACCGTCATGACCTGCCGCATAATCTCCTGATGGACCTCAGCCGGAGTCCTTGATCCATCAATACGCCGAATTGCTTCCCCGCTTATGTTGTCAAAAATCTTGGCGACCTGTTCGAGACCAGCTTCCTGTTCAAAGGCATTTAACGCCTCTCGACGCATAACCCGAATGCGTTCAAGGCCTTGAGCAACAGGTAACAACAGAAGAATAACCAGATCAGGGCATGGAGCAAAATCTTGATTTTGCGCGATAATCTCTAATGGATCACAACCTGCGGCACCCTGATAAGCAACAGTTGAAAGATAATACCTGTCAGTTATAACAATATGCCCCTGAGCAAGAGCCGGCGCAATCACCTGCGCTACATGTTCACGTCGGTCAGCCAGAAAAAGTTCCAACTCTTCGGCCTTTGAGACTGCAGAACGAGAGATAAAAAGCTGTCTGATCTTTTGCCCATAGGGCCCATTAGTGGGTTCCCTGGTCAGTACAACCTGTCTGCCTGCGGCTTGCAATGCTTCGGCAAGCAAGCGAGCCTGCGTACTCTTACCGGTCCCGTCAACGCCCTCAAAGGCAATCAACAGGCCTGGATGTTTCTTATTATTATCCGGTCTTAGCAAAAAAGGTTCCAGAAAAAAATTTGGTCTAGGAGGCATAATAGTTCCTGCGGTTCATAACAATCTGCACAGCCATCCGGAAAGCGGCAGACAGGCTGGCCGGATCTGCTTTGCCTTGGCCGGCGATATCATAGGCTGTTCCATGATCAACCGAAGTCCTCACAAACGGCAGACCAAGAGTCACGTTGACCCCATCTTTAAAATGCAAAAGCTTGAACGGAATCAATCCTTGATCGTGATACATGCAGACAACAGCGTCGTAGTCTCCGGCCACGGCGCGGTGAAAAATGGTGTCAGGCGGCAGAGGTCCACTGACCGACCACCCCTCCTGATTCATTTGATCAACCGCTGGTTGAA
>MGTA01000086.1:5924-12909 GCA_001799225.1 Deltaproteobacteria bacterium RIFOXYD12_FULL_50_9
GACAAGTTACCATACCTGCGAGTAAACCTTCTTCAATGAGGTTCACCGCCTCAATGATATAAGTGGCCATAGCCAAACCAGTCTCGCGACTCGGACTACCCCAGGTAAGACCGCTTGTCAGTTTTGAAAGCGACAGGACATTCACCGCGCCGGCAGCCACATCCTGACCAGGTTGCCAAGAGACAATGGGCACCGAAATGCCAAGCTGTCGGGCGCAGCCCCGTAAAATACCAAGATCACCTAAAACAACCGGCGAAAAAACTCCGGAGTGCCCCCCGCTGCTAAGAAACTTCAAGATTATTTCAGGCCCAATTCCAACCGGACATCCCATGGTAATGCCGATTATCGTGGATGGCGCTGATTCAGCACTGTTCATTTACAATCCTCTCTGAGCTGGAGATAAAAAAAGTTTCTGCCCTATCTCCCATAGTTTACATCAAAGGCATTACGGATCAACTCAATTTCAGGTTGGCTCGCCTGCAAAAACTTGATTGAAACTACATCAAACCGCGCCATCCTGCCGAACAGCTTATTACAGCTCATATACTCAAGGGCCACTCGCGACATCTGCGACATCTTACGTTTGGTTACCGCCTCATATGGCTCACCGAAAGCTGTGCTCGCCCGGCATTTAACCTCAACAAATACCAAGGTTCCAGACTCCTCGGCAATAATATCAATCTCACCCAATTTGCACCGATAGTTGGTGCTGATTATATTGTAACCTGATTTCTTAAGATAGACGCATGCCAGGGTTTCACCTTGCTTGCCGAGAAATTGCCGCCGAATGCTCATGATTGACCGGCCAATAACTCTTTCACGCCCCTAAATGTCAATCGATGAATCGGGCAGGGCCCAAGACGTTTAAGAAGATCTCGATGTTCGGCTGTAGGATAGCCCTTATGCTTTCCAAAATTATATTGTGGATATTGTTCGTGATAGCGCTCCATCAATTCATCTCTGACGACCTTAGCAACAATGGAAGCTGCCGCAATAGAGGCACTGCGTGTTTCCCCCTTCACCAAGGTGTACTGAGCCATGCGAACCGGTACCGAAAATTTACCGTCAACTAATAGAAAATCAGGAAAACTGGCTAAGGATAGAACCGCTTTCCGCATTGCCAGGAGGGAGGCCTGTAAAATATTTATCCGGTCAATATCCTTTTCGGACACGATACCAACGCCAATCAGGACTTCCGGTTGCTTCAGTATTTGAAAAAGTCTAACGCGAGCAGAGGGAGATAATGTTTTAGAATCCTTGAATTGCCGATAGTTACAAGCCACGGGCAGAACTACACACGCTGCTACAACCGGTCCGGCCAGCGGACCACGTCCGGCTTCATCAACGCCGGCTACCATGGAATTCCCCTGTCTGTACAACTCGCGCTCTATGGAAAAGGAATCGCTCTCGACAAACGCTGGGGAAAGCTTCTCTACACGCAACAAGGCGCACCTCAAGGCAGCAGGCTGTTGAAAAAGTCAACCTCAACTTCATACAACAGCCTGGCAGAGAGCTTGAAGAAGAGTACTAATCTCTTCTGTTGTCTATAATAATCAGTTCAAATCCTTATCTTTGATTCTGGCCGCCTTGCCTTTAAGATCGCGCAGATAATAGAGTCTGCCACGTCGCACTTTACCGCGACTTAAGATCTCAACCTTCTCCAGCTTAGGGGAGTGCAGAGGAAAGGTCTTTTCAACACCAACTCCATGCGAGATCTTACGAACTGTAAAGCTCGCATTCATAGTGCCGCGTTTTTTGCGGATGACTACGCCCTGATACACCTGAATTCTTTCCTTGTTACCTTCCAGAATGCGGATATGGACCTTAACCGTATCACCCGAACGAAAATCGGGCATGTCAAACCGCATGCTCTCAAGATCAATCTGATTCAGCAAATTCATAACTATCTCCGTTTGTCGCCTTTGCCGTCGGCAATCCCGACAGGCCTCATAATTTCTGCGTTATCTATTTACCTGTCCAACCAAAAACAAGCAATAAATCCCGCACATTTCAAATCTTCCGCTGCCAATCTCCCAGCAACCGATCAAGAATAATTGCTGCAGCTGATCGAACTGCAAGATGGTTGTAATCACTAAACCCGGACAAGGGTGGCAGTGTTCCATCCAAACTTTCTATTACCACAGGCGATAATCCCCAAGCTGTTCCAAAAAGAATGAGAAATCGATCCCCTGCAAAAATCTTCTCCCGGACCTTCTCATAGGCCCACGTTTTGGGGCATTGCCGGGCACTGGTAGCTAAAATAATTGGCCGCTCGTGCCATTTCTCTGTCACTTCAGCAAAAAGTTGCTCCAAATCATCGCAAATCTTAACGATGGAGAGTGCGTCCTTACGATTGCTATTATACTCAGAACCATAACCGGTAAGCCAATGGTCCAGAATCTCTCCTATCATCCTCTGTTGATCACGGAAAGGTGTCACCAGGTACAAATTGTTAATACCAAAGGTGCGGCAGGCTCTGGCAAGATCATGGACATCCAGGTTGGTAACGGCTGATCCGATAATCTCGCTGTTCTTGTTCACCACCGGGTAGTGCACCAAGGCAAGATCGACCTTGATCCGCTTATCAACCGCATCCTCCCGTACCAAGCACTCCATAATTATCTATCGCTGCTCATCCGGTAGTAATCCCGTGCCGGCGTAAAATCTTAATCTCCTCAGGGCTAAAAACAATCTTTGTCAAAAGCTCCGGCCGCAATTTCATAGTCTGCCGCACCGATGCAACCAAACGCCATTCTGCTATGGCGGCATGATCGCCGGACAATAGTACTTCCGGAACCTCGTATGATGCAAACACCCTGGGCCGTGTATATTGAGGATGCTTAAGCAAGCCACGACTGAAGGTATCCTGAAGGGCGGAATTCTCGCATCCCAGGACTCCAGGTAATAGCCTGGAGATTGCGTCAACCAGCACCATAGCGGCAAGCTCACCGCCGGTCAAAATATAGTCGCCGATCGAGATCTCTTCATCAACAAAATGAGCCCTTATCCGCTCATCAACCCCTTCATAACGTCCACACACCAGCACCAGATGATCTAAGGCTGCAAACTCCTCGGCCAGACGCTGCGTGAACATCCGGCCTTGCGGACTTAACAACACGACACGGCCGCCAGGGGCTTCTTCTTGCACATGGGCAAGAGCAGATGCCAGTGGCTCCGGTTTCATGACCATACCTTCGCCGCCGCCAAAAGGACGATCATCGGTCATGGCATGTCGATCCACAGCAAAATCACGGATATTGTGGACCACAACTTCTATCTTCTTATCCTGAATCGCCCTGCTGATTATACCTTCCTGCAGAGGCGACACAAATAGATCAGGAAAGATGGTAAGAAGATCAAATCGCATGCAGCACGTTTTGTTTACTCATTGATCTCCAGCAAACCAGGCGCCGGAGAAACGGTCAATGTTCTGCTTACATCATCTTTGGCAACAATAAATTCACTCACCAGCGGGATCAGATACTCACGACCAGTTCCGGTAATCACCAGAATCTCATGAGCTCCGGAAAATATTAAATCGCTAACCACGCCTAGATCACGTCCTTCAATAGTGACGACCCGCAGCCCTTCAAGCTCATGACGGTACCACTGGCCTTCGGGCAGAGCAGGAAGATACTCTTTTTTTACCCATAATTCCCAGCCGCGGCACTGTTCTGCTGCATCCCGGTCGGTTACCCAGTCCAATTCAAGCAGCAGTAGGCGGTTCTGGGCTCTAAATCGCCCAGCCTGCACCAATCTACTGGTCCCGCTGGCAGGATCAACAAGCAGAAAATCCGGATAACGGTTGAATTCATCAAGCCCGCCGAAATACGGTTGGACCTTAATCTCCCCCCGAATGCCATGAGCTTTAATCACTGTTGCCACGGCAACATAGCTCTCGGAAAGTTCTTGGTCTTTCACTTATTCCAAGATCTCAAGCCGTGCTTTCTTACCGGACTTGCTTGCTTTAGCAGCCAACAGAGCCCTGATAGCACGAGCAGTTCTGCCTTGCTTACCTATCACCTTGCCCAAATCATCCTTGGCGACCCGTAACTCGACGACAATCATGTCGTCCCGCTCTACTTCGTTCACCTGTACTGCTTCAGGAGAATCGACCAAAGAGTTCGCAATAAAAGTGACCAGATCTTTCATGTCAATCTTATTCCGAAACCGGAGCAGCTACCGGAAGCTTGGCAAGCAACGATCTTACCGTATCGGTAGGCAAAGCTCCCTTGGCAAGCCACTCTTGCAGCTTCTCTGGTTGGACCTTGACCTCGGCAGGTTTCTTCAGCGGATCATACGTGCCGATCACCTCAATGAATTTACCATCTCTGGGAGATTCGGAATTGGAAACAACAATCCGGTAGAATGGTTTTTTAATCCTGCCAAGTCTGCTCAAACGAATTCGTACTGCCATGTTCTGTAATCCTCCTTAAAACCGTCTCGAAACTGAGAACTAGTATGTTAAAAAAACGTATTTCCCTCAAACAATAAAAATGCTTAGCCCTGTGACTGAAACATTTTCTACCGGAACAGACCTTTCGGTCTTTTCCGTTTTTTCTTGCCGTCGCCGTCCATAAAACTAGGGCCTATCTTGTGCTTCATCTTTTTCATCATCTTAAGCATATCAGCATAGCTCTTGATGACCCGGTTGACATCCTGAAGCGTGGTGCCGCTGCCTTTGGCAACCCGCTGTCTGCGGCTGGCATTCAGGATCATATATTTTGCCCGTTCTTCCGAGGTCATTGAGTTGATAATTGCTTCAACCTTGACCAGCTCTTTCGCATCAGGCTTCGGCATATCCTTGAGCTGTCGCAATTTCCCAATACCCGGCAGCATGCCCATAATCTGCTCAAGATTACCCATTTTCTTGATCTGCCGAATCTGATCACGGAAATCTTCCAGAGTAAACTCGTCTTTTCTGATCTTCCTCGCCAGCTTTTCGGCACTCTTCTGATCAACAACGGCCTCAGCCTTTTCGATCAGGGACAATACATCGCCCATGCCGAGAATCCGGGAAGCAACCCGATCAGGATGAAAAATCTCGAGTGCATCAAGATCTTCACCAACACCGACGAACTTGATAGGCCGCCCTGTCACCTTCTTAATGGACAAAGCAGCGCCGCCGCGGGCATCGCCTTCCATCTTGGTGAGAATTACGCCGCTGATCGCCAGATCCTGATTGAACTTATCAGCAACCGTCACAGCGTCCTGGCCGGTCATCGAATCCGCAACAAACAGAATCTCACCAGGCTGAACCGCTGATTTAATCCGCCGCAGCTCCTCCATCAAATCCTGATCGACATGAAGACGGCCGGCAGTATCGATGATCAGGGTATCATAATTTGCATGTCGTGCCGTATCCAGTGCCTGCTGACAGATAACGACAGGATCGAGTTCTGCTTTGGACGGATGGACCGGGACATTGATTCGCTCGCCCAGGACCCGCAACTGCTCAATAGCTGCCGGTCGATAGATGTCGGCAGGAACCAGATAAGGTCTTCTGCCCTTTTTTGCCAGCATTTTGGCAATTTTGCCGGCTGAGGTGGTCTTGCCGGAGCCCTGTAGACCGACCATCATAATTATTGCCGGCGGCCGTCCGCCTAAGTTCAGCTCCTCTGCCTGGCCGCCCAGAAGTTCGATCAAACCTTCATGAACAATCTTGATAACCTGCTGACCTGGAGAGAGGCTCTCCAGCACCTCCAGGCCAATAGCCCGTTCTGAGATAGAGGTGATGAAATCCTTGACGACCTTGAAATTAACATCGGCTTCAAGCAAGGCTGTGCGAACCTCGGCCATGGCCTCCCGGATATTGTCCTCGGAGAGCTTGCCGTATCCACGCAGGTTTCGAAAAACAGAATTAAGTCGTTCAGTAATCGTATCGAACATAACACTCTCGTTAGCGTTAAAAAAATTCCCTCTTACTCAGGGAAATCCTGCAAAGATACTGTGCGATGAGCAGGATGTCAAGTTTAGAGAAAGCATTAGCGGAGTAATCTGGTTTTTACCTTATCGCTAGCCCGGATAAAGCGCTGATTGGTATACTATTGATATCTCCTTTGGTTTGGTAATGCAAATATTCAAATCCCGTAACAATCCATCCTGAACTTTGTATATCCAGCCGTGGACTGTTATCTCCTGCCCACGTTCCCAGGAGTCTTGGACTACAGTGGTCTGACAAACATTCATGACCTGCTCAATGACGTTCAGCTCACAGAGACGGTCCCAGCGTTGCTCCTCATTGCTGATGGCAATGAGCTGCGCTTCATGCTTTAATCGAACATCCTGAACATGACGGAGCCAGTTATCGATAAGACCTAATCGCTCACCGCGGAGGGCAGCCCGCACACCGGTGCAGCCATAATGTCCGCAAACAATAATATGCTTAACCTTTAAAACATCTATCGCAAATTGTACCGTGGACAAACAGTTTAAATCGGTATGCACAACGACATTGGCGACATTCCGATGAACAAACAACTCGCCCGGCAGGAGTCCGACAATCTGATTTGCCGGGACTCGGCTGTCGGAACAGCCAATCCATAAATAACTGGGTGATTGCTGTTGTGATAACTTCCGGAAGAATTCCGGGTCATCAGCCTTGATGCTTTCCGCCCAATTGCGGTTTTTCTTAAAGAGATAATTCAGGGCTCTCATCGTTGATGATGTTCCTTGGTCGACTGACGAATGGGAGATATGGGAATTAGGGGAGTTATGGGAAGTGCCTTTTTTTCAAGAGCCCATGACCTTCAGGCAGTCGGCGAGACCGGCAGGAGTGTCGACCTGCAGAGCCCGGTATTCATAGCCGGAAGGCACAATTTTCTTGAGAAGACCGGTGAGTACGGTTTTGGGACCGACTTCGACAAATATCCGCACATCTCGGGCTATAAGAAGATTTATGATATCAACCCATTTCACCATACTGGCTATCTGACTTGCCATGACCGTGCGGATGGCGGACGGCTCCCTCTCCTCTCTAGCCGTA
>MGTA01000086.1:12915-13024 GCA_001799225.1 Deltaproteobacteria bacterium RIFOXYD12_FULL_50_9
AAGAAGACCGGGACGTCCGGGGAGTTGAACGTAATCCTCTCCATGGCTGCCGTAAAATCAGGGACTGCGTCCTTGACCAGAGGACTATGCCAGGCGCCGCTTACTTTAA
>MGTA01000086.1:13100-15250 GCA_001799225.1 Deltaproteobacteria bacterium RIFOXYD12_FULL_50_9
CGGGTGTTTGTCTGCCTCCCGCTCCATTAGTCTTCCTCTCTCAGTAACCAGGGCCAGCGTGTCATGAACATTCAAAATGCCGGCAGCACATAGAGCGCTATACTCTCCGAGGCTGTGACCCGCCATATAATCAGCGACCAAACCGGCCTTTTTGCAGGCCTGCCAGCAGATCAGGTTTACCACGGTCATAGCCGGCTGCAGATGGACGGTCCTGGTCAACTCTTCCAAAGGGCCATGTTCACAAAGATTGCGCAAAGGAAACCCGCTGATCGATTCGGCAAGATCCATAAGAGCAGAAGCCTCTGGGTCCGCCTGCATGAACTCCTTGGCCATTCCCAGATACTGCGAGCCCTGGCCGGGAAACAGCACTGCTGTTTTGCCGTTATTTTTCATGGTCTTGTTGCCTTTCGTTAATATTTTCTGCCAGCATCTTACGTTCGTTCAAATAATTCTCGAGCAAAAAAAGCCCGACACCGGTTGTAATAGCTGAATCAGCTACATTAAAAGCCGGCCAGTGCCAGCCGCTGACGTAAAAGTCAAGAAAATCTACCACAGAGCCCAATCTGAACCGATCGATCAGGTTACCAAGGGCGCCGCCGCCAATCAGGCCAAGCGCCACGACACAGAGCAGTCGATCCCGGAAATGCCGGTAGGTGAATCCGATAAGCACCAAAGCGCCGATCGCCACGGCAACAAAAAAGATATGCCGCCAGGCTCCATAGTCACCGGCCAGAAAACCAAAGGCCGCCCCCGAGTTGGTCACATAGGTAAGACTGAAAAAACCTGAAATAATCGTCTTGGACTCAAAGAGCCCAAATGTCGCCATCACCCAGAGCTTGGTGAGCTGATCCAGGACCACCACCATGACTGCGCAAAACAGCAGAGCGACAACAGGATACCGCTTCAGCATAGGGTCACCACAGCAGCACAACGGGCGCACAAGACTGGATGTTCCGCATCCCGACCGACACTCTCCGACCTGGTCCAGCACCGTTCGCATTTCTCCCCGGCCGCCGGACGGACCAGAACACTCAGGCCGGGAACCGTATCGCTTAGCACACTGCCCTCTGCCGGCTGATCAGCGTAATGTAAGGCTGAAACAATGGCAATGACTTGCAGTTCGGCAAGGTGTTGTTTTATAAAATCAACCAGATCACCCTGGGCCGTCACCACCACCTCGGCCTCCAGGGGGTGGCCGATCACCTTATTCTGGCGGGCAAGTTCAAGCACCTTGGTGATCTCGGCCCGGACCAGAAGCAGGCGGTCCCATCTGATCGCCAGTTCAGGATTCAAAAACTCCTCATTTTCAGCCGGGAAAAGCGCCAAGGCCGGCTCATCCTCACGACCGGCGGCCTTGGGAACAAACCGCCAGGCCTCGGCTGCCGTAAAGGTTAAGACCGGCGCCATCAACCGCAGAAGACCATCGGCGATCTCATAAAGCACTGTCTGGGCCGCCCGCCTTTCCGGGGAATCAGCAGCTGAGGTGTAGAGACGATCCTTGAGGATATCAAGATAGAAAGAGCTCATAGCGACCGTGCAGAACTGGTACATGCTGTGGAAGACGGTATGAAACTCAAAAGCCTCGTAAGCCCGAATGGTTTTTCGTTTGAGGATTTCAAACTGATGCAGGGCCCAACGGTCCAACTCCGCCATGTCGGCAGAATTGACGAGATGCCTGTCCGGGTCAAAATCATAGAGATTGCTGAACATGTAGCGCATGGTGTTCCTGATCTTGCGATAAGCGTCCGAGAGCTGTTTGAGGATTTCATCCGAGATCTTGATGTCGTCGCGGTAGTCCTCGGAGCTCACCCAGAGCCGCAGGATCTCGGCCCCGTACTTTTTGATAACCTCTTCAGGCGCAATCACATTACCGATGCTTTTGGACATCTTCTTGCCCTGGCCATCCACCACAAAACCGTGGGTCAGCACCCCTTTGTAGGGCGGCACCCCTCTGACACCGACCGAGGTCAGCAACGAACTCTGGAACCAGCCGCGATGCTGATCGCTGCCTTCCAGATAGAGATCGGCCGGACTCCGCAACTCCGGGCGCTCTTCCAGTACGGCGGCGTGGCTGACCCCGGAATCAAACCAGACGTCAAGGATATCCTCCTCCTTGACCAGGGATTTTGAACCGCATTTCAGACAAACCG
>MGTA01000087.1 GCA_001799225.1 Deltaproteobacteria bacterium RIFOXYD12_FULL_50_9
TGGCTGCCAAGGCAACCTTCGATTTTAAATCCTTGCTGTACCCAGTTTTTTTCATCGTTTTTCCCTTGTTTTGAATAGTATGTTTTCTACCTTAACATACTGTCCTATTTCCGGGGTCCACTATATTATTGATGTCGTACATGGATGTCGAAATGACGTTTGGCTCTTTAATTGCGATTTCTTTTGGTGTGCTAATATATTTGGCCGCATCCAGTGCTATTTCCTTAAGAGGACCATTGTTTTGTAGTACAAAAGCTTGCAACGCCGGGACTCCCTTTGGGTCTTTAATAGTCTTTAATGCTACTATAGCTACTCGTTGTGAAATTGGATCATAATCATTCATAAGCATTTCAATAAAAGGTTCCACAGACACATTCTCAATTTGAGAAAGTATTTCAATTGCACTTTCACGAATATCATCCGCCGGATCGGTTTTTTTCCTAACAAACTCAGTCAAGGCCTTTGCTGCCGGCATTCCAAAAGAGTGCAGACATGTCGATGCCCAGAATCGGGCGCTCTTATCCTTTAAAGCATCTACTAGGGGTTGAACTGCTCGTTCACCACCTATCGTGCACAAAACATACACTGCATTACCACGTGTAATATCATCTCCGTGTTTAAGAGCATTAATAAGTGGATCAATTGCCAGTTCACCCTGCCTTACAAGAGCACCATGGACGGAAGTCGATACTATTGGATCATTATCTTTCAATAATGAAACGAGCGGGATTATTGTACGATTGTCATTCATTAAGCCAAGGGCGAAAGCGGAACTTGCTCTTACGCTTGGATCTTTGTCCTCCAGTAATGACAAGAGCGGCTCCAGGGCCTTATCGCCCAATTTTGCTAGGGCTTGACCAGCATAAGTCTGCACATAATGGTCCTCCTTCTCAGTTCTAATTGTCTCTACAAGGGGAGCAATCGAACTTAAATCTGCAATTTCTATCAGTTCAGCTGCCGCAGCTAGCCGAACAAGGTGAGCTGAATCCTTCAATGAATCGGTGATGTATTTCCGAGATCTGGGATCTCTTAAATTGCCAAGAGATCTGAGGGCAAAGCGTCTGACATCAATATCATAATCTTTCAAAGCTTCAATAAGCGGATCAACGATCTGGACATCTGTTGTATACCTAAGCCCGTCTGCTGCAGCCCTTCGAACTTTTGAGTTATTATTACTGAGAGCAAAACAAAGAGATTTGACACCATTCCCGCCAATTTTAGCAAGCGCTTCAGCTGCAACGTGAGCAATATCATTATCTCTGAGACTTTCTATTAATGGCATAATTGCCCTACTGTCCTTGATGATCATAAGAACGTAGATTGATCCTTTTTTAATTTGGACATTATCACTTTTCAAAGCAGAAATAAGGTGATTTAGTGCAGAGCTGCCAAATTCGCCTAAAGCATCTATTGTTTTGATTCGGATTTCGTAATCTTGGTCTGCCAATAAACCTATCAGAGGCTTTACAGCACGCAAATCCTTCATCTTACCTAACTCCGACACAGCTTTATGTCGAACTTTAGGACTATTGCTTGCAACATCTTGAAGTAATGAGAAAAACACTCCTTCGTCAGCTGCTTGGGCACAAATAGATGAATACAACCAAAAGACTGCTGAAAAAAATATGATTATCGTTTCGAATTGGTCTTTTATAAAAGCACCCAATTGGCAAGACTGACGCGTTTTCTATCTCTTGAGGCTGGATTCATTAATAGAGGTCGCTTAAAAACGAATATGAGCTGTTTATACACGTTCATATGGATATATGTTTTTGTAATTCCTATTCAGATATGCACCGACCGACGACGAAGTTCGGAGGTTTTCAAACTCGTGTTCTGGGACTCCTTTATAAATATAGGTCGAGCCGTTTAGGAATTGGACGTATACAACTTGGTCTTCTACATCGTAACCGACGGCGGCAATGTTCGATGAACTTACTGAGTACATATCAGGCATTGGCATATTGGCTTCCTAGTTGAATGATTGATTTCTCCAGTTGCGGACGCAGATTTCGTATTCTGATGCTTTGGGGCGTTCTTTCGCCCATAATTTTGAAGCAATCGGGTCAGAACTTTTTACAGCATTGGCCGCCTGGAAAAATTTCACGCGTGAAGGAATACGGACCGCTTCCCCACTGACGATAGCTTCACCGGTTCGCAGGCTTGAAAGCACCTCTGCCATTTCACGTAATTCATCCTGCATTGCCGCAGAAACATGCCCCTTGTCGCGAGTGTTGGTCATTCTCAAAGCGATAATGGAGCCACATTGACTCAGCACCGTTTCGTCCAACTCTGATGGTCGTTGCGTAACGAGTAGCATTCCGACTCCATACTTTCTGCCCTCTTTTGCAATAGCCTGCACAGTCCTCGAAGAAATAGAGTCTTCTCCTGATTTCAGGTAAGCGTGTGCTTCATCCAACACTACGAGAAGCGGCTGTTTCTTGCCTCCTACGAGTGTATTCTGTCCCCAGTAAAGGGCGTCGTATGTAATCTTCAGAATACAGCCGGAAATTGTCTGCATGATGTTTGAAGGTATGGCAGATAAATCCAAAATGGAAACTGGAAAACCGTGCCCAAACCAAGTTGAAAACAAACTTGGCAAATCATTAGGCGTCGCCCCATTGGGACTTGGAGAGTAACCTCCCGGCCTGAACAAGAAATTGTAGCGTTGATCAAGCAGCCGAGAACGCATGCCATCCAAAAATCCAAGGATGCCTTTTCCCTTCGTATTCAGGAATGGGGCGCTGCTCCCCAAACCCGCTGGCGGATATTGGTTTGACCTAAGTGTGGCTGGGTCCCCAACCGTTATGAGGTTTTCTGGCGTTGCCCGGTCAGCCTTAAACGTGATTCGTTCAAAATTATCCAAGTCGAACCAAAGTTGGTTGATTGAGAAGGGAATGGGGCTGTCCGCAGTGATAGCTTCTTCCCGTAGTCCACCAATGACACTGGCCGAGATCCGCTTCAACTCCAAAGCCTTACTACGAATATAATCCTCATTTTGATCTGAAAGCTTGCCGGGGAATATTGCCATCAACTCCTTAAACGGAAGCGCCCAAAATGGTACGCAAAGTTCCTCTTCGCCAGCTTCAGGATTTGACCCCACTCTAAAAACGCGACATTTCCCTGACAACGTACTAGCATACTCGCCGTGAGGATCAATCATAAAAACTCTCGCACTTGGGAAAGGCTTCTCGGCAATAGCTTTGACGAGGATACTCACTGCGTTTGATTTGCCGCTGCCCGTCGCACCAAGAATCGCACAGTGCCTAGAGATGAGCTTGTCCATGTCTAACTGGGCGGCAAGCCCCTCCGAGGCACTTTGATTGCCGATCACAATCGCCGATTGAGCATTATAGCCTCCATACACAATTCTGAGGTCTTCATTTGTGACCAAATGGACCTGATCTCCCGAGGTAGGGGACTGCAACACACCTCTCTCAAAGGATGAACCAATCTGCTCGCCAACCAATATCATTCGCAACCAGCGATGTCCATCTACTACAGACGGGTTTTCCTTGTAGGCCATCAGAAGCGACTCTGGCATTGCTAAAACGCCAGCTTGCGTAATCAACCCATACAGATTGGCATATCCCAATGGAATTTTTAGAAAGGAACCGATTTGCCCAATCCTGTAAACAATGCCATTAATGATCGGCATGTTCGATGGATAATTGCTGGCCATTTTGATCGTCACCGAGTTCCCGCTGACGCTCTCGACCTGGCCTATATGTGTTGGGTTGTGTTTCATAGGGTTCAAAGGGTGCTGGCAGGCCCATCCGAAGAAGATAAATCGTTGAGAAAATCCGTAAGCTTCCGAAAATCGGGTAGAAGAAAAATGCCAGTTCCTTCCCAGCGCTCATCACCCTTATGTTCACCAGCTTCGGCGGAAGGTGTTGCAGCATCTTCATCGAAATATTGACTTACATGTATAGATTCGTTCAACTTGGGCTCGTCTCTTAGTCTCCACTCGCCGAACTTCCCGCCGATTACCGCATGACGTAACCCATATACAGACATCTTCCCCCCGGTTTCCCGTGTGGCCATGATTCTAAGACTGTTCGCTTCGTCTGCGAGTGCGAAAGCACTCTTATTATCCTTGCCCAGATACTCGTCGTAATACATTGCTAATACGTGCGAATTTGCGCCTCGACGAAGTGAAGTAACAATCCGCTCATTGATGTGATTATCGCCGAATGAATAGCCGCATGTGAAAAGAACTGCGTCGTCCTGCTGTAGGAATGCACACAGCCGGTCGATGAGGGAAACATACGGTTGTTTCTTTGAAGTGTTATATTTAAGGTGGGACGGATAAATCAAAATTGATTCTGCTTTTGCGGTTCTGTCGCGAATCACTGCTTTGTCACAATCACGGTATGTCCATCCAAGAGAACCGTGCATTTTCCAAAGCTTTACTAACTGAGAATATGCCTCTACATCCTCGACTGCCTCAGGACAAAAGAACGGTTCAAAACTTCCAGAGAACCCGTCAAAATAAGGTATCCCTGACCCCTCAAGAGCTATCTCAAAAAGATAATCATAGTTTGTTGTAAAAAATTCAGCTGGAAATCTACGTCTCGCCTTGGAAACCCAGTTGGAAAGCTTTGAATGGGCGAAGTTGGTTCGATCTTCGGGTTGCAGCAAGTCATGGACTGAGACGAGCTTTACGACTTGAGTTTTTACTAGTGCTGCCAATGTAGCAAAACCCGCAGCATCAAGACCGTTCAGTATCCCACCGCCGATAACAGCACGCTTTGCCTCTATGCTTGAGAGGAGTGATTCGACATTAAAAACAACATTACTGGTCTCAATCTCAGTCTGGATCTCCTTGACGGCTACTTCGAATACAGGTGAATGGACCTTTACGTCAGCTATAATGCTCTCTGTCATATCGGCGATGCCTGGAACAAAAATATCCGTCAACCCTGTTGCATAGGATGTCCCTGCACCAAAGAGAAAACCAATGCGTTTCTTGTCAGAAATCAGTATTTGATGAATACCTCTGATGTGTTCGCGTGGGTCGTGTGTGTTCATACGCATGAGGTGGCCTGCATTTTGGTTGTTATGATTTCTCTCCTTTCCCGGTCTGCCGGGCCGCCAAGACATAAGCGGGCCTTATGCGACATTTTGTGCACCCTCCATGCCAGCCCTACATCGCCGGCCGGATGCCGCTTCTTTATCGGATGCCCGCCCACCGCCCCTGTAAGGTAAGTCGATTAGGTTAAGGGCGGCACCAGGAATAATTTTTGTCTGACCTCCTTACTTTCCCTTCTGTCTGTTCAAAACAAAATCACCACTTGTCACTTTTGTTATTTTTTCTTTCTCGAAATCAAGTGTTGATGCAATTTCACCCTCTAACTTAAATTCTAAGCCTGAGAGTTTTATCGTCTCGATACAAATCAAATTGTTAAATTTATCTAGCCCAAGAGCGGCTGCTCCAACGAGAATATTTGCTTGAATAGTAGAGACCCAAGAGGGATCATTATCAATAGAAACACTCCATCCAGCCGGAATCTCTTGCATAAATTTAATTCTTCCGGAAGTTACGCTTATCCTAAATTGCGTAATCCGTGCTTTTTCTGCTAGCTCTGATTTTACAGATAAACAATACGTGCCAGCAGTATCAGCATTTGCTTCTAAAACTCTATATGAAATACAACAAAAAGCGATGATGGTAATGAAAATTAGTTTTTTCATGGCACCTCCACTGTAACCATAACTTTGCCAGCACCTAAACCACCAACTAATTCACGAAAAGCAGCCGGTGTAAGATCAATAATTTTTAAAGAATCTGGGACAAGTGGTTTAAGTGCTTTACCATCTTTATCTCTTGCAAATGGCCCTCTGTCATTTACAACTACTTTAATCTCTTTTTCACAACCATCCTTCTTATATTTCACCGTAACAGCTGTCCCAAATTTTGGTACTTTTTCTTTGGTCATGGCAGCAGCCATAATATCAGGATCAAACATTGCACCACTTGCTGTCTTATAACCTACTAGATTGTAATAAGTAGCATTTCCAGTATATATTTCTGCAAGACCCCATGGATCAATCGCATTGACCGGATTATTGTGAACTAACATGTACAAATTCATCCCTCCTTCCTCGCCAATCGGATCCCGATTCAGCCACCTCCCCAGCTCCGGCCAATAATATCTGAACCCATAGTCATACAACCCGGTCTCGTCATCGAAGTATTTTGTACTGAACCGGCATGGATTATCTGCCGCCATCACCCCTTCCGCTTTCAACGTTTTCCCATACGGGTCATACTCGTAGTGGGCTACAATTGCTCCGGTGGCATCGATCAACTGCCCGACGTTGCCGTTAGCGTCATACAAGTAAGCGTATGCCCAGACCGTTGGCGTGTCAACATCAACTTTAGTGAGAAGCCCGCCAACCCCACCGGCGCCCTGAAGGCTTCCGGACAGATCGAGTCCCCAGACATAGTAAGATTGCTGGGTAAGACTGGAAGCGTGATCGGTTTTCACCTCTCGGATGAGGTTCCAGCCATCATATATATAGTAGTGATCAGTGGCCGGTGTCCAGTTGTTGATTTCATAGGTATAACTCTTTTTCGCCACCCGGCGGCCCATATAATCGTATTTGAATTCCACTTTTTGTACGCCTGCTGTCGGATTTGCCGGTACAACCATTATCAGCCGGTTTTCGCCGTCATAGGTGTACAGAAGGCCGGATGTCTGATCTGTGGCTTCGGTGAAATTGCCGTCCGCATCGTAGCTGAAATCTCTGGTCCCGACCGGCAATGCTTCCAGTTGCGCCGTGTATTGATTGAGACTGTTGGCCGTATAGGTTGCGGTGTCTGTAAACTCGACACTGACCGTCCGGTTACCGATCGGATCATAGTTATAGCGCCGGTATTCTGGCTGGACCGGTTGGCTGGTGTCGGCAAGGACATTGCCCAGGTAACGGGCCGACTCGGTCAGTTCGTTTCTGGGATTGTAGGCGTACAGGTTAAAGGCAGCGGTCACGCCAAAGGCCGGGCCGCTGTTTTTGATCGATTTCCGACGGCCGACGGCGTCGTACTCATAGCTGTATTGGGAGATCAGGTTGCCGTTGTAGGTATTTTGAATATCGGTGCGCAGATTACGATTTGGCTCGTAACCGTAACTCGTTGTAAGTTTGGCGTTATTGAGCGAGAGATGGTCGATCAGGTCAGAAGCGGGCTGGTAGGAGTAGGTTGCCGTATCGGTCGCGCTATAGGTCTGGGTGGCGGTTTGATAGCCGGTCTGCCAGGCTAGTTGCGCAAACCGGCCGGTTGCCGGTTCGTAACCATAGCTGACCCGATAGGGTGTTTCCGCCTCAACACTGCCGATATAGAAGCCGGTGGCCCGGCCTTTGACGTTGGT
>MGTA01000088.1:0-5909 GCA_001799225.1 Deltaproteobacteria bacterium RIFOXYD12_FULL_50_9
ACTTCGCAATGCGGTTGAAGATGGTTTGCCGGTCTATGCCGAGTGCGGCGGCTTGATCTATCTTGGCGAAAGCATGGTGCTCAATGGCGAAATTTTTCCGTTGGTCGGGGTGTTCCCGGTAGTTTTCGGGCTTGACCGGAAGCCCCAGGCGCATGGTTATTCCGTACTTGAAACCAGGGCGCCTAATCCCTTTTATGAAGTGGGCACCGAGATTAAAGGTCATGAGTTTCGTTACAGCCGGGTCTTGAAATATGACGGAGATCCTGACGGACTTATCTTTGCGGTTAAGCGCGGGGTTGGCTTTATCGAGCGCCGGGATGGCTTGGTCTATAAGAGTGTCCTGGCGCTCTATACCCATGTCCATGCCCTGGGCACGCCGGAGTGGGCGAAAGGGCTGGTTGCCGGGGCCAGGAATTTCCGTAAGGTTCAGTGAACCTGCGGCGAGGTGCCGAACACCTTGGATTCGATCATGGCTCTGGCATACTCGCCGGGTGCCGGTTCGATCCAATGGATAAAGGATTCCTTGACCCGAATGTAGGAACCGTTGTCTTGTTTACACTCTGCACAGATACTCTCAGCTGAATCGCGATAGATGATAACCTTGCTGGCCGGTTCACCGTTCTGGTCAACAGCAGCCATCTTGCGACAGCCGCATTTCAGGCGAATAACCGCAATCCCGACGGCGTCCGGACTGCCTTCGATAATGCCCTGGATCATGGCCTCCTCGGATTTCTGGGTAACGATCCGGGCTTTTTTGCTCTCTTTACTGGCGGGCTTCTTTTTGAGTTTCATGTCGTCTGTCTGTTTCTAAGGATTATTGATTTACATTCGTCGATTTTTAGTTAATGTCAGTATGTCAGATTTTTCAACATATATGATTGGTTCTTTGCGGTCAATCGTAATTGCCCGGCATTCATTATTGACGTAGTGTTCGTTTTAGGTTTATTTCTAGTCTGGAAATAATTTTCCGGACGTTTTCAGTAGAAAATTATCTCTTCAAGGTGCTTATTCCCTTTATCGTGATTATGAAAATTAGGGCGTTTGCGGAAAGATTGAACATAGCCTTCTCAGTAATTATTACTATGCGAGCTTTTTTTTATTGACAAAAAAACAGGGGTGAATTAGAGGAAGTTGGTCTGGTTTGTTTAGTAAAGAGGTTAATGTTTTGGTTGGTGGAATGCACATCGGAAAAATGTTCATGTGCGGGGTGTGTCACCCTTAACTTATTAGCAATGATGGAGGAAAATTATGTGGCAGATTGATGTTGACAAGGATAAGTGTGTTGGTGATGAGGAATGCGTAAATGCTTGCCCGGCCCAGGTCTATGAGATCGTGGATGGCAAGGCAGAACCAGTAAATGCTGACGAATGTCTTGGCTGTGAGACTTGCGTCGAGGTTTGTCCGGAAGGCGCCCTCACCGTTACTGAAGTCTGAGCGGTTTGCGGCTTATTGCCGTTGAGCTAGGCCTATCTTCTTTATAAGAAGATAGGCCTATATTTTTTTGGACAGCCGGATCGGGGATAAAATTGTTTCCTGAACCAGCCGGAATTATGGTACATTCAGGTAATTTTATGAACGTTGGCTGCCGAATATTTTAATCCGGTGAGGCCAACCAGGTTGATTTACCTTTTTTCGGCGGTGACTGTTTTGCGATGGTTAAAACCAGGGGTATCGATTAAGACCCATTTGCTGAGCGCATCCCTCATCTGGACTGTGGTGGGTGGCGGGCTTATTTGGGTTGGGGTTGGCTGGGCTCTACCCATGGCTCCTCTCTGGTTGCTCGCGTTGGCTCTCTCTCTGGGAGGGCTCAAATCTCTTTATATCCTTGACCGGATTGCCGAGGAAAACAGCACCCGTATCCATGCATTGCCGGAAAAGACCTTTGTCGGAGATGTTTATTCCCTGCGGACATGGCTCCTTGTTGCGATAATGGTGGTTCTGGGTAGATTGTTACGAACCTCAAGGCTCCCCAGAGAGTATCTTGGGTTATTGTATTTTATCGTTGGTTTTGGACTGTTGCTGTCGAGCCGGATTGTCTGGCGAGACTGGCGTCGGCACCGTGGACATTCCGGTGGATGAGTAATGGCAACACACTCCTTAAACAGGGTAGAGATTGATCTTGCGGCCCTGCGGCACAACTATCGGGTGCTTCGTCTGCTTGTCGGACCACATACCACGATATTGGCCATTGTCAAATCTGATGCTTATGGTCATGGCCTTCTGCGTACAGCTCAGGTCCTGGCCGAAGAAGGGGCCAGTGCTTTTGGCGTGGCCGAAACCGAGGAAGGGGTGGCGCTCAGAGAGGCTGGAATTACGGGTGATATCATCATTCTGCTGGGTGCGCGGACGGATGATTATTCTGAGATTATCGCTCATCGGTTGCAGGTGGTCGTATATGACGCCATGCAGGTGGCCGGCCTGTCCCGTGCTGCGGTTTTGCAGGGTAAGAAGGTGGCTGTCCATCTCAAGATTGATACGGGGATGGGGCGTCTGGGTGTAATGCCGGCAGAGGCGGCAGTTTTGGCTGCTCAGATTGCCGGAGATCCCGGAGTTGAACTGAAAGGGGTACTAAGTCATTTCTCGCAGGCCGACGCTGAGGATTCCTCAACAACCCTGGCGCAGAACTGCCTGTTTGCTGAGTGTGTGAAACGGCTTCCGGCTGCCGGTGTGTATCATATTGCCAATTCTGCGGCTCTGCTGCGGTATCCAGAGAGCAGTTTTGACATGGTCAGACCGGGAATCACTCTTTATGGTTGTTACCCGTCATCTGCCCCTGAGTATCGGCAGCGTGTTGATCTTAAGCCGGTTATGTCTTTTCTGACCTCGGTGATCCAGGTCAAGGATGTGCCTGCCGGTTATGGTATCAGTTACGGTCACCTGTTTGTCACCGATCGGCCAAGCCGGTTGGCAGTCTTACCGGTCGGGTATAATGACGGCTATTTGCGGCGTCTTACCGGTCGTGCCAGCGTGCTTATTCACGGTAAGCGGGCGCCGGTGGTCGGCCGTATCTGCATGAACGCCTCTCTTGCCGACGTGACTGAAATTGCCGAGGTCAGGCCTGGGGATGAGGTGGTTCTCATGGGCTGCCAGGAGAGCGAGATGATTGCAGCCGATGAGGTGGCCGGCTGGCTTGAAACTATAAACTACGAAGTTTTGTGCCTGTTCGGCAATCGGAACCGGCGTGAATATAGTGAATGATTTGTAGGGGCGGCCCTCCGTCCCCCTCAAGGGGGATTGCACTGAATGGCCGCCCAGCTTTGCTTGTAAAATGGAACAACAAGGGAACTGTAATGATTAAGGAACAAGTACGAGAGCGGTTGACAAAGTGCTATGAACAAGGAGTTGCTCAGGGGCTCTGGTCAACCGCTGCGAACGGGCTTTATAATCTTGAAGAGCCTAAGCAGGCGGGGCATGGGGATTTTGCCACTAATTTTGCTATGGTTGTTGCCGGCAAAGAGAGGAAGAAACCCCGGGAGGTTGCGGCACTTCTTATGGCCTTGTTGGCTGAGCACGGAGATCTCTTTAAAAAAATCGAGGTTGCCGGACCCGGCTTTGTCAATATCTTTGTCAATGATGCGATCTGGCATGGCGTACTTGCTGCAGTCGGCAGCCTTGGTGCTGCTTACGGGCTTTCTAAGGTCGGCTGCGGCCGCAAGGTTCTGGTGGAATTTGTCAGCGCTAATCCGACCGGCCCGCTAAGTGTCGGCCATAGCCGACAGGCTGTTTTGGGTGATGCCATTGCCCGGTTGCTTATTGCAACCGGCCATAACGTCACCCGGGAATACTATTATAATGATGCCGGACGGCAGATGCGGGTACTCGGTGAATCGACCAGGGCGCGCTATCTGGAGCTTTTGGGACTGCCGCACGCCTTTCCTGAAGACGGTTATCAGGGCGAGTATATCGTCGAGATCGCCCGGGACCTGATTCGCGACGTTGGTGATTCCCTTAAGGATTCGGTCAGCGAGAAGCCTTTTAAGGAGAGGGCCGAAAAGGCGATCATGGCCGATATCAACCATACTCTGGAACGGTTGGGGATCCGCTTTGATAACTATTTTAATGAGCATACCCTCTACGATAATGGCCAGATTGATGAAGTCGTAGCCATTTTGCGCGATAAGGGTCTGGTTTACGATCAGGATGGGGCGGTCTGGTTCAGGACCACGGAGTTCGGACACGATAAGGATCGGGTAATCATCAAGAATACCGGCGAGCCCACCTACCGGTTGCCGGATATCGCCTACCATCGTGAGAAGTTCCGGCGCGGATTTGATTGGATGGTGAATGTCTTCGGTTCCGATCATATCGCGACCGTGCCCGATGTCCTGGCCGGGGTCAGCGCCCTGGGCTACGATGCCTCCAAGGTGACAGCCGTGATTCATCAGTTCGTTACCCTGCTGCGGGACGGTCACCAGGTGAAGATGTCTACCCGTCGGGCTACTTTTGTCACAGTAGACGAGTTGTTGGATGAAGTGGGCGCGGATGTGTCCCGTTTCTTTTTCCTGATGCGGCGGGCCGACAGCCAGCTTGAATTTGATGTTGAACTTGCCAAGAAGGAGAGCCAGGAAAATCCGGTATATTACGTACAGTATGCCTTTGCCCGGTTGTCGAGTATTGTCAGGCTGGCTGCGTCCAGGGGTGTGACTCCGGACTCGGAAGGCCTGGTTCACCTCCTGACCCTGCCGGAGGAGATCGGATTGCTCAAAGCCATGGCTTTTTATCCGGATCTGGTTGTCGAGGCAGGTCTTGAGCTTGAGCCGCACAGGATTATTTACTTCCTGCAGGACCTTGCCGGCCAGTTCCACAGTTATTACAATAAGCACCGGGTTATTACAGAAGACGAGGCGCTGACCCGGGCGCGGTTGCAACTGGCGCAGGGATTGAGAATTGTAATCGGTAACGGTCTTAGGCTCCTGGGTTTGACAACGCCTGAGGAGATGTAGAGGAGTTGTTTTTCTAATTATGGCTGATCTTAGTCGAAAAAAGAAACCATTTATCCGCTTGGAGTTGGGCTTTGGAGGTTTGTTGGGTCTGGGAGTGGTCCTCTTTTGCGTTTTTTTCTGGATGTTTCTTCTGGGGATCTGGGCAGGGCAGACAATTTTGCAGCCGGATGGCGTCAATGCCAAAACTTTGAATCCGCAAAAGATGATTACCTCATGGTTGTCCGGAGCCCGGCAGGCGGTAACCGGCACCCTCAAGCTCAAGCCCCAGCCGTCCGATGCTGACAACGGTCTTGTTGTATTACCAAAAGCTCCGGTGCAGACTTTAACCGCCCCGCCGTCTACGATTCCAGAGCCTGCTGTTGCCCCCGAGAAGGAGAAGGTGTCCGGTCCTTTGATTTTTACCCTGCAGGTTGCTTCCTACAAAGATGAGAGGGAGGCAAGGGATGCCGTGCTTGCCTGGCGGGCCAGCGGGCAGGAGTCTTATCTGGGGATGCCGGATCTGGAAGCCGGCGATGGCTCCTGGCGGGTTTTGATCGGGAAATATACCCGACTTAGTGATGCTAATGCCGCTGCCGGGAAGTTTGAGGAACAGGAAAATACCAGGGCTTTTATTGCCCAGTTGCCGGAGTCGAAAATCTTAACGCCGTGATTTTTCATGAGGTTATACAGTGATAATTCGTAACGCCCGTATGGAAGATGTGAAGAGGATCCATGATCTCCTCACTCATTTTGCCGCAAAGGGGCTGTTGCTGGGGCGCTCGTTAAGCTCTCTTTACGATCAGCTGCGGGATTTTAAGATATGTGTCGACCAGGATCCGCTTACCGGCCATCAGGTGGTAGCAGGGGTTTGCGCCCTGCATGTCTGCTGGGAGAACCTGGCCGAGATCCGGTCTCTGGCGGTAGATGAAAATTTCCATCGCCGGGGGTTGGGAAGGTGTCTGGTTGAGGCGTGTCTGACCGAGGCCA
>MGTA01000088.1:5927-8721 GCA_001799225.1 Deltaproteobacteria bacterium RIFOXYD12_FULL_50_9
GGCTATTAGATGATTGGAGCGGCGTTACAGAAGATTTTTGGTAGTCACAACGAACGTGTTATCAAGAGAATGAGGCCTCTGGTTGATAGGATAAACGGCCTTGATGCTGAGATCAAGAAATTATCCGATGCCGACCTGGCCGCCAAAACCGTGGTTTTTAAGGAACGGGTTGTTAAGGGTGAATCCCTTGACAGCCTGCTGCCTGAGGCATTTGCTGTGGCTCGGGAGGCTGCCTGGCGCAGCATTGGCCTCCGTCCTTATGATGTGCAGCTGATCGGCGGTATGATCCTGCACGATGGTAAGATCGCCGAGATGAAGACCGGCGAGGGCAAGACCCTGGTCGCCACCATGCCGGTTTATCTCAACGCTTTGACCGGGCGCGGCGTCCATGTGGTCACAGTCAACGACTATCTGGCCCGCCGAGACACGGAGTGGATGGGTAAGGTCTACCGGTTTCTTGGTCTGACCACCGGTACAATCCTGCACGACATGGACGATAGCGAGCGCAAGGAGGCATACAATGCCGATGTGACCTATGGCACCAACAACGAGTTTGGTTTCGATTACTTGCGCGATAATATGAAGTTTGACCTCAACGATTTCTGCCAGCGACCGTTTCATTACGCCATTGTCGACGAGGTCGACAGTATCCTGATCGATGAGGCCCGGACCCCGCTCATCATCTCCGGTCCGGCCGAGATGTCTACTGAACTTTATAATAAAGTCAACCGGGTTATCCCCTCTTTTAAAAAGGATATCCATTATGCCTTTGATGAAAAGGCAAGGACCGTCGCTTTAACCGAAGAGGGCGTCGCTCACGGCGAGAAGGTTCTTAATGTTGACAACCTCTATGAGCCCAAGAATATCGAATGGCTTCACCATCTGAACCAGGCGATGAAAGCCCATATTATCTTTCATCGTGATGTTGATTATCTGGTGCAGGATGATCAGGTGGTAATCGTCGATGAGTTCACCGGCCGCACCATGCCGGGCAGGCGGTATAGTGACGGGCTGCATCAGGCGCTGGAAGCCAAAGAAGGGGTCAAGGTGGAACGGGAGAATCAGACCCTGGCCTCCATCACCTTCCAGAACTATTTTCGGATGTACGAAAAACTGGCCGGTATGACCGGCACCGCCGATACGGAAGCAGCGGAGTTTAAGAAGATTTATAACCTGGACGTGGTGGTTGCTCCAACCCACATGAATATGATCCGCAAGGATTTTGCCGATGTAATTTATAAGAACTCTGCTGCCAAGTACCGCGCTATTGTGCGGGAGATTACCGACCTGCACAAGAAGGGCCAACCGGTACTGGTCGGCACCATCAGTATTGAGATCAGCGAGAAGATCTCTGCCATGCTGAATAAGATCAATGTCGAGCATTCGGTTTTGAACGCCAAGCACCATGAACGTGAGGCCGAGATTATTGCCGAAGCCGGTCAGAAGGGCAGGGTGACCATTGCTACCAACATGGCGGGGCGTGGTACTGATATCAAACTGGGGGAGGGCGTGGTCGAACTTGGCGGGCTCCATATCCTCGGTACCAGCCGGCATGAATCCCGCCGGATCGATAATCAGCTGCGTGGTCGGGCCGGTCGTCAGGGTGATCCCGGTTCTTCGCGGTTTTATCTGTCACTGGAGGATGATCTGCTGCGGATTTTTGGTTCTGATCGGATCTCCGGCATTATGGAGAAACTCGGGATGGAGGAAGATGAGCCCATTGAACATCCGATGATCAGTCGGGCGATTGAAAACGCCCAGCGTAAGGTTGAGGGCCATAACTTCGATATCCGGAAACACCTGCTCGAATATGATGACGTCATGAACATGCAGCGTGAGGTCATTTACAAGCAACGCCGTGAGGTGTTGAGCCGCGTTGATGTCAAAGAGATTATCAAGGACATGATTAATGAGCTTGTTGATATGTTTGCGGCGGAATTTCCCGATCCGAAAGCGTCTTCCGAGGAGTGGGGCTGGGACGAGTTTGGTCCTAGAACCGCCTATGCCTTTGGT
This sequence comes from Deltaproteobacteria bacterium RIFOXYD12_FULL_50_9, assembly GCA_001799225.1. Taxonomy (GTDB): domain Bacteria; phylum Desulfobacterota; class Desulfobulbia; order Desulfobulbales; family CALZHT01; genus XYD12-FULL-50-9. The sequence continues at coordinate 7,941 of MGTA01000088.1, forward strand.
TTGGCTTTGACCTTTGATCAGGAGATGCAAAAACAGCTTGATGTTGAATCATTCAAGCAGAAGCTTAAAGAACTGATAACAGCTGCTTATGATGAGCGGGAACGCAGCCTTGGTTCGGAGACCATGCGGCAGCTTGAACGGGTTATATTGTTGCAGGTGGTTGATAATCACTGGAAGGAACATCTGCTGAGTATGGATCATCTGAAAGAGGGGATCGGACTTAGAGGTTATGGCCAGAAAAATCCCTTGAACGAATACAAAAAGGAGGGGTATGGCCTGTTTATGGACTTGATGGATACGATCAAGCTCCAGACCATCCGGACCCTTTTCCGTATTCAGGTGGTACAGGAAGAAGAAGTGGACCGCATGGCCCGGGAACAGCGGGAGAAACAGCAGGAGATGCGTCTGAACCGTGGTGCGGATGAGGCGGTCGAGCGTAAACCTGTGGTGCGGCACGGCGACAAGATCGGCCGAAATGATCCCTGTACGTGCGGCAGCGGCCAGAAGTATAAGCGCTGTTGCGGCAAGACCTCTTGATGGCGATAAACGGCAGGTAAGAACGGCTGGTAGGGGCGCGGTGCCCGCGCCCAGGATTTTGAGGTACGAAAACATGCCAATGGCTTTTGAGGTACGAAAATATGTCAATGGATTTGCGGGTTAAGGGGTTTGTGGCCGGGGCAATTAAGAGCGGCATTCGGGGCAAGGATCGTCTTGATCTTGGTTTGATTGTCTCCGAGAGTCCGGCAACAACAGCGGCCGGGGTTTTTACCACCAGCCTGGT
>MGTA01000088.1:8737-9276 GCA_001799225.1 Deltaproteobacteria bacterium RIFOXYD12_FULL_50_9
CTCTTTGATATGGAACTCCTGTCTGCAAAACCCGTGGCCCGGGCCATTCTGGTCAATTCCGGGATCGCCAATGCCTGTACCGGCGAGCAGGGGATGACCGGAGCCCATGCGACAGCCCGGCTGGCTGCTGCAGCCCTGGGTCTTGATGCTGATCAGGTGCTGGTCTGTTCGACCGGAGTGATCGGAATGCAGCTTGACCTGGCGAATTTTGAGGGTGGTATGGCGAAGCTCGCGTCCGGACTTACCCCTGATGGTGTCAAGGATGTGGCGCAGGCGATGATGACCACGGACTCCTTTGCGAAAACTGCTGTCCGCACCCCGGTCGTCGATGGAAAATCCGTCAAAATCGTCGGGATTGCCAAGGGCGCCGGCATGATCATGCCCAATATGGCGACCATGCTCTGTTTTGTCATGACTGATGCGGCGGTTTCGGCCGGCGTCCTGCAGGGGATGCTTACCAGATCAGTTGCCGGGTCATTTAACGCGATTACCGTAGACGGCGATACCAGCACCAACGATACGGTCCTGGTTCTGGCCAA
>MGTA01000088.1:9325-9828 GCA_001799225.1 Deltaproteobacteria bacterium RIFOXYD12_FULL_50_9
GCAGCCTTTGAGGAGGCACTGGCAGATCTGCTCAAAGAACTGGCTTTGATGATTGTGCAAGATGGCGAGGGCGCGACCAAGTTGGTTACGGTGCGGGTGACGGGTGCGCGCGATGCTGTAGAAGCCAGGCGGGCCGCCATTACCGTGGCCAATTCGAGTCTGGTAAAAACCGCTTTTTTCGGCGAGGACGCGAATTGGGGCAGGATTGTTGCGGCTGTGGGTCGGGCTGGTATCTTTATGGATCCTGATCGGGTCGATGTTTTCTTTGACGATGTTATGATGGTCCGTGACGGCCTTGGCCTGGGGCCGGAAGCTGAAGCCCGGGCTACCGCAGTCCTCAAGAAAAAGAAGTTCAGCGTTATCATTGATCTCAAGGCCGGCACCTCGGCCTGCGAGGTCTACACCAGCGACCTTTCGCTTGACTATGTCAAAATAAACGCAAATTACCGCACTTGAGCATAATTTCGGAGAAAACCGGCGTTACTGCACAGTCCGTTCAAACA
>MGTA01000088.1:9879-10689 GCA_001799225.1 Deltaproteobacteria bacterium RIFOXYD12_FULL_50_9
CAAACATCTTCTGCAAGTAAACAGGTCCGCCATCAGACATAAATAGCACATTCCGCTCTTCCAGGTCCGCCTGTTTGCAGGCAAGATTCAGCAGGTTAGTAAACTTGGTGCCTGAAACGATAAAGGCATTCAGGGTCAACAATGGATCGCCCAGTTTTTCCTGGATCACCTTTACTTCTTTATACAATCCGAGCTTGGGATCATTCAAATTCATCTGCCGTAACCCCTTCGGATCAACAAAATTCAGCCATTGTTCACCGGTTTTGTCATCCACCAGCCAGAGCAGAAAATCAGGATAGAAATTGCCAGCCAGAGCAAAGCCCAGGCCCTTGGCCTTGGTGTCGGCATTGCGCAGAAGGTAAAGACTGCGGTTGCCGATAACTTGTTGGCCAAGCGGTGACTTGTAAAAGTCCTCAAGGTCACGGACAAACCGGACTTCATTGGGATGATCGAAAGCCAGGGGTCGCATCTTCAGGGGCACATCACCTCCGATGGCAAACAGCGGATAATACAGGTGGCTGGCAAAGCAGATGGCGACCATCTGGCCGGCATTCCACTTATTGGCCTCGCCGATCTTACCGGCTTTTACCAGATTCTGAAGCACCTTGATTTTCTTCTCGTAGGCATCCCCGTCGTCATTATCCTCGATCTCGAAGTGATAAACCTTGAGCATGGACTCATCATCTTTTTGAACGTTAACAATGTCGTAGAACTGCCCTTCATAGGCAGTTTTCAGGGTCTTGTAAAACCTGTCTGTGTAATCCTGCAATAGCCGGACGAGGATGTTTTTTTGTTTGCCGATGTCGGCGA
>MGTA01000088.1:10805-14120 GCA_001799225.1 Deltaproteobacteria bacterium RIFOXYD12_FULL_50_9
GTCAAAATCAAACAGAGCCATTGTCTCGCTGGCAATTTTACCGGTTTTGCGGACAGAAATATCAGGCAATTCTCCAGCGTCCAATTGTTTGCCAGCAGCCAGTGCCTCAATTTTCGGATAGAGGTCCAGCTCAATATGCGCCTCCTTGATCTTGCCGGCGAACTCGACCGGCACTTCATAGAGCCACGGGAAATGAGTGCGTTTGAATCCCTTGATCTGGTTGTCCTTATAGCCGTCTTTCAGTGCCAGGGTCTTGAGCTTGCTCTTGGGCAGATTGGCTCGGGTTTGAAAATCCAGTTCGATCATTTCATCCGGCGGGGTGATGCCTTCTTCTTTCAGATAATCCTTGAAGGTGGCCATATAACCCGCATTCACCCCGAAGATGTTCAGGGTTTCCAGCCGCTCCAGATGTACCCTTTTCGGCCGCTGGCCCAGCGTGCTGCGCTTGAGGGAATAACTCTGGCCCTTCAACCGCACCCCGCGTCCAAATAACTGGATAATTTGCGAGCCTTCGCCCTTGCCCATATTGAGCAAACCCATGGTGGACACCCGCCAACTGCTCCAGCCTTCGGTGAATTTGCGCGAGCCGATCAGCACATGGACCTGGCTATCCTTGCGGTTTATCTTGCCAAACATCGAGCCGCCAAAATCATCGGCCTCGGCGTCAAACTCCGTAGCCTTCTCAGCTTCCTTGAAGAAGCTTGCATCATCGCCGATATTGATCAGTCCGAACGGTTCCGCCTCGCCAACCTTGAGCGCCAACTCGCCCTTACTGCCCTTCAGGTTGACCACCTTCAACCGCTGCCGGGCATCGGCATTGAACAGGCGATGCAAAATATCGGCGTACACATCCTCGACACTGAACTCCAGCAAAGGGGTAAAGCGATCGTGGAAGATATTCCGACCCTTGGCATCAAGGAGGCGGGCGGTATTGGCCAGCAAGTCTTGCAACCATTGCTTGGTTTGCGTCTCGTCATTCAAAAATCCGGCCAGGAACTGAAGGACGTTCAGGATATCCGAATCTTCGCCGGAAACGGTATTGCCGACGAAGACCCACAAGGGCTTTTCAATATTGAAGCCGGCCAGCTTGTCACGGTTAGCACCCCACAGGTATTGCTGCTGGTAGAAGCTCAGCAGACAGGCGGTGAAGTACAAGCGGGCAGTCTCATCCTGGCTGTAATCCTCATCCTTCAAATTGAGAATCAGCGACTCCTTGCCGTAGCCGTCCTCGTAGAAAAACTTGTATGAGTAGTCAAAGAGGATGCTTTTGGCGTAGATTTCCCGGGTCGCCATGCTTCTAGCCCTTCGTTTTTCATTGCTCGCCAAGGTCAACTGCTGCTTTTGGGCATCGTCGAGGTTCCGCAGGTTGGTGGTGGCAAAGAGCATCTTCGCCTTTTTCTTGAGCAGCTCCTCTTCGGCTTTTTGGACCGTCAAGCCCTTGGCCACTGCCTGGCCGAAAGTGGCGGAGTATTCAAAGGCAAAACCGCCTCGCACTAAGGCTTCCCGGCGGCTCATCCAGGCGCCGGCGGCAGTGCCGGTGCCACGATGCCCTTCATCCACCAGCACCAGGTTGTTGCCCTCAAAGGCTTCGACCGCCACCGTTTTGTCGCCCATCTCGTCGCCCAGTTTATTGATGTCGATGACCTCAATGGTGCCTTTAAAAACGTTACTGCGGTTTTTGTCGAAAAGACGGTAGAGAGCGAAACCGGAGAGCTGCAATTCCGCTAGATGCTGGCGCGACAGGCCTTCGTTTGGGGTGAGCAGGATAATCTTATCCGGGTGGAGGGCTTTATTGCCGCTCTGGAAGTAATGCAGATACTGGCGGATGTTGACATGCAGGAGCAGGGTCTTGCCACTGCCGGTAGCGTTCCAGAAAGCCAGTTTGTTCAGTTCGTCAGCGTCAAAGGACTGAAAGCGGTTTTCGGTGCCCTGGCCGGCATTATAGGCCTGCATCGCCCCGTTCAGACCATCCAGCAACTGTTGCCGGCGGTTAAAGTACCAGTCCAGGTAGATCTCAGTGAACAGGAGCGAGAGATACTGGAAATACTTCATATTGAGCATTATGCCCTCGGCCAGGTTGCGCCGCTCGGTTATGGCATTCCAGTGCTGGACGATGTTCAGATCGTAGCGCCGTAATTCCGGCTCGCTGATGCGGTCCACCTGAAACAGATTTTGATGCAGCTCGTGGAAAAAACCGGTCTGCCCGTCCTCGTCGATGCCCTCGTGGCGGTCCTCGCCCAGGCGGTTTTTCAGGGCCTGCAAGCTGCCGCCCTTGAAAAATGTCATCATCCATTGGTTGAGCACCAGCTGTTTATGAAAGCTGCTCATTTCTCACTGTCCTTCTTGGGCGCGGGGATAGAACTGGTATTTTTTGCCATCGGCAGTTATTAAGTATTGCTTAATAACTGCCACCTCTTCGAGTTCGTTGTCTGCAAAAATGTGCTGCAGATGTTGGTTGATAGCTGAGACCGACAGCGGATCAATGCCGAACAGGCATACATGCCACTGGTTGAGCAGCAACTTGTTGCCGAAGGTATAAGGTTTTTGCCCTTTGGATTTACGCCCTGTCATCCTGTGCCCCTTCGTCGTCAGCCCTGATTTGACTAATCAGGCTGGCCCGCTCCCTGTCCAACTCCCGGCGCAACTCATCTTCCGTGGGCAACACCAGCTTGTAGCGGCTGGCAAATAGCTGTTCGCTGCCATGCAATACCGAGTAGCGCGCCACCGAAGCATCTTTTTTCGAGCACAGAATAATGCCCACCGTTGGGTTATCGTCCTTGCCGCGCTTCATGTCGTCGTACATGCGCACATACATATCCATCTGACCGATGTCTTGATGCGCCAGCTCGTCGGTCTTCAGATCGAACAGCACAAAGCACTTGAGCAGGTAGTTGTAAAACACCAGGTCGATGTAAAAGTCCTTGCTCTCCGTGCTGATGCGCTGCTGACGAGCTACAAAGGCAAAACCCTTGCCCAGCTCCAGCAGAAAGGCCTGGAGCTTATCCATCAAGCCCTGCTCCAGATCGGATTCCAACAAACGGCCGGTGCCGGGCATTCCCAGGAATTCCAGCAACACCGGGTCGCGCACGAACTCGCGGGGAGATTGATTAATCGGTGCCAACAGCGCCGTGGCTTCCGCCGTCACCGCTGCTTTATCCTGACTGGCCAGCAAACGCTCGTAATACAGCGTGTTAATCTGCCGCTCCAGGGCGCGTGAACTCCAGTTTTGCGTTGCCGACTCGTGCATGTACCACAGTCTGGCCGCCTCACTGTCTGCCCGTAGCAGATTGCGATAGTGCGTCCAGCTCAATTCGG
>MGTA01000088.1:14138-21361 GCA_001799225.1 Deltaproteobacteria bacterium RIFOXYD12_FULL_50_9
CTCCTGGGTTAACCGTTCCGCCAACTGGGGAAGAAGACGGGCGCCATAGGTCGCCCTGACCTGGCCCTGCTGCTCAAACTCAACGATATGGCAGCCGATTTCCCAGCAGGTGCGCACCTGAATTACATCCACGGCCCGCAGGGCCTGAGAACGGGCTTGAACGATTAGACCACGCAATTGCTCCAGCAGATTTCCCCATGCCGCCATCTGTTTAGCCATCACACTCCCTCCACGTCAAACATGCGGTTCAGGAACTCCGGCTCGATCTGGCGGATTTTCAAGGTCTTGGTAATGCCGCCCTCGGCCTCGGTAGTGGTGAAGACAGCCGGAATGTTGTGATCGCCGTTGATATAGACCACCTCGAACTCACTGTCCGCCGGATTTATGGCCAGCTTGTCGCACAGCCGGTTTAAGGCCTCGTAATCGACAATTTCGGTGTTGCGCCACAGAACCAGGGTCTTCTCGCCGGTCGGCAGCCAGCCGGTAATGGTCATAAAGCCTTTTTCGCGTTGCATGTCGATATGCTTGACCCGCAGGCCGATCAGATAGTTGAAGGTTTCCACCAGGTCAATGGTGCGCTCTTCATAAGCCCCGGCCGAGTCCACCGTCACCTTAAGCTTGCAGTCAAAGGGCTTGTTGAACTGCTCCACCGTCAGCAGCGAGCCCCGGCTTTCGATGTCCAGCAGATAGCGCAGCAGATACTCCTCCTGGACGGTTGGCGACAGGGTATCGAGCAGGCTTTGCTGTTGCTGGGTGCGGCGCAGTTGCAGGTTGTTCAGGGTGTCTTCGTAGCTTTCAATTTTGAGAACTTTGAAGGCGTGGGAGATGCCGGTTTCCGGGGTGGTTGGTTTACCGTCTTTCCAGTCGGCGGAATAGATGACTTTCTGGATACGGGGCTTGAGGACGGTGTCGAAGTATTCGCCCTGCTCGACGAGAATGTACTTCCTGTGCCCGCCATATTCGCGATTCAGCTTGATGACGGCGTTAGCTGTAGTGCCGGAGCCTCCGAAGTAATCAAGCACAATGGTTTGCGGGCTCGATGCACCTGCGATGTATATAGAATCGGCCACAGCATAAATAGACTTTGGATAGGAGAACGGATTTTTGCCAAAAAAGTTTTTAAGCAAGGCCGTACCATGTTCGGTAGCAGAGTGCTTCGCATCAAACCATGATGAAACCGAAACAACGCCATCTTCATTTGGACGCCTTTTATAGTAGACGTAGTCCTTGCCTGATCGGTCCTTCCTTACAACCAGAGAAGAAATTGATTTCATAACCGTTTTCCATTCCCATCGCCATGTCTTCTGTGCGCCTTCATCATTATCGGGATAGACAACTTGTTCTCCCTCTGCTGGTTGTTCTTCAATTACCCACAATTCATTGTTATCATCCCATGTCATTTTAGGAGTACGAATTTCAGAGCCCTTGATGTAGATAGGATAGTAAAGGCCCCTACGAGCATTTCGATCAGAATTGGAGCCCTCCCGCCGGAGATTTCGCCACTCAAAAACGCCATCTTCATCATTTTGATTGAAGCGCGCCCTCTGTTCCGGGGTGGGAGGCAGACGGCCAATAACAGACTTTTCCGACTGGCCTGCAACCAATAGATACTCATGCGAAACGGAGTAGCCGGTTTGTGTCGGGCGTCCCGATGGATTTGAGCGAACACAAATTGTGCCAAGCAGGTTTTCAGAGAAATTTTCTGAAAGCAAAAAATTCAACTCTCTTTGTTGGGCGTCATCAATGGCAGCGACGAGGACGCCATCATCCGTCATCATTGATCGCGTCTTTTGCAGACGCCCTTCAATCAATGTCGCCCAACTGGATGATTTATAACCATTTTTATAACAAATGGCACTGGAATCAGTGTTGTAAGGAGGGTCTATATAGACGCATTTAATCTGCTCCCGATACCGTTCCTGCAACAGATTAAGCGCCTGAAAATTATCTCCATGAATCAGCAGACCATCAAGTGATTCATCCAGATTGTCCACCGCCATCAACAGGGCATCCTTGAAAACGGCATCAAAGAGGGCGGTGTCCACCATTAGATACGGGTGCTCCTTCAGATACTTTCCGCTGCCAGCCTTGGCAAGCTTGAACAAGCTGGCCTTGCTATCCAGCATCCCCAGCTTCTCCCACTGTTCCCATTGCTTGGGGTTAGCGGCAATCGCTGGATACAGGCTTACCGGCACACGGTCAAGCGTCACGCAATAATGGGTGGCCACCACGAATTTTTTCTTCAACCACAGCTTCTTCTGAAAGTCTTCCAGTTGAGCCAGGAAGGTGATCAGGTCCAGGGCAATGGCCCGCAGGGTTTGAATCAGACGGAGGTTCTTTTCGATGTCGGCAAACTTTTCGGCATACTGGATGTCATCAAGATGCATGACCTCGTTCTTGATATAGAAATCCAGTTCCCGACGCAGGAAGCCGCCCAGATCCTTGTGGATGAAGTAGTCTGCCGTATTCTTCATGGTATAGCTGGTGAGGCACTTTTCGAGCAGGGTGCGCTGCGGATTCTTCTCGGTGGGCTCCCGCTTGCTCAAGTCCAGCCAGCGAGCCTTGACATTTAAATCGGCCAGCACTTTGCTTACTGCGTCTTGCACCAGTGCATCCTGCTTGCTACCCTTGGGCATGGCCTTGTACTCAAAGCGCAGAACCAGCTCGCCGTTTTCTTCGGTTATCGGCAGCAAGGGCGTATTGCCATACGCCCCTACATCATCCATATCACTTTCCTCATCGGTAAGGATGCGGGTGTGGGGCTCGATCAGAACAAAACGGCGCTCCTTGTCGTTGTCCTTGCGGTTATCCTTGGCCGTGTCCGCCGTGATCAGACGAAAACGAACGGTGCGGCCGTCGTCGAGCTTGAAGGCATAGTTGGCAAAGTTCTCGCCGCTCTTGGTGTAGTACTGGTCCTTGTTGGCCCAGTGCAGCACCACCTCCTCGCCGGCGTAGGGAATGGCGTAGGTATCACCCTTGTAGCGCCGCTGGCTGATAAAGTCGCCCTTGTCGTAGTAGCGGGAGAAGAAGGTAAGCAGATGGGTGAAGACCGCGTTTTCGTGCTCAAAGGCGCCGGCGCCATAGACAGCCAGTTTTTCCCGCAACTGAAAGATTTTAGGGACGGTTGCGGGATCAATGCCATCGGCGCGGTATTGCTCTTCTTTTTCTTTTAGTTCCTTCTGCAAACCTTCCATATTGGCAGCGCCGGAGGCAGCCAGACTTTGGGCCACCTTGGCCTTGAGGCGCTTTTCCAGGTAGTCGTTAATCTCGCTCGACCGGGCATTGAGGATACGATAGACACCAAAATCCAGCTCGGGGCGGTCAATCTGGAAGATTTCCTTCAGCTTTTTAACAAGGTCGTCGTATTTAGACATAAATAGTTCCTGGGATATAGTGTCCACGAAAAACATGACTACATTGTCCACGAAAGGCACGAAAAGCACGAAAGTTTAACTGATTGTTTTGTTCGTGCTTTTCGTGCCTTTCGTGGACAATCAGTTTTTAAAGCACAATCCGTTCGACTGTTGCCTTTGGATAGCCGCCGAAGTTGACGAGCAACCCCAGGCGAATCCCTGTTGCCTTCAAATAGTTCAGTACCTGTGCCTTATGTGCCCCAGTTGTGACGGAAAGGGCTTTCAATTCAACAATAATAGAGTTATGGCAAATAAAATCGGGAATATAGGTCTGTCGCAAGGCCTCTCCTTTATAATAAAGGGTCAGCTCTTGGCGGGCGACAAAAGGAATCCCGCGTTTTGCCAGCTCCCTTTCCAGACACTCCTGATAGACAGCCTCAAGAAAGCCACAACCCATTTCTCGATACACCTCAAACACGGCACCCTGTATCCGATAACACTCTTCCCCAAATAAAATTTCCCCATCCATTTTTTCGAACCTTTCGTGCCTTTCGTGTTTTTCGTGGACCGATTTTTTAAGTCAGCATACAGCCCACTCAATAGTAAACAGCCGGACGGATTCGGTTTTCTGGGCCAGGCGTCGTTCCAGCGAATCGATCAGGGCATCGCGCTTTGCCATGATGCTGTCCTCGACCTGGAAAATTTCATGCCGCTGGCGGCGTTGCTGTTTTTCCAGCTTTTGGATCTTCTGCTGGATTTCATGCTGCTCGTCAAGACTGGTGGCGACCCTGGCCTGGCGTTGACAGATCTTGATCTGCTCCTTAGTGTCTTTCAAGGCTTTTTCGGCAGCCAGCACCAAGTCGTCCGCCCAATTCTCCAGCTTTTCCCGCGCTTCATTGAAGTGCTTGTTGTTCGCCTCCAACGATTGGCTGATGGTGGCTTTGCTGTGCCGCTCGGCCTCGGCTGTCAGCCTTTGGGCAACCGGGTCGGGAATTTCTGCCGGACCGGTATTCTCGCCGATACAGTTAAAGAGTTTTTCGCAGGTCTCTTGGTCCAAGTGCTGCTCTTGGTCGTCAACGGCGGAAAAAAGCAGATACTCCTCGCGCTCATAGCTCTCAATGGCCAGGGCGGTCAGGGCAAGATACCCGCGTTTGCCGCGAAGTGCTTCAATCAAATGCAACCGGGTGGGATGTCGACTGACATTAAATTCGATGCGGGCCGATGGTGTCTCCAAAGCTTTGCCCTGATCAATGACATATTCGCCCAACGGGTGCGAGAGGCGATAAAGAAAGGTGCCGTATTCGGCCCGTGGTTCTTCGACTGTTTCCAAGGAGTGCGTCTGGTTGGCACTGGGTGCGGCTTTGGAAATAAGGTGGTAACGGCCAGCCGCAATCCCCGGAACTGGAGGTTTAGCGAGATCAAAGGCCAGGGCGACATCGTCGAATTGCGCCCGGTCGTGCAGCATGAGTTGGGTGAGCGACCAGAAGCGTTTGCTGAAGCGGTCGAGTTGGACCTTGGCATCGTGCAGTTGGATCCGCAACCGCTCATGCACATCTTCATCAAAATTTTCGAGCAGCAGTTTGCGGGTGTCGCTCATTCTGGCCTGGATACGCTCGTCCATCTCCGCTTGCAGAGCCTTAAAGGCGGTCTCGATTGCCGCCGGGGTTCGGCATTGCTGGTAAATGGCAAGGATGCGCTTTTCAAAATCGACCCCGGATTCGATACTGCCCAGGACATCGTCGGAGGCACCGAAAACTCCGCTGAACAAGTTGAATTTTTCGGTCAGCAACTCCAGGACGCGGCGGTCAGCCTCGTTGCGCTCATTCAGGAAGTTGATCACCACCACGTCATGTTGTTGGCCGTAACGGTGACAGCGGCCGATACGTTGCTCTACCCGCTGGGGGTTCCAAGGCAGATCATAGTTGATCACCAACGAACAGAATTGAAGATTTACCCCTTCGGCAGCTGCTTCGGTGGCAATCATAATGCTGGCATGGTCTCGGAAATTCTCGATCAGCGCGGTGCGGATATCGATGTCTCTTGATCCGGCGATGCGGCCTGTCCCATGATTGGCGGACAGCCATTTTTCATAAATGGCAGTGGCTTCCCGGCTGTTGTTGGTGCCGCTGAACTGCACGATCTGGCCGGCGTAGCCGTTGGCCTCCAGGAACTCTTTCAGATAATTTTGGGTACGGCGAGATTCGGTGAAGATAAGCGCCTTGCGTTGGGCGCCGATAGTGGCCATCTGCTGGAAACCGATTTCCAGACCACTCATCAGACTCCGCGTTTTGGTGTCGGTGCCGATGCGACGCGCCCAGTTGACCAGGTTTGCCAGCAATTCGATCTCTTCATTTAACTGCCGCCGGTCGATGGTGGTTGGGGGCAGGTTATTTTCTTCCTCTGGTGGGTCGATGTCCAGAATCTCATCGAGCAGATCTTCCTCGATGTCTTCCTCGGTGATCAGTTGTTCGGCAAAGTCGGGATCATCCTGGAGTTTTTCATCCCGTAAACCCTCCAGCCGTACCTTCATGGTTTCCAGGGTGCCGGCAACCGCCAGGGAAGAAGATGCCAGCAGTTTGCGCAAGATCAGTTCGGTGAGGTGACGCTGACTGTGCGGAATGGCGTAGCTGTTCTGGCGTTGTAAAAAAGCGCTCACCGCCTCGTAGAGCTGGTGTTCGTCGTCGGTGGGGTTAAAGGGCTGGGTTATGGCCCGGCGTTCGGTGTAGCGGATGTACTCCGTAACCTGGTTACGCAAGGTCCGCCGACAAAATCCTGATAGACGCTGGCGCAAGCCGTCAAGGTCGCCACCGGCCGTGACATACTGACTACGGAAGGCGTTTAAGTCGCCAAACAGATGCTCGTCGATCAGAGTGGAAAGACCGTATAACTCCAACAAAGAGTTTTGCAAGGGTGTCGCGGTGAGCAGCAGCTTGCGGCAATCCTCAGTCGCCCAGCGTAGGCCCTGGCCAATTTTATTGCTTTCCCGGTAGGCGTTCCGGAGTTTGTGGGCTTCGTCAATGACCACCAAGTCCCAGGCAATGCCTTTTAGCTCGTTGCGAATCCGGCTGGCGTAGTGATAGGACAGAATGATAATGGCTTTCTGGTTGATGGGCGATTGGCCCTTTTTGACAGTATCACGCCAGGTTTTAGCATCCAACACGACTGCCGCCAGGTTGAATTTTTCTTCCAACTCAAGCGCCCATTGCTTGCGCAAGGAGGCAGGGCAGATAACCAGCAAGCGGCGCCGGCGTTCTGACCAGTACTGACAGAGGACGATTCCTGCTTCAATCGTTTTACCCAAACCCACTTCATCGGCAAGCAATACTCCTTTGGATATCGGGGATCTGAGAGCGAACAGGGCGGCTTCAATCTGGTGGGGGTTAAGATCGACGGCAGCATCGAACAGGGATTGAGATAAACGCTCAACGCCATCGGGGCCATGCCTCCGGGCAAGTTCATGGGCGAAGTATTTTGCATGGAAGGCGGTGATCATTTTCTGGAGCCCACTTTCTCAAGAGATTTCAGCGAAAAATTTATTTTATGGCATTGTCAATGGTGATGATCATAACTGAAACCATTTTAGTGATGCTGCGTTGCTCATGCATGGCGGTGCCGGTTGTGGCAGACCTTTTTCTGCCCGAAGATGTGAAAAGTCCGCGTGTATTAGCAATGGCCGTTGTTTTTATCTCTGACGGTGAAATTTTTACTTCGAAAGTTCAGTAATGTACAGTAATGTTCGGCAGAATCCAAATGTAAAGAAATTTATCTTGCACGAGGAGGTTTATAAATGGCCAAGCAATACTCTCCCGCCAATTCTTCCGAAAGACACTCATTGTATTAAGCGTCTCACCCCGCCTGCGGCGAAGATTT
>MGTA01000089.1:0-4533 GCA_001799225.1 Deltaproteobacteria bacterium RIFOXYD12_FULL_50_9
TGGGGCCTACAACGTGGTATGCTTTGACTGTCATAGTTCGCACGGATCAACAGTCACTGGAATAACCACGAGCTATGTAACCTTTAACGGTACCAGAAACGGTGGCAACCTTAAAGAGACCCAGGCCGGCAAGGGCGGTTTTTCTTATTCCTACAAGGCCTCGGCCGTTCCAGACCCCAATTCCGTCAATCCGTTTAATGCCGGCGCCGGTCAGTGTTTCGACTGTCATGAAACCGCGACTTCCAACATCTCTACGAAAACACCATGGGGCTATAACTCCACCTTCGGCGCCACCGCGCCCATTCTCGGCTACTTGGACAACAAACGGTTCAGCGGCACCTACAAGGGCATTACTCAGTCTTACGCGGCAATCAACAACGCCAGTTATCCAACGGAATCCACAGTCAGCTTTGCCTTCCGGCGGGATGCCGGGAAAGCGACTCTGGGCGGACATATGAAAGCCTCACACCGTAATCCGGCGTCGACCAAGAATTACAGCCCCGGTTATACGATTCCGACCACGAATACCATCGACGGGCTGTGTACGCCCTGTCATGACCCGCATGGGATAAGCCCGACCCTGGGCAATGACAAGAAATACGGGGTGCCGCTGCTCAAGGGCACCTATCTGACCTCTCCATATAAAGAGGACCATCCGCCGCCGAACATTTATGGGACAAACGCAGATGCTCCGTTAAATAGATGGGGAAATATTTCAAATCGAACGCATCCCAACCCGCTGCCGGACTCTCGCTATTATATTGACCGGAAAATATTTAACGATGCCAACAACAATACCTTTATCAGCGAGACCGACACGCAGTTCGCCGGGCTTTGCCTGGGGTGCCATGTTAAGTCATCCTTGACTAATTCATCAGGTGATGACCTGAACTTCCGGACCGTCGACAGGATTCACGAGTCGGTTAAGGGCTGGGGCACCTCGACCAATGAGCACCAGTTCCCATGCTCGAAGTGTCATAAGCCGCATGCCTCCGGCCTGCCGCGGCTCATGCAGACCAATTGCCTGGATTATCAGCATCGTGGCGGTATAGGGTCAGGGGGTACGCCGACGCACGAATATGACAGTCATGATAATTCCGCCCATTATGGTTACCCGATCGCCAATGTCATGGGGAACACCTCTCTGCATGAATGGGAGTTGGAATGCCATGCCAAGGTGACGCCAGCCCAGAATCCCGGACAGGCGGACTGGAAGACCAAACAGCTATGGAACAACGTTACCATGTGGCCGTAGGGGCGTATTGCAATACGCCCCTACCGCCCACCGAATCATATGGGTTGTTATTTGAGATGAAATTAAGTCAAAAAGAACGTGAACATCATGAACGGGGAAGATTCCATGAACCACGGACATAACGGTATGAGCGGAAGACAATATGGTCGAGCGGTTATTTCTTTACGGCCCCTTTGTTGGCAGATGCTTCTCTTTTCTCTCATCTCCATAAGCTTTGGGTTTACCGGACAGGCTTATGGAGTCGGGAGTGATGTTCTCGGCAAATATATTCATGTGGCAAGGGACCAGCAGAGAGCCCTGGCATTTGCTTTGGACAGTAATGACGGCAGCATGGTGATTGTCGGGTATAAAAAAACACCCACTGCGAATACCGATGATTTTTACGTGATCAAGGTCAGTGCCGACGGTAACAGCATGGTCTGGTCGGCGCCGGCGACCTTTAATCTGGCCGGTGGTTTGGATCAGGCAGTAGCAGTTGGTATCGACAAGCTGTCAAACGTGGTAGTGACCGGGCTGGCCAAGAATACCAACAACTACGATATCCAGACCATCAAATACAACGGCGCTACCGGTGCCGTTCTCTGGCAGAACACCTATAACGGTACAGCTAATAAGGATGACAGCCCGGTCGCCCTGGCGATTGACGATAATGATAATATCTATATCGGTGGCTATACAATAGTCAGTAATGATTATGCGGATTTTCTTATTCTCAAATATAACTCAACCGGCCCGATCGGCGGCAAGCCGACCTGGGTGAAGACCTATAACAACGCGACCTACAGCAAAAACGACCAGATCAATGCCATTGCAGTCAGCCATGGACCAAGCCCGTATATAGCGGCAACCGGCACAACTCAGAACGCCTCAAACCTGGACATCATGACCGTGAAATATGATGCGAACGGCACCTTTTTGTGGGCGACTACTAAAAGCGGTGAAGCAGGCGGCTCCGGCAATGATGGTGGCGTCAGGGTGAAGCTTGACTCTTCCGCCAATGTTATCATTACCGGATATATAAATATCGGGACTTACGCGGATGTTTATCTGGCCAAATACACTGGGAGCTCAGTCGCTCCACCTACGGTTACTTGGGAAAAGACATACTACTATGGTGGTACCGGGGTTGCAGATTCCCCCAGGGATCTTGCCCTTGATGCCAACGATAACGTCTATGTTACCGGTCTTACCTATGCCGTTTCCGGATTCAACAACTATTTCACTGCCAAGTATTACGGCACCAACGGCAACCTGGCCTGGTCGGCGGCCCAGATCTATAATTCCGGTGGCAACAACAATGATGAGGCCCTGGCGCTGGCGGTGAGCGAAGATGCCGTGTATGTTACCGGCAAAATAAATAAAAGTACTACTGACGAAGATATCGTCACCATTAAATATAAGAGAGACAACGGCAATCAGCTCTGGGTATCGACTTTTAACGGCGCTCTGAGCAAGTTCGATAACCCGATCGGGGTTGGCGTTTCAGCAGACGGTAAAGTCCATGTGGCCGGCTGGACAGACAAGACTCCCGCTCTTGAAATGGGTGTGGCGAGTAATGTCTCAGGTTCAACCACAGTCCTGACCGATGCGTCCAAGACATGGACCGTCAACCAGTGGAAAGGCAGCTATCTGATGATGACCTCCGGCGCCAACATCGGGGTAAACAGGCAGATAACCAGCAATACCGCAACTTCGATTACGGTTGCGTCGGCATTTTCGAGCAATATAGTTAGCGGTAACAGCTATTATGTCTATGATGCCACTGAAACAGCAACCGGCGGCTCTACCAATACCGTAGTAAACTCAGGGAGGACATGGCTGACCGACCAGTGGGCCAACTACTACGTGCTCATGACCAGCGGCAGCAACAACAATCAGAGTCAGAAAATTGTCAGCAATACCGGCACCACCTTGACCCTGGCCGGGACATTTTCCGTTGCCGTGATTGCCGGGGATACCTTTATTATTCAGGATCCTAATGATAACGATTTTATCGGACTTGTTCTGGACCCCGGCGCTTTGAATGCGCCGACCAGTTTGACCGCCACAGTGCTTAATAACAATGAGATCAGGCTTAACTGGACCCGTAACTCCACTACGGAAACCGGGGTACAGATCTTCAGGAAAATCGGGGAGTCCAGTACCTATTCGGACACGCCGACCATCACGGTCACCGAGGAGACGGCAACCGGCGGTTCTACCACCACGGTGGTTAACTCGGGGCAAAACTGGACGACCAACTTGGCCAACTACTACGTGGTCATGACCAGCGGCAGTCAGGATGGGGTGAGCCGGAAGATCACCAGTAATACGGCTACTACTCTGACTATTCCGGCCTTTCCCGGCGCTATCGTTGCCGGGAACAAGTATCATATCTTTATATCCTCAGAAGCAGCAACCGGCGGTTCCACCACCACGGTGGTAAACTCGGGGCAAAGCTGGACGACCAACCAGTGGGCCAACTACTACGTGGTCATGACCAGCGGCAGCAACAGCGGGCTAAGCCGCCAGATTTCGAGCAATACAGCGACCACTTTGACAGTGGCTGCTTTCCCCGGCGCTGTCGCCGCCAATGATGGTTATTATATCTTTTCTAAACCAATCATGCCTATTACCTCTTATTTTGATACCGGGCTGACGGCATCAACCAAGTATTTTTATAAGGTCCGGGTCTATGATGGCAGTGGTAACTATTCTACCTTCAGCAATGAAGTCAGCAAGTCAACCGTCATCTATAACTTTATGCCGCCGACCTGGGCGTACTTGTATAACGGAGCGAACAATGGCGATGATGTTGCCAACGCGATTGCCATCGGTCCTGATCATCATCCTGTTATCACCGGTTATAGTTATTCAACAGCAGGCGGCTACGATTATTATACTATCAAGTTGAACTATTCCACTGTCTCCACAGTAGCAACTCCCGCCACCCCGATGTGGACAGTGCGTTATGATGATACGGATAATGAAGAGGACGAGGGGGAGTGTTTGACGGTCGATAGTAACAACGATCCGATTGTCGCCGGTTCTTCCTCGTTGAGTATGGGTGGAGCAAACTCCCTGGATATCCTGACGGAGAAATACTATGCCGCCACTGGTTTGCATACGGTCACGCAGCTTCCACAATGGTATGACCAGCTTGATGGCACCACCCCGCCTGGTGAGCCCCCCCCCTGGTTTGGAACCGGTGCTGATAAGCCTGTTGCCATAGCCAAGGATGCTTCGAACAATATCGTAGTGGCGGGTTATGGTCTGAATGCCAGCGCTAACGAAGATAT
>MGTA01000089.1:4703-5290 GCA_001799225.1 Deltaproteobacteria bacterium RIFOXYD12_FULL_50_9
AAGGGTCAGACGGTTCAATCCTGTGGACGGTTACTGAAAACGGCGGCTGCAATACCGACAACGAGGAGACGGCAACCGGCGGCTCCACCACCACGGTGGTGAATTCGGGAAAAACCTGGACAACCAATCAGTGGATCAATTACTACGTGGTTATGACCAGCGGCAGCAACAACGGAGCAAGCCGTAGAATAACGAGCAATACATCTACCACCCTGACTTTGGCCTCGGCTTTTGCCGGCAGCATAGTTGCCGGTGATAAGTATAATATCACCGTATCCGGAGATGACGAAGGGGTTGACGTAGTGGTCGGTCGGGATGACAGTGTTTATGTCACCGGTTATATTATCAATATTTCCGGTAATAAGGATGTCTGTACGGTTAAATACAAGAGTGCTGCCTCGGTCGGCAGTCAAGAGTTGTGGGCCAAATCCTATGATGGCGTAGCCCATGGGAATGACTGGCCCTCGGCTGTGAGAATAGATCTGAACAACGATGACGATAATGTTGTAGTCGGTGGGACAACCCTGACCAGTACTGGGAATACCGATTACCTCCTGATCCGCTACAACTCCTCGGGCGGTGTTGTG
>MGTA01000089.1:5475-6235 GCA_001799225.1 Deltaproteobacteria bacterium RIFOXYD12_FULL_50_9
GACTATATGATGATGAAATGCGAGGGTGATGTCCTGCAATCGCCGTCACCTTTTGGAACCAGTGTCAGTTATAGGGATTTTACTTTCACCTGGGTGAACAATACACTTGACGCCACCGGCTTCAAGATGCGGCGGCAGCAGCTGGCCGAGGGAGAAACCTGCGCCGATGTCGATCCAAACTCCTGGACGTGGTTCCCGGTCTTTTCTTCCAGTACGCTGAATTACCAGGATATTCAGGAGATTAATATCGGCACAACCTACTGCTATCAGATTCAGGCATATAAGACCGGTGTGGAGTCCCGCTGGATTGAAAAGACCCTGACCGCTATTCATCCCCCCATACCGTCGAACTTTACGGCGGTTGCCACGAGCACCACCTCTGTTCGCCTGTGGTGGAACGATAATCTCAATGGGGAAGATCGCTATTTATTGAGCCGCTGCAACAACAGCCTTACCTGTGTTGATGATGCGGAGTTTACGGTCTCTCTGACTAATGGCCAAACCGGAACGGCCACCGGCGGAACTACCACCACCATTCAAAATACCGGCAGCGCCTGGTTGACGAATCAGTGGGCCAACTACTACGTTGTCATGACCAGCGGCAGCAACCAGGATGTAAGCCGGAAGATATCGAGCAATACCAGTAACACCCTTACGGTCTCCCCGGCTTTCCCCAGCGCCATCGTCGCTACTAATACGTATAAGATCTATATATCGACCGGAACAGAAGAGGTCAGCGGCATTGCTACTGGAGGTAGTA
>MGTA01000089.1:6250-7952 GCA_001799225.1 Deltaproteobacteria bacterium RIFOXYD12_FULL_50_9
AACATTCAGCAGGTGGCTGGTTGACGAATATGTGGGCCAACCAATATGTGGTCATGACCAGCGGTAACAACAAAAATCTGATCCGGCAGATAACCAGCAATACTGCAACTGCGCTTACGGTTGCAGCTTTTCCCAGTGCTGTCGCCGTTGATGATAAGTACCAGATTTTTATATCCAGGGAGATAGCTACCGGTGGCTCGACCAGCACGGTAATCAATACAGCAAATGCTTGGTTGACCAATCAGTGGACCAACTTCTATGTGGTTATGACCAGCGGCAGCAACATGGGACTGAGCAAGAGAATCTTGAGCAACACCAGCAACACCCTTACCTTGGAAGGGGCATTTCCATTTGCCGTGGTTGCCGGCAACGTTTACAGGATCCAGCAGCCTTATAAGTATGATGATCTGCCGGTCTGCCCCGGTACTCCGTATACCTATCGGATTCAGGGTGAAAAAGACGGCAATCTCGGCTGGGAATCCTATTCGGGCTATGCTTCATTAACCATGCCGATCGCCGCCACTCCAAACCTGCAGTCAGCGGTTGATCAGTCGGAAGGACGGATTGATCTGACCTGGTACGACACCAATACCGATCACACCGGATTCAAGGTCTATCGTTGCGATGCCACGGTAACTCCCGGCTGCACGCCCACCGCGCCTGCTGATCTGGCTGTGACAATTATTTCAAACAATGTCTTGTCCCTGGGTATGGACGAAACCGTCTGGAACAATGTCGCGAATCAGGTACGGGACAACTCGCCGGCCAACAATCATGCTACCCCGTACGCCAGCGTCACCACTGTCGCTACCGGTCATAAGGGCTGGGCTGGAAGTTTTAACGGCTCGAATAAATATGTCAGCTGGTCGTACAACAGCACACCGCCTAACAGCGGTACGCCGATCAACAACTTCACAATGGCCGCCTGGGTCAAGATTACGGCTACGCACGAGGTTGAAACCGAAGCGACGAGCGGCATTACCGGCCAGGCAGGCCAGAAGTACCTGTTCTATCCGGATGATAAGGGTGCGACCGAGGCCGGCGCCGGCATCTCGGTGGGCACGAACGGCATCTCGGTCTATGAAAACGGTACAGGTTATACGCCGCCGTTGGCCGTATACAGTGGCTCCGTATCCAGTGGGGTTTGGCATCATATCGCTGTGACCTATAACAATAAACAGCCCCGGATATATTTGGATGGTGCCTTGGTCGAGACCGGCACGGCCTCGCCGCGGACCAATGTCTATGCCCCGACCAGAGTTGGCGGAGGTGCTTACGGATGGTTATCTGGCACTGTGGATGAGGTGGTGGTATATAACCGGGCATTCAGCGATGCCGAGGTTAAAGCCCTGGCCAATGTGACTAATGTCTTGTACCTGGAAATGAACGAAACCTATTGGAGCAATACGGCGAGCGAGATAAAGGATAGCTCCCCTGCTGCCGCCAATCATGCCACCCCGTATTTCGATGTTAATACTATTCCTCAGGGCCATACTGACCGGGCCGGTAGTTTTGATGGGGCAGACGATCGGATAAGCTGGACATACAGTAGTGGCACCCCTACCAATACCTTTACTTTTGCCGCCTGGGTCAAGGCCACGACCACCCATGAGATCGATACGCAAGCCTCAAGCGGCACGGCCGGCCAATCTGGTCAGAAGTACCTGTTCTATCCGGACAATCAGGGCACCAACGCCGGGGT
>MGTA01000089.1:8001-9663 GCA_001799225.1 Deltaproteobacteria bacterium RIFOXYD12_FULL_50_9
GCACAAGCTATACGGCGCCGGTTCTCGTGTGCAGTATTAATGATAGCTGCAGTCCATCGCTGGGAACGGGCTGGAATCATATTGTCGTGACCTATACCAGTAAAGTGCCGCGGATTTATTTGAATGGTGTATTGTTAAAGACCGGTTCCGCCTCGCCCAAGACCACGGTCTATGCCCCGACCAAGGTCGGCGGTGATAATGGCGGATACGGATTCTTTGCCGGCCCAGTTGATGAAGTTGCGGTATATAACATCGCCTTCGACGCTACTGAGGTGGCTGCCCTTTACAATAACCCGAAGCGGTTTGAGGACATTCTGGAGAAATATACCGACATGCCGCTTATGCCGAACAAATCATATAACTATGATGTATCGGTATTCAAGACCGTGACCGACACCCCGGCCCCATGCGGTGATGGCAGTTGGGTGACTACCCCTGCGGCCAGCACCGTCAAGTCGGCAACTACGGATAACGTGACTGACGGTGGTGGTATTACCCCCCATCAGGCTGGTTCCCATGTCCCCGTACTCGTAAGTGCGACTAAGGATCCTGCCGAGGTGACGAGCAAAGTCAATCTGGTCTGGCAGGACTGGAGCGAGACCGAGCAGTATTTTGTGGTTGAAAGATGCACCGTAGGCACAACTTGTCCTACCTTTACGGCCATTAATTCGACGGTTGCCGCCAACAGCACCACATATTCGGATCTTGCTGCCTGCCAGGGCACCTACAAGTACCGGATCAAGGCGACCCAAACCACGCCATACAGCTGGACGTCGAATCCGAGCAATGAGATAGAGGTCACTACCAATACCATGACCGCCCCTAGCGGCCTTACCTGGAATACTGTCGGCTCGAACGAAGAGCAGGTCAAGCTCACCTGGACGGCAGGAGCAGGGACGAGGGACGAAGACGCCTATGAGATCTGGCGTTGCACCGGTTCGGGGTGCAGTAATTTTGCGCTGGTTAATACGGTAGGCCGCGGGTTGCTGACCTATACCGATACCCGGCTCAATCCTGATACGGTCTATTTATATAAGGTAAGGGCAGTTAAGACCGCCTGCAACTGGCAGACCGCTTATACCGGCCCGGTTACCACCGATACCAATATATCGACAGGGACATTTGCCCTCTCGGCAACAGCGCGGAATACTACCAAGATCGATCTGGGCTGGAGTGATGTCACCAGCAATGAGTCCGGCTTTGTCCTCGAGCGTTGTCCGGGTATATTGACGGCATGTACTCTGGATGGGCAATTCACGACCAAATACTATATGGACCCGGGTGTAACGAGTTATGTAGATGGTGTGTGTCAGGATCAGCCTTACAGCTATCGGATCAAGGCTGTTGACAAGGAGTTCACTTATGGCTACGGCGGCTGCTGGACCTACCGGGTGCCGGTGACCATCGGCAGTTTCGTGGCCGATTCGGTTAACGAGGTTACCGTGACTTTGGCAACGGGCATGCAGACCAATTTTGCAGATATCCGTTTCTATCAGTTTACCGATGCCGGATTGACTGACGGCCAGGTCCTGCCGCACTGGATTGCCAAAACAACTACCGGCCCCAGCACTGCGGTGGTCTGGCTAAAGATTGGGACCAATGCGAACTTCATCTATATGTATTACGGCAACCCCTTGGCCACCAAGGTGGCAAACGGCGGTG
>MGTA01000089.1:9708-12046 GCA_001799225.1 Deltaproteobacteria bacterium RIFOXYD12_FULL_50_9
TGATTTTGCCTGCAGAACAATTAATGCGACCAATTGGGAAAACGGCATCTACGATAATATGTATGTGGATAGTGGCCTGAATCTGGTAAACAACGGTAGTACTTCCTATAACCCCTTTACCTCCAAGGCTACATTTGCCAGGGACGTGATCAGGACCATGTACTACCGAGAAATTCCATCCGGGGCTGGTATCTGGTATGCCGGTTTAAGTACCAATGTGGTTAATTCGAATAACACCTATTTGCACGGTCTCTACTACTACAGCAACTATATTAATATTGTTTATGAGAACGGCAACAGCACGATAGCTAATTATCCGAATAAGTATTTCAGCTATAACTATCCATATGAAATCAAGATCGTTTATTATGTGACCGGTGGGGCTAAGTACTTCATTCGGGGTGGCGGCGGATCTTATACTTACGCTAACTGGACATCGATCTACGACTCCACGGTCAGAGTGCCGCCGGTTACCGACACGCCGATGCGGGTAAAAGTCAGGCAGTATCAAGCCCAGCTGGTCATGGATACGATAGGGGTATTTAAAAATGATATTGCTTCAGCCACCTTGTCCCTGGGAGGAGCGGTGCAGGGGGATGGTGCTGCCTGCTATACCATGCCGCATGAGTGGTCAAGCGCCCCCAGCAGCACAGTGCAAAGAAATGCGGTGACTGCGACGGTGTCTAGCAGTCCTACCGGCACAGCCCTTTCCGAATCCGAGATTTCGCTCTCATGGACGACTGCAACTCCTGATTTTACCGGTGTCAAACTGGAGCGCTGCGCCGGTGATGCTACTGCCTGCGCCTCCGGGCCTTTCACCCAGATAGCGTCCATGAATGTGGCTCCAGTTGTCCGGCTTGAGATGAATGAGGCAACATGGTCCGGCTCCTCCTATGATATTCTCGACGGAGTTGGCGGCAAGAACAACGCTAAGGCCTATAATAGCGCCAACACGGTGGCCGGTGGTCATAGTGGACGGGCCGGCAGCTTTTCCGGCACAAAATATGCGGCTTGGTCGTATTTTGACGGTATTCCGACCGATAGCTTTACCATGGCTGCCTGGGTCCAGGTGACAGCCGCGCGAGATATTGTGCTTAATACGGAATCAACCAGCGTTATAACCGGTACGACGGGTCAAAGGTATCTGTTCGCCCCGGACTACCAGATTATTGGCAGCGGGGCAGGTATCTCTGTCGGTTCCAACGGGATTGCGGTGTATGAGCAATCAGGTAGTTATATGCCGGCGCTCGCCGTGTACAGCGGGGCGCTTGGCACCGGCTGGAACCATATAGTGGTCACCTACTCCAGCAAGCAGCCCAAAATCTATCTGAATGGCACATTGGTCCGTACCGGGCTTACCTCGCCAAGGCTTAGGGTCTATGCCCCAACCATCGTCGGCGGCATGAGTTACGGATATTTTGACGGCATAGTTGATGAGGTAGCGATCTATAACCAGTCCTTGAGTGACGCAGAGGTCCAGAATCTCTATCTGCTCGGCAGCAGGACCTATCTTGATACTACCGGACTTGAACCGGGTTCCTGGTATACCTACCGGGTTGGTTTATACAAAATTTCCCCGGATACGGTCTGCACCTGGGGTGAGAACGGCACTTACAACTATAACATCGGCTACAGCGCCAACTCCTCAACCCAGACCCAGGCACCGTCACCACCGGTGCTTTCCACACCAACTGTCCTTAATACCACGGACATCAGTCTTACCTGGACCGACCCGACCGGTTCGAACACCGTATTCCAGGTGCAGCGCTGTACTTGGAACGGTTCATCATGCACGGCGTATGCGACGATCGGCACGACCAGCGGTAATACCACAAGCTATATTGACAAGACTGCCTGTAGAAATACGCAGTACAAGTACAAGTTGGTTGCGGCCAGTGATTATTTTGTTATCGCGCCAACTCCAGACGGTAAATTGTCGAATGATAATGGAGTGAAATGGTCGCGCTACAAACCGTTGACGATCACCAATGGAGTCATCAATTTCCAGACCAGGGTGGTTATTCCCTATGATCCGGATATGAAGAGTGATTTCTCCGATATCAGGTTCTATGACTCTATTGCCAATGTCGAACTGGATTACTGGATTGAGTCAAAGACCGACGGGAGCACTGCCACGGTCTGGTTCGAGACCGGCGCTAATGTCGCCGCCAACAATATCTGGCTGGTATATGGCAACTATGAGGCCGACAGCTCGAGCAACGGTGTTAACACCTTCCTGATGTTTGATGATTTTGGTGATAACGCCCTTGATCCCAAGTGGACTATTGACCAAAGCGGTCTGCCGACTGCCGAGACCGGCGGGGGCCTCAGATTCTCA
>MGTA01000089.1:12097-15064 GCA_001799225.1 Deltaproteobacteria bacterium RIFOXYD12_FULL_50_9
ACCCTGAACTATGTCGAGGAGTACAAACTCCAGAACACCGGTTTTAACGGCAGCAGCCCGTTCCTTACGGATTTCAATCAATATTATCGATTGTATCAGGATGGCTATGGTTGGCAGTGGTACTATTACAATCCGGGAGCCAGCCATCGCTTACTCGCCTCTTCACCGAATATTGCCTATAATAATGGTTTTGTGAAGGTGAAATTGGTCAGGGACGGCTCGACCGTAAAAATCTATGAAAATGATAGTATAACCCCTGTGGCCACGAATCCTAGTGGTGCAACCAATACCAATATCAAATATGGCATTGACCTGTATGTTGCAGATACCTCCCGTTCGTTGACTGTCGAAGTTGATGACTACCGGATCAGAAAATACGCCGCGACTGAACCCACCGTGACACTGGGCTCAGAAGTGAACGGCGGTAATCAACCATGGGTAGCCGCCAGCGCCGAATCAAACGCTGTGACAGCCTCGAATTCAACCGTTCCTACCCTGAACACGGTAACGAGAGTCTCAGAAGCCCAGATCGATCTCAGCTGGACAGATACCAACACTGATGAAACCGGTTTCCAGATCATGCGCTGCTTTGGTCCATCGACCAACTTGACCAACTGCTCGACCTTTACGGTTTCCAACCCCACCACCTCTTCGGCTAAGGGCCTGAATAACGACCAGGAGTATTGCTTCAAGGTCAGTGCCTATAAGACTGCGGTCGGCTCCTGCACCGACGGCTGGGATTCCGGCTACAGCGCCCTGCTTTGTGATACCACGACGGTAGTTGCCCCGACTGTGGCGGCAACTACGGGTGTGCAAACCCAGGCGTCAAACTCCACCCAGGTCGATATTGTCTGGACCGATAATACCAAATCCGAGGAAGGGTTCGTGTTATGGCGTTGTCTTGATAATGGTTCGAATAATTGTCTGAACGACGCCAATTATTCCGATATTACGGCTACTGCCGGCAGGGCCGGCGCTAACCGGACCGCCTGGTCAGATCCGACTGTCTGCGAAGCCAAAAAGTATTTCTATAAGGTCCAGGCCTTCAGTAATGGCCCGGCCGGCGCGGGTGTTCCGGCTTTGACTAATGCCGAAGCCACCACCTGGTCGAGACGGGCGCGGATCAATTTCAGCGCCAATTTCCTGACTGATTATCCAACCAGGATTGTCGTGCCCTACGACAGCGATATGCAAGCTGATTTTGATGATATCCGCTTCTACGATGAGGTGGATGAGCAGGAGTTGCCCTACTGGATCGAGCAGAAAACGGATGGCACCAGCGCCATTGTCTGGTTCAAGACCAGGACCTCGAGTGCCAGCATCAGTCTCTATTACGGCAACGGCAATGCCAACAACTCCAGCAGCGGATCAGGCGTGTTTGGCGCTGCCAATTTCGCCTCCAGGTCTCTAAATGGCGCCTTGTCCGGACCTTTGCCCGGCAAAACCGGTAATTATACCAATGCCGACGGCTATACCATTGAGGCCGGCGTGAACCTCTATGCCCTGAACATCTATAACTTCGGCAATTTTTCAAGGATCAGGTTTGTTGCTTCCGGATCATATCAGGGTACGACTATATCCTATAATGAGTCATCGCAGGTGTTTAATCGATCTGATTACAACGCATCGAATGTCCAGAGCAATAGTGTGAATTCCGGGAGTGTACCTTACACCTTATATAGTCCGCAACGCTGGACGATCAAGGTTTTGAACAATTCATACTGGCTGTTATATAATGATGTGCAAAAGTATACCCAGGCTAACCTTACATCGTATATAACCGGCACTATCGCCTATACTTCCGGGGACAATTATGGATATTTCGACTATATTCATGTCCGTAAATATGCGGCAACCGAACCGACCTTAGCTATCCAGGCAGAGGAGATCACCCCGGTCCAGACCTGGACAAATCCGCCGAAGAGTGCTTATGACGATGCCACTACCCCGACCGTCAGCATTCCGTCGATTGATACGAACAACACCAAGCATCTGAATGAGAACCGCATCCAGGTGGTTTGGACCGATGTCAATCCGGATGAGACCTATTTTACCGTTGAACGTCTGGATGCAACCTGTACTACCATTTTACAAAGTTTCAATACCCCGGTTGATCCGCCGAATGTCTTTACTTACGTCGATACCGGACTTGATATCGGTGTCGATGGTCTGCCGGTTAACAACACCTACTGCTACCGGGTGAAGCCGTTCAAGAACAGCAGCTGCCCGTGGCCGGATAAGTACAGCGATCCGCCCAAGGTCGTAACCCCGAATATTCCGGCACCGACCGGGGTGACCGCCGTTAATACAAGCACTACGACAATCCATGTCGAGTGGAACGATACGACGGTTACTGAGAGCGGCTTTGATATCTACCGATGTCCGGGTACGGACGCGGCCTGCGATCAGGATATTGAGTTCAGCAAAATTGATACGCACGAATCGCACAATGATCCTGCTGTCAAGGTAGCCTATGATGATCCTGAAGTCTGCCCGGATCACACCTACTCGTACAGGATTAAAGCGGTCCGAACCAGTGTCAGCATATGGGAGTCACCATTCAGCGCCAACGCTGTTGCCACGACCATTGACACGGTATCGCCTACGATTTTAAGCCAGGTCGAGGTCTTTGATCCGCTGGTCGATCTGCGTAAGATCAATCTTTTTTGGACCGATACCAATGCCGACGAGACCGGCTTCAAGATTGAGCGCTGTAACTATTCGGTGACGGCTGATTGCAGCCTGGCCACCAACTATGTCGAGATCGGCACCCACTACTTTAATCTTAACGACACCTTTGACAGTTCGATCAACTCATGGGTCTGGTCCCAGAAGGGCGGACTGCAGGGTGGAACTATTACAGCATCGCCTCTAAATATCTCGAATACCAGCGGCTCAGCATCGATCTCCTGGAACAGTGGCAGCGGTAATGGCAAGGTTGTCCTGCACACGACCTCCAATGCTGTA
>MGTA01000089.1:15090-15789 GCA_001799225.1 Deltaproteobacteria bacterium RIFOXYD12_FULL_50_9
CAGTATAATGTCCCGGTGCGAATCTATATCGAATATCCGAAACAAGCCGGCAAGACAAATGTTGACAGCGTCTATCTTGAGCGATCCAGCGGCAATTATTACGCCAAAGCCAAGATTTTTGATATAACGTCTCAGGTTACCCAGGCCACGACGGACACATCCGGTAAGCTGCGGATCAACCGAACCGGTAATGTCGTTAAGGTCTATTACTGGAAACTTACCGGATTGGTCTGGGCCTGGCAGGAGTTGGTGTTCTCTCCGGCTGTCGGGAGTCTTGCTGCCGGTATTAAGCCTACTTCGGTGAAAATAGGGCAGTATGCTCAGCGAAACACCGAAGCTCAGGACCTGACGGTGCAGGTTGATAATATAAAGATTGATGCCACCAGGCTCAAATATACTGATATGAGCATAAAGGACATCACGAGCGAGGAAACGGCCACTGGCGGCTCCGTCTCTACGGTAGTAAATTCGGCGAAGAGTTGGACGACCAACCAGTGGACCGGTTACTACGTGGTCATGACCTACGGCAACAACATCGGAGTAAGTCGGAAGATAACGGACAATGAGGCTACTACGCTGACGGTCTCTCCGGCCTTTTCCACCACAATACTTGCTGGTGATAAGTACAAAATTTCACTCTATCCGCCTGACCCGTCTTCTACATACTATTATAAGGTGCGGGCCTATAAGGATCACTTA
>MGTA01000089.1:15806-23082 GCA_001799225.1 Deltaproteobacteria bacterium RIFOXYD12_FULL_50_9
ATGAGATTACCAACCCGGCCATGCCGACCAATTTTGTAGCCCGTCCCGCCGGTTCCAAGAAGATGGAGTTGCTGTGGACCAATAATGATGTTGTTGCACAATCAACTGCCGGCGGATCCACCACCGCCATAGTAACCTCTGGGAAAACTTGGGTGATTGACCAGTGGGCCAACTACTACGTGGTCATGACCAGTGGCGACAATATCGGACTAAGCAGGTTGATAACCGGCAACAGTGCGACTACGTTAACGGTTACCCCGGAGTTACCTTACGCGGTCGGCGCCGGTAATGACTACCGGATCGTTGATCGCCAAGGCTACATAATCGAGAAGAAGGCCGCCAATGGTCAGTTTGTGGCGATTGCCACTCTGGCCGCCGATCTGGTGCAGTATATCGATACTAAAAACCTCAATCCGAATAAACAGTATACATATCGGATCAGGGCTTATCGGAATGCTGATTATTCGCCGTACAGCAGCGAGGCGAGCGGCACTACCTACGCATGGGGCAGAACCGGCAGCGACGACACTACATGTCTCCCTGAAGAAGAAGTACCGGTTGAATAACAGTGTCAGGACGTTGATGGAGCTGTAATTGTTTTCAAATTGTAATGAGAGCGGATCTGTTGATGCAACTTCTTGCAAATTACTGTGAATCGTTGTATATATCCTCTCTTTGCTGCGGTTCCAATAATGGTGTGGGGCGTGAGCCAGCTTACAAAACAGGTTGTCTGTTGACACCTTGATTTTTACGTGGAGAGACAGTTATGAAAAAAGGTATCCATCCTGAATATAACCAGATTATGGCCAAGTGCGCCTGCGGTAATGAAGTTGCAACCGGTTCGGTTTTGAAAGAGATCCGGGTTGAAATATGTTCCGCCTGTCATCCGTTTTTTACCGGTAAGCAGAAGTTGATCGACTCTGCCGGCCGGGTTGAAAAATTTATGAAAAAGTATGCAAATCATCTAAAAAAGTAAGAAGAGTAGTTTTATTGATAGGATGATCGGTCTGCTATACCGGCAGGCTGATCTCCATCAGTCGTCGTGATATCAGCCTGGGAATTTTTGCTTTATTAAAGATAAGCAAAAATTCCCAACTTTTTTTGTTCTTCCTCTTTTTTTCTGTGTATTTCATTATGTTTGAGCAGTTTGACAATCTCGGTGAAAAACGCCTGCAGCTGGAAAGTAAACTCGCGGATCCACGGGTTATGGCTAATCAGGCGGAATATCGTAAAATCGCCAAGGAACATGCCCAGGTCGTTAAGCTGCATGAGGTCTATAATCGTTATCAGAAGGTGATGAATGATCTTGAAGGCAGCCGGCAGATTCTTAAGGAAGAGGTTGACGAAGAGATCCTGGAACTCTCAAGAGCCGAGATAGTTGAGTTGAAAAATCAGGCGAGCGCCCTTGAAGAGGAGATGCGCATCCTGCTCCTGCCCAAGGATCCCAATGATGATAAGAATATTTTGCTCGAGATCCGGGCTGGAACCGGTGGCGATGAGGCCGCCCTTTTTGTCGGCGATCTATTTCGGATGTACTCGAGATTTGCCGAGATGCAGGGCTGGAATGTCGAGATCATGAGCAGCAACTCCAGCGGAATCGGCGGGTTTAAGGAGATCATTGCCTTGATCAGCGGTAATCAGGTCTACAGCCGACTCAAGTACGAATCCGGGGTGCACCGGGTTCAACGGGTTCCGGAGACTGAGGCACAGGGCCGGATCCATACCTCGGCGGTTACCGTTGCGGTTATCCCGGAAGCCGAAGAGGTTGAAGTGAACATCGAACCGCATGAACTGCGTTTTGATGTTTTTCGTTCTTCAGGGCCGGGTGGTCAGAGCGTTAATACTACCGACTCGGCAGTACGGGTCACCCATTTGCCGACAGGTTTGGTGGTGAGTTGCCAGGATGAGAAGTCTCAGCATAAAAATAAGGCCAAGGGTTTAAAAGTACTGCGGGCCAGGCTGCTTGCCAAGATGCAGCAGGATCAACATGACCTGATTTCTGCCGACCGCAAAAGTCAGGTCGGCTCAGGTGACCGCAGCGAACGGATCAGAACCTACAATTTCCCGCAGGCCAGGGTTAGTGATCACCGCATAAATCTGACCCTTTATCGACTGGACGATATCATGCTGGGTAAGCTTGATGACCTGCTCAATCCTCTGAATTCTCATTTTCAGGCTGAAGCTTTGCAGAAGATGCATTGATTTTTTGGTTATGGCTGATCTAATCTTAAATGAACATCAAAAAAATATATCAGCAAGCGGTTGAGCGGTTGCTGGCCGCTGGGGTTGCGGATGCGGCAATCGATGTCGGTTTCTTATTAAGTCATCTGCTCAAGTGCAGCCGAGCCGAACTTTTTGTGGCTGATCGTTATCTCTCACCAGGATTGGTCGAACAGTTTGGAAAATTTCTTGCCAGGCGGATGGCTCGAGAACCGGTTGCATATATTATCGGTGAACAGGAGTTCTGGTCGCTCTCTTTCCTGGTCACTCCTGATGTTCTGATACCCAGACCGGAAACCGAGCATGTGGTTGAAGCTGCTTTGGAGCTTAATAAGTCGGGTTTTGTAGAAAACGGGCCCATGCTTGATCTCGGTACCGGCAGTGGCATATTGGCCATCTGTCTGGCCTTGGAAATGCCTGATCGTCAGGTGGTAGCTGTTGATCGATCCAGGCCGGCCTTGCTGGTAGCTGCGGCCAATGCGAAAAGACATGGGGTGAGCAGTCGCGTCAATTTTGTTAATTCCTGCTGGCTGGAAGCGTTTCGACCCGGCCCGATTTTCAGCGTGGTTGTCACTAATCCACCTTATGTGGCCCAGACAAGTATGGCTGCTCTCGAGCCGGAGGTCCGTGTTTTTGAACCGGCTCTGGCCTTGGATGGCGGTTTTCATGGTGTTCGGGAAATTGAGATTATCTGCCGGGATCTTGATCAGATACTTAAGGCCGGCGGCTGGTTTTTTATGGAGATCGGCTTTGATCAGGAAGAGTATGTTCTTGAGCTCTTTAGAAAAATGTCAGGCTATGATAATGTCCGGGTGATTCGCGATTATGCCGGGTTACCCAGAGTTCTGCAGGCCAGAAAAACGGCGACGGTAAAAAAACATGGATAAGATAGTTATTGAAGGCGGTCACCCTTTGCACGGGACCATCAGGATCAGTGGCGCCAAGAATGCGGCTCTCCCTCTAATGGCCGCCTGTCTGCTTACTCCTGAGAAACAGATTTTGCATAATGTCCCTGATCTGCGCGATACTCGGACTATTCTCGAACTGCTTGGCGCGCTTGGAGTGACCTGGCAAAAAAATGGCAATACACTTATCCTTGACTCTTCAGGTATTAAGGATGTAGAAGCCTCTTATGATCTGGTCAAGACTATGCGGGCCTCGATCCTGGTTCTGGGGCCCTTATTGGCCAGAACCGGAAGGGCCAGGGTCTCCTTGCCCGGCGGCTGCGCAATTGGAGCCCGTCCGATCGATTTTCATCTCCAGGGCTTCCAGAAACTGGGCGTTACCTTTACATTGGAAAGCGGTTATGTTGACGCCCACGTTGCAGATCGTCTGCAGGGCAACACCGTATGTTTTGATATACCGACCGTTACCGGTACGGAAAATATCCTTATGGCCGCGGTTCTGGCTGAAGGGACCACGGTCATTAAGAATGCCGCTCGGGAGCCGGAGATCGGTAATCTGGTCGATATGCTGACCGGTATGGGTGCGAAAATCATCGGCCGGGATTCGGACAGATTAGTAATTCATGGCGTAACCGCCTTGCACTCCGCTGAGACCACAATTATTCCCGATCGGATTGAGACCGGTACCTACCTTATCGCCGTAGGTGCGGCCGGCGGGGAAGCAACGCTGACCAACTGCAATCCCGCTCATCTGCCATCGCTGCTTGAAAAGCTTAAAGCCGCCGGCCTGACTATCAAAGAGGGGGTGGATTCGATTTATGTAACCCGTTCCGGCCCTCTCCGGAATGTCGATGTCAAGACTATGCCCTTTCCAGGTTTTGCCACGGATCTCCAGGCCCAGATCATGGCGCTTATGACCTTAACCAGCGGGTTAAGCGTTATCAATGAAACAATTTTTGAAAACCGTTTTATGCATGTAGCTGAACTCCGCCGCATGGGCGCTGATATCAGGATCGACGGTCGAAGCGCTATCGTTAAAGGGGTTGGCAGGTTGTCGGGCGCCCGGGTTATGGCCACAGATTTGCGGGCCAGTGCTTCTCTGGTTGTCGCCAGCCTGGCAGCCGAGGGCGAGACTCATATCTCAAGGGTCTACCATCTTGATCGGGGCTATGATGATCTGGTCGGCAAGCTGAAAGCACTCGGCGCCAAAATCAGGAGAGAAAAAGAGTGATTTTTTGCACTCATTTATTATGGGAATAATAGGAGATATGGGAGTTATGGGATAGTTAACTCCCATAACTCCCAAATGGCCTTACTTTTTATTACTGCACAGGAGGAAAAAATGAAATTTATTATTACAAGCATCATTATGGGGGTATTGTTGACGATGACACAGGCACATGCAGAGATGAAGACCTTGGCTTCAGGCCTCAAGTACGATGAGAGCGTGGTGGGTACCGGGGATGAGGCTAAAAGCGGCAAATTGGTTGAAGTTCATTATACCGGCTGGCTTGATGAGGGCAGCGGCAAAAAAGGCACCAAGTTCGACAGCTCGCTTGATCGAAAACAGCCTTTTATCTTTCCTTTAGGAGCTGGTCGGGTCATCAAGGGGTGGGATGAAGGAGTTGCCGGCATGAAGGTCGGCGGCAAGCGAACGCTCTATATCCCGCCGGCCCTTGGCTATGGCGCAAGGGGGGCGGGCGGCGTTATCCCGCCGAACGCCAATCTTATCTTCGACGTTGAACTGATAGGCGTGAAGTGAGCAAAAGGGGCCGGAAAGGCCCCTTTTGCTTTGTTACTGTTTTTTATTCAACTCCTCGTCGATCTTTTTCAGGCGCTCTTCACCTTGATTCGCCATCTCTTTTGCCTTTTCTAACGGACTTCGCATTTTCTCAACGGCCTGATCAGCCACCTGGTCAGTCATCTTTTTGATGTTGTCTTTGGATTTAGTCACAATGTCTTCTTTTGTCTTGGTGCACGCCAGGAGAGTCGGCGGAACCAGTAAGAATATAAGAACCAGACGGCGCAGTTTGTTGTTCATAGGTGATGAAGCGTCCTTTTGCGTTAGCTTCGTTTAGTTTGAGGATGGTTCAGAAGGGTAGCCTTGATAACAAATTCATCTAGCTGGTCAAGCTTTTGGAACAGGCCTTTTTTGAAAAGGCTGTTCATGGAGATTATCACATTGTTATTACGGTTGCGATGCACTACCCCGTTGATGATCATTTGTTTGTCTGGATCGTTAGGCATTATGATGAGAAATATGTTGCGATTGACGGCAACCCCGTGATGAATTTCCTTAGTGTCAAGTAGTTCGATACGGATAAATTTTTCGGAAAAGTCGCGGATCAGACAGGGGTGACGTTTTTTCTCCTTCGGTAGTTGGATCTCAGCCGGGATTTCAGTGTTAACTCTCTGCATCCGTCGCAGATTCATACATTCAAAAGTGTCTATTTGCGGTTCAAGTAAAACCAGCTTGCTGTTGGCGTAATGCCCATCTTTGAGTACGATATTTTTACTGACAACCGTATCAATATGGTAGATTCCCCTGACATTGGGAGTTCGGGCGAACAGAGTGATCGTACTGCCGCGCATGAAATCATTAATCTTTTTTTCTGAAGATTTTTGATCATCTACGTTCCAGCTTTTCTTAGTCGTATAATCTATGGTGGTTCTGGTGATCAGTGGCAGAAGGATATGGAAACTGTCAATATTTTTGATGGAAATTTTGGCATCAGGGGTAACAAGATTTAGAACCGGACCTGTCGCTGTCTTAGCGAAGGAGATATCATTGTGGGAGTAAATGCCGTGATTGTTGATCATGTATCCGACCAGCAGGGAATCGAGCTTGATATCTTTTTTGAACTCAGGATAGTAGCCAATCGGGGCGCCGACCGGGAACTCGTTGATTATTCCAAAAACATTCTCAATGCTATGGCCTGGTTGCAGGTTATCATTTTCTTTAATCTTTGATTTCTTGCCCTTAAGGGTGAGAAGATCGAGTAATTTCATCTCGTATCCTAAGTGATTATAGTTTCGTAGGTGTAAAAAACGGTGCTGAAGTTGTGAAGTATATAATTTTATGACATATTTTTAGACCTTTATTGAGTATATGTCAAGGTGTATCGTTATAACTGCTATTAACTGAGGCCTTTATCGAGTCTGACCAATTCAGCAGTAGGCCTTTTTTTTCAGATCAGTAACTTGACACTGACTGTTCTCAGTGCTATCAAGAACCTGCACACTGAATTATGTTTACTGTCTGACTAGTTAAACATCAACCGGTCCATTGATACGCCATGAAAAAAATAGTTTTGATCAGCCCGGCTTACCGGACAAAACTGCTGGAAAACGTTCGGGTTCTGGCGCTGCCGCCTCTAAATCTTGCCATCCTGGCGAGCCACACCCCGGAACGTTTTAGTGTGCAGATTGTCGATGAGGCTGTCGAAGATATAGACTTCGATATGGCGGCCGATCTGGTGGGGATTACCTGCATGACGCCGATGGCTCCCAGGGCCTATGAGATCAGTGCCCGTTTCAAGGCGCGCGGCGTGCCGGTGGTTCTGGGCGGTATTCACCCTTCAATTATGAGCGAAGAAGCAATCCGATACGCTGATGCAGTGGTGGCCGGAGAGGCCGAAAATATCTGGCCCCGGGTTCTTGCTGATTTCGAACAGAACTGTATGCAGGGCATTTATCGGGCCGCAGAAAGACCGGATATCGAATTCCTGCCGGCTCCCCGGCGTGATCTCTACAAACCGGACAGTTACTTTGTCCAGACCGTCCAGACCTCGCGGGGTTGCCCACACAACTGCAAATTCTGTTCGGTGACGCTGTTTAACGGCGGCAGATACCGGCTGCGCGACATTGATAGGGTTATCGATGAGATCAATGCCATCAATAAAAAGCGCATCTTTATCATCGACGACAACATCATCGGCTCCGGTAAAACCTCGATTGACCGGGCCTTTAAACTCTTTGCCCGATTAAAGGACTGCGGTAAGGAGTGGGGTGGTCAGACCTGCCTGAACATCGTCGAACATGAGGGTCTGCTGAAAGCCGCCGCCGACAGCGGGGCCAAGGCCTTTCTGATCGGCTTTGAATCTATTCAGACAGAGTCACTGGTGGCCATGAACAAAAATATCAATCTCAGG
>MGTA01000090.1 GCA_001799225.1 Deltaproteobacteria bacterium RIFOXYD12_FULL_50_9
CAATCCGGTGGCGGTGCTGATCAACAAGGCGATGATTGAGATTCCACCCAAATTTGCAGGCCGTGCGCCGATAGGGCCGATTCCAAAAGAGGATAAACAGACTTCCTTCAAAAAAACTGATTGGCCTTGTTCAACTGGACTTGCTGAAGATGTGCGGCGCTATGGCGCATGGATGCGGGAGGAAGCGTTCAAACGTATTGGGTATCTTTACCCCAAGGTGCAGCTTCCCAAAGAGTATGGAACCCATGAGGCAAGGGTGATTGCCTGGCTCTGGGCGCGGACAGTGAAAAGCCCAAACCCGGCGTTTTCTCACGCTGATATTCCGCTAGTGTCCACATTTATGCTTTGCACTATAGCTGGAAAAGAAGTGTATGTAGAACCTATAGTGGCTGGGGACAATTACCAATTTACCGTGAAGATGGGTAAGCCCAAAGACATGGATGCTGTTAAAAATGGGACCAAAACTATTGGACGTGGAGCCAATTTTCTATGTCTACTGTCAGGTTCACCCATAAGTGGGGATTACATAAAGGCTGAAGGGCAAGCTGGGCGGATAGGAGCACGTTTGATGGCAGTTGTTGCCGAAGGGCCGCGGGGACGAATATATTTGTCACCAACTCCTGAAACGGAGGCCACGGCAAGACAAGCCAAACCAGATTGGCACCCTACAGGTGATGTGCCTGTGCGACTGAGCGGTGGAACCTGCGTACCTTACGGTTTGAAAGAGTGGGGCGATCTCTTCACTCCTCGACAGCTTGTGGCACTAACAACTTTTTCCGATTTGGTACAAGAGGCACGGGAAAAAGTCAAACAGGATGCTGTGAAGGTTGGCTGGCAGGATGATGACAAGGGGATTTGTGATAATGGCACCAGCGCCACAGCTTACTCTGATGCTATAGGAGTATATTTGGGGTTCGGCGTAGATAAGCTTTCAGATCGTCATTCAACCCTCACGAGATGGGACCCCACACCGACAGCTAGCGGAATCATCAATACTTTCAGTCGCCAAGCTTTGCCTATGAGTTGGGATTTCTCAGAGGGAAACCCCTTCAGTGAGGCATCTGGAAACTTTGATGGTGGCGTTGGCTGGATAGCAAAAGTGATTGACCGCTCATTGCCCGCCAATTTAAGGGGTTTTGCTTCCATTGAGGATGCTACCATTCAGACTCTTAGCTCAGGCAAGGTAATCTCTACTGATCCGCCCTACTATGACAACATATTCTATGCCGACTTATCCGATTATTTCTATGTATGGATGCGCCGATCTTTGCGCCCTGTTTATCCTAGCTTATTTTCTACGATGACAGTTCCAAAAGCTGAGGAGCTTGTAGCAACCCCCTACCGCCACGGCAGCAAGGAGAAAGCGGAAGTTTTTTTCCTCAAAGGCATGACCGAAGCAATGCATCGGCTGGCAGAGCAGGCACATCCCGCCTTTCCGACCACTATTTATTATGCCTTTAAACAGTCCGACACCAACGCAACTGGCACCGGCAATACTGGTTGGGAAACTTTTCTGGATGCAGTTTTACGAGCTGGTTTTGCACTTACCGGAACATGGCCGATGCGAACAGAACTTTCAAATCGCATGATCGGTTCCGGCACCAATGCCCTCGCTTCCTGCATCATCCTAGTCTGCCGCAAGCGCGACCCCAATGCAACCACCATCTCCCGGCGTGAGTATATCCGCGAACTGAACGCCATACTTCCCGAGGCTCTCGATGAAATGACCAAAGGTTCCGGGTATGATATTTCACCCGTGGCCCCTGTTGACCTTTCCCAATCAATTATTGGCCCCGGCATGGCGGTCTTCTCCAAATACGCTGCCGTGCTGGAGGCTGACGGTTCAACCATGACAGTCCATACCGCTCTCCAGCTCATTAACCGCTTCCTGGCCGAAGACGACTTTGACGCTGACACTCAATTTTGTCTACACTGGTTTGAACAGAATGGTTGGAAAGAAGGTCGCTTCGGCGATGCCGATACCCTTTCTCGTGCCAAGGGAACCAGTGTTACCGGTGTTGCAAACGCCGGAGTTGTTGAAAGCGGCGGCGGTAACGTGCGGTTATTCAAATGGTCTGAATATCCCACCGATTGGGATCCAACGACCGATGACCGCAACCCGATATGGGAAACCCTGCATCACCTGATCCGCACCCTGAGACAAGATGGCGAAACCAAGGCAGGTCAACTGCTGACCGATGTTAAAAACCAGGGAGAATCAGTGCGCCAGTTGGCCTATCGCCTGTATACCCTGTGCGAACGGCAAGGATGGGCGGAGGATGCTCGTGCCTATAATGAATTGATAACCAGTTGGACCGGCATTGAATCCGCAGCCGGCGAAGCATCGGGCAAAATGACGCAAGGCAAGCTGTTTTGAGTAAACAGTAAAATGTAGGGGCATCCCCTTGCGGGTGCCCGTTTTTAGGTGGTAATTTCATGAATTATTGACGATTCCAACAAGTGCGACCGCAAGGGATCGCCCCTACAAAAACCTGAAATCGTCTATCGTTTCATCGCCGGAATAAAAAAAGCCCTGACCAATGGCCAAGGCTCTAAATAAATGATGTCCAGCGGGGCGAACCCTATCGAGCCGGTAAGCGGCACTGAACTTTAATTGCAACTTTCTACTCAATTTCCATAGTGGGTGTCAACCTATTTGCTGAAGTCAATGAACCAGAAGACAAAGGAAATTATATGAAACCTTGGCGTGAAATCGCTGTTCCCCATCCCGACGTATTGGAAGGTTCATTCCTGCAATCGGAATTTGCTGCCGACATCACTGCTGTTAATTCTGGTAAAGCCACGCAGGAGTATCAAGACGCTGCGGCGTTCTTTCAGCGCACCTTTATCACTGAAGGGATGCGACTTTTGCTCATTCAAGTGGCGCAGCGTTTGAACAGTAAAGGTGGCGAACCGGTTATCCAACTGCAGACCGCATTTGGTGGCGGCAAGACCCATACCATGCTGGCGGTGTATCATCTGGCTAAACGTAACTGCCCTTTGGGTGATCTGGCAGGTATCCCGGCCTTGATTGATGAGGCCTGTCTGATGGATGTGCCGCAGGCTCATGTTGCCGTGCTGGACGGCACAGCCCATGCTCCCGGTCAACCGTGGAAACATGGCACACAGACTATCAAGACGCTGTGGGGAGAACTGGCCTGGCAGCTCGGCGGTGGAGAAGGTTTTGCGCTGGTCGATGGTGCCGACGCTACCGGAACATCGCCGGGAAAAGATGTGCTCAAGGCCCTGATGGAGAAGTATGCGCCCTGTGTGATCCTGATTGACGAGCTGGTCGCCTATATCCGCCAGTTTCAGGACGGTCAGCCATTGAGCGGTGGCAGTTTCGACAGCAATCTATCATTTCTCCAGGCTCTTATGGAAGCGGTCAAGCTTGTTCCTAATGCCATGCTTCTTGGATCATTACCGGAATCAGAGGTTGAAGCGGGCAGTCAGCGCGGCGCGGCAGCACTGCGGGCGTTGGAAAAAACCTTTGGCCGGATTCAATCCCTCTGGAAACCGGTGGCAACCGAAGAGGCATTTGAGATTGTCCGGCGACGGCTGTTTAATCCGGTGACAGATGTAAAGGCTAAAGATTCGGTATGCCGCGCCTTTGCCAATGCCTATATCGCCGAAGGTTCAAAGCTGCCGACTGAAACACAGGAAGCGAAATATTTTGACCGCCTGATGCAGGCGTATCCAATCCACCCGGAAGTCTTTGACCGTCTCTATGAAGACTGGACAACAATTGACGGATTCCAGCGGACACGCGGTGTGCTTAAGCTGATGGCCAAGGTTATCTATCGTCTGTGGAAGGATGACAACAAAGATCTGATGATCCTGCCCGGCAGCCTGCCTTTGTACGATGGAGGATCACGAAATGAGTTGACCTACTATCTCCCACCCGGCTGGGATCCGGTTCTGGAAAAAGACGTGGATGGAGATCGGGCTGAAACGACTGAGCTTGAAAATAAGGAACCCCGTTTCGGTGCGATAAATGCGGCCCGTCGTGTTGCCCGGACGATTTTTTTTGGCAGTGCCCCCTCATCGGTGGCCACAAAGCCGGGAATTCGAGGTCTTGACCGGGCACGGATTCTGCTTGGCTGTCTCCAGCCAGGCCAGACATCATCAACCTATGTCGATGCACTGAGCCGCCTGGCCGACCGGTTGCATTATTTGACAAGTTCCGGCGACAAAACACAAGAAACAACACGCTTCTGGTTCGACGTCCGCGCCAATCTGCGCCGCGAGATGGAGGACCGCAAGACACGCTTTGAAGACAAAAATGAAGTGCGTGGCAAACTGGCCGATGTTCTCAAGAAACTGGCCGGATCAGCCATGTTCTTCGATGGTGTCCATATCTTTACCCCCAATGCCGACGTGCCGGACGATAGCGCCATGCGCCTTATTTTCCTGGCGCCAGAGCAGTTCTACTCACGCGAAGAAACACGCATGGCCTTTGATGCCGTCTTGGATTATGTCCGCAACAACGGAACTAAACCGCGTTACCGGGGCAATCGACTCCTCTTCCTTGCCCCGGATCACGGTTCTCTGACCCGTTTGCGCGGTTGTATCCGAACGGCCCTGGCCTGGGCAACTATCGTGGATGATATTGCCGGGATGCGGTTGGTCCTCGATACACTGCAGGTGCAACAAGCGAAGAAGGAACTGCAGACCGCCGAAGATGTGCTGCCGCGAGTGGCCCGGGAATGCTATAAGTGGTTTCTCTGTCCGGTCCAGCATACGCCGACTGACCCCAAACCGATAGTAGAGGCGTTCTCCTTGAACACCAGCGGTCAGAGTCTTATTGGCGAAATTGAGTTGATGAGTGTGGAAAACCAACTGGTTATAACTACCTGGTCACCCATTCACCTGCGCACAGAATTGAAGAAACTTTACTGGAAGGCCGACAAGCCGGCCATCAATGCGATGACATTCTGGGAAGACACGCTGCGCTATCTCTACCTCCCCAGGCTGAAAACACGCAACGTCCTGGAGCAGGCCATCATCAAGGGTGCCGCTACGCGGGATTTCTACGGAACGGCATATAGTCAGTACGAAGGCACGTTCGACGGCTTCAAACTTGGCGATGCCAACGTCCAGTTGGACGATACCCTGCTGCTTATCGAACTGGAGGCGGCGAAAAAGTATGAAGCAGAACAGGCAGCAAAAACAACCCCGACCTTAACGCCTACACCATCAGGCACAGCCGAACCAGGCGTTATACCATTCCTGGTGAATCCGGTTGAAGGTGGGATAAAACCTCCGTCACCAACCTCGCCAGCACCAGTCGTTATACCGAAATCAAAAACATTCATCGGCACTGTTGATGTGAATGCTGCAACTGCCAAGGTGCGGATGGTGCAGATCGCTGAAGAGATCATCTCTCTACTTGCCAGCGACTCTCTGGCCAACGTGAAAGTCAGTGTTGAGATCAGCGCCGACTTCCCGGAAGGTGTTACCGATCA
Organism: Deltaproteobacteria bacterium RIFOXYD12_FULL_50_9; assembly: GCA_001799225.1. Lineage (GTDB taxonomy): Bacteria > Desulfobacterota > Desulfobulbia > Desulfobulbales > CALZHT01 > XYD12-FULL-50-9. The sequence goes on from MGTA01000090.1 coordinate 5,466, forward strand.
GATCAAACGCGCTGTTTCGGAAAATGCTGTGAGTCTGGGATTTAAGAATAAGACGTGGGAGTAGGCATAATAAAATCCAAAGGAGAACCTGTATTATGGCAATGACCGTCGAAATCAAAGGCAACAAACTCTGTATCGAGATTGACCTGGAGAAACCAACAAAGTCGGCATCCGGTAAAACCTTGGTGGTTGCCAGCACGCGAGGGAATATCGTTACCACCGCCGAAGTAGACGGCAAGCCTATCACCATCGGGCTGAATGCGTATATCAAACCGTAGTTGTTTTTCCATTTTTTGACAGTACAGGCGATAGCCCGTTACTCATTATTATGTTTCATGCTGAACCTGGCTTGGCGATGAACCATATCAGTATGGATTTGGTAGCATTACTGATGAAATCGGAGGCACAATGTTGACAAAAGCTGAGTTGATTGGACTATTGTCAGATATGGAGTCTGATCGCATAGAACGGACGATTTCTACATCCAAGACCGACAAGTTTTGCGAGGTGATATGCGCCTTCGCTAATGATTATCCGAATCACCGTTCCCCCGGTTATCTGATTGTCGGAGCCAACAACAATGGCAGTCTGGGAGGTATGGCCGTCACGGACGAGTTATTGCTAAATCTGGCAAGTATTCGCTCTGATGGTAATGTTCTCCCTTCTCCGGCTATGACTGTCGAAAAATTTGCTTTGCCGGGCGGAGAGGTTGCGGTTGTCGAGGTGCAACCATCCACCGTACCTCCTGTTCGGTATCGCGGTCGGGTGTATATCAGGGTTGGCCCCAGACGGGCTGTTGCCAATGAACAAGAAGAGCGTATCCTTTCAGAACGTCGATCATCTCTTGTGAATACGTTTGATTCACTTCCGGTAACGGAATCCGCTATCAATGAATTGAATATCAGGTTATTTGACGAATACCGAGCCCAAACCATAGATCCGGAAATTGTTGCAAACAATAATAGATCAACAGAAGAAAAACTGGCGTCGCTACGTTGTTTTGATTTACTTACCAACAAGCCTACCGTTGCAGGAATATTATTGTTCGGCAATAACCCGCGTTTTTATTTGCCGGGTGGATATGTGCAGTTCCTGAAATTTCCAGGAACTACCATGACGGAAATTCCAAACGACCAACTGGAGCTATCGGGCGATTTGCGGACAGTATTGGACGGGCTTCGCGCTAAAATCACCGCTTATAACCGTATTGGAATGGTTCAGGGTGAAGGTTTTCGTGACAAATCAGTACCGGACTATCCTGAATGGGCGATACGAGAACTTTTTCACAATGCGGTGATGCATCGTGACTATGCTTCTACCAGTCCAATCCGTTTTTACTGGTTCAGCGATCGGATTGAAATCCAGAATCCCGGCGGGCTGTATGGGACTGTCACCCGAGAAACTCTGAGCCGTCGCAACAGTTATCGCAACCCGGTGCTTGCCGAAGCACTAAAAACGATGGGGTATGTCAATAAATTTGGTTACGGTATACAGCGAGCAGAGGCATTATTACGGGAACATGGCAATCCGTCTGCCGAA
>MGTA01000091.1:0-658 GCA_001799225.1 Deltaproteobacteria bacterium RIFOXYD12_FULL_50_9
CCCCTGATGATCATCTGGTAACTGTTCTGTTCGTTCTCGGCCCGAAATACCAGATGGGCCTCTTCACCGCTGCCTGAAACCAGATTAACATCCGCTTCGATGGTCAGATCACTGCTGAAGACCTTGCTGTAGAGGTTCCAGGTGCGGCCAAGGCTCTCATCGTTCTGCTGGTATGAGTACACGCCGGACAGGGGTGCGACATCGTTGATCCCCCAGGTCCCGCCATTCTTGGTCCAGCCATCGTCGTTGCCATCCTCAAAATTTTCAGCCAGGTTGTCATCAAACTGCCAGGCATAGGAGACAATGCCTTCAGTGTCATTGGCGTAATTGCTGCCATCCAGGGCGGGGGCCCAAAAGCCGTAATCAGCATCTACCTCGCCAAAAGTAATCGGGGTTGTGTCGACCACTGGCGCATCACCCTGCACGACAACCTTGGCAATCCTTGACCCGGTCCGGGCCGGAGAGCCATTGTCGGTGACCAGCAGGCGGGCATAAAAGGTCCCTTCATCGATATAGGCATAAGACGCAGGGTTGACAACGGTATCAGTGCCGCCATCACCAAAGGTCCAGGCATAGGCAGTGATGCTGCCGTCCGGATCGCTGGAGGCGCTGCCATCAAAGTCAACGCCGGCGCCCTTGGCGATAGTGGCGGAGGGCG
>MGTA01000091.1:667-7848 GCA_001799225.1 Deltaproteobacteria bacterium RIFOXYD12_FULL_50_9
TCTCAACCGCTGTCCCGAAGCTGCCGTCGCCATTGCCCGGAAAATAGAAAGTTTTAGAGGAATTAGCACTTACAGCCACCACATCCAGGTTGCCATCGCCATTAAAGTCATAGCCGTCATAGGCGACAGAACCGCCCATGTAGAGAGTGCCCTGATAGACGGGGCTGCCAAAGGTCAAATCGCCGTTGCCGGCCAAAAAATACGGGTTGCCACCTCCATCGTCGCCAATGAGATCGGGATTGCCATCGTTATTAAAGTCACCGGCTACCAAGCCGTATGGGTCTGTACCAGTATATCCGGCATAGATCGCACTACCGAAAGTGCCGTCGCCGTTACCCGGATAGACATAGATGCCGACCCCATAATAAGCGACCCGGGCAAAATCGAGATTGCCGTCGTTATTGAAGTCAGCCGCATCCAGACCGCGGCCGTAATTGCCGAGATCCTTCTCGGTCTTGCTGAAACCGCCCTTGCCATCACCCAGGAAAATGGCGGAATTCCAATAATTGCCGTTGGCAATAAAGTCCATGTTACCGTCATTGTTGAAGTCCCCGGTCGCCATGTCCATGGCATAACTATTGGCATTGCTCAGGGTACCCACCATGGCGGTTTTGGTGAAGACATTGCTGCCGTTGTTGAGGAAGAGATAGTAATAGGCATAACTACTTATCCCCCGACCGGCGATAATATCAAGATCGCCATCGTTATCAAAGTCGGCAAGGACCACCCCGCGGCTGAGACCCCCGCCCAGGGAATCAATCTTCTGCTGGGCGGAGAAGGTGCCGTCACCATTGCTGATGGCGGCATAGAGCGTTGATGAATCGCCAATGGCGACGACCAAATCGGCTGCCGCCAGGTTTTCCGCTCGCCCGGCTAAAAGCAGGCACACCGCCAACACAATCCACAGCCATAATTTCATCTTCATCCTGCCGTCCTCCTTGCACTTTTTTATTCTGGATTGAGAACTTATCCTAAATTTAACTTTATCTTACATATATATGTTCCGCAGTGGTCGTCGAGCCCGTATTACCCCCCGGACTGCCCGGCTTGGCCGGCTGCTGGCGTTCAAAAGCAATAATAACAATAGGCCGCCGGCCCTTACCATCGCCAATCGTCTCATTCAGGCGCTTTTTCAGGATATCAACAGACTGAACGGGTTTACCGTTGACTTCCCGGATAACATCATCCTTTTTCAGTCCCAACAGGGCCAGTGGACTTCCTGGCTTTATCTCATTAATCTTTACCCCATACTTCTGCCGGTCCGACTGAAAGAAACCAAAATTGTTGTCAAGGGCCGGGGCGGACTGCTCCAGTTGATCCTCCGGATCAGTAAATACGCCACCTAAGGAGGCTACTACCTCATTAGACATCTCTACAAAACGACCATCCTCATTTCCCAAAGACTTCTTTTCGACCTTGCCGGGGTTTCTGGCAGGAGGCCTGGTTGTTTCCGGCCTACCGGGCTGTTGGGCAGGGGGCTGATGCACCGTTACCAGCAAATTACCAGACCCGCCATTTTGAACCTCGACAGCCGTGGTCTTCCGGGATATGACAAAAATTTTATTGAGGAGCCCCGCCTCGAAATCACGGTAGTGCAAAACGAAATTGTACTCCTGCAATAGACCTTTGATCACCGTTTCCAACTCTTCATTATTTTTGTTAAGACTAACCAACTCTTCGGCACGGGGATAGAGGACGAGCTTAATATCGGCTTGCTCACTGATGCGGCGCAGGAGATCACCCAACTTGACGTTAACGGCCTGAATCGAAATTTTGACGACCCGGCTGCTGTTTGCAAGCATCGCACCACCTGCCGCCGGTACAGCGGCGCCAGCTAAAGGCGGCCAGGCGAAGACCAGGGAAAAGATAAGGAGAACTCTGTGATACAAAACAGGTATTGGGTAGCGACTATTGTGCTTTCTGACAATCCCTTTTTGATCCATCATCCGCTCCCCTTGAAGGGCTGGGTTTATAACAATATTATGAGATGGTACTATATTATGCTAATTTAATTTTATACATCCCTAAATTCCAGAATGTCAACAGGTATAATTAAAAACTAAAAATTATTAATAGAGTTAGAGACGGCTATTATCCCTTAATACCACTTTGTGGTACTATCAATTAAGCATCAATCACCTTTGACATAGCGGTGGCCAAAGCGGGTCAGCAGCATCCCGCCAAGCCCGGCCAGCAGCCAGACAGGCCCGGCGCAGAGAGCCATGATCAGCCCATCGAGCAGAGAGATGGCCGAAATCATTATCGGGATAAGCGGCAAGGAGTACTCCCTGGCCCGGCTCTTCTCAAGGCGGGCGATGACTGTTATGAGCAAAATATAAACGAACTGTACGACTCCGGCCGTTGCCGCTGCAAAGCCAAGCGCGCCGGACACGGCAACGGCCGAAACCACAAAAACCATGAGCCGGCAGGCGGCCATGAGGAAGACACTGGCCGGCTGATTCTTATGGGAGAGATCATAGAGCACGATCAACATCAGCAGGGCTGCTCCGGCCAGGCCGGCTTTGGGGAACGGCACGAACAGCAAAAGGGAAAAAGCGGCGAGAAAAAGGATTACGGTAAATACCACGGCGCTCTGTCTTGAGATCACGCCGGACGGGATTGGCCGGAAAGGCTTTTTAACTTTGTCGATTTCCGCATCGCAGAGATCGTTTAAGCACATCCCACCGGAATAGAAGAGCGAGAGCGAGAGTGCCAGGAGCAGGAAGGCCTGCCAGGGAAAGAAGTCCGAGGTCGACAGGACGACAGCACAGAGGACGTTAGTCCAGATCGTCGGGAGATTACTGACCCGGCAGAGCTTAAGATAGAGCACTGCTCTCTGCGCCGTTTCTCTCATGCTGACTCCTGAATCCTGAACTCCATCTGTTATCTCATAAAAACATGATCCATCATTAAACCGTAGACATCTGTCGCCTCTACGGTTGGATTGTCAAGCAGCCTCGGCTCGGTGGTCATGAAGAGCGGTCCCTGGTCGGCATGGTGGTCGGTGATCCTACCGTGCGAGCCCTTGACAAGATCGGCATTCAGCGGAACAACCTCCATAACATATCGGAATCCCAGGAATTTTTTCAGCAATGTCCAGCCGATTGCCGCCTTGGGGAAGGATATGGCCGGATCAAGAAACAGCTCGCAGGGGTCATAACCGGGTTTGGCATGGATGTTGACTGTCCTGGCATAATCCGGCGCTTTATTATCATCGTTCCAGAAGTAATAAGTAAACCACTTGTCACTGTTGGCAATCAGGACCAGGTCGCCTGATCTCTCATGATCCAGCCCGTAGGCCTTCTTACCTTCGTGGTCGAGCACTTGTTCAACCCCGGCAACCTGCTCAAAAATCCCTTGCACTGCCCGGATATCAGCCTTGTTGTTGACATAGATATGGGCGATCTGATGATCGGCGACCGCGAACGCCCGGCTGGCTCCGGGGTCAAGATACTCGCGACCCAGATCGTTTTTGATCGCCAGCAGACCGGCCTCCCGCAGAATCAGGTTGGGATGGACTGCCCCGTTTACCGCGGTTATCCCGTATTCAGAGAGGACGATCACCCGGCATTGCCGTTCCTGGAAAAAATTGAGCAGCCGGCCACACAGGCTGTCGATCTCATTGAGATCCTTGGCAATATTGCCCTGCGGCCCGACCCTCTGGAGGATATAGTCGAGATGCGGCAGGTAGACGAGGTGCAGGGTCGGCCGGAACATCTCCTCGATCTGCATGGCAGCCCGGGCAATCCAGACGCTCGAAGCAATCGAGGTCAGCGGCCCCCAGAAGTGAAAGAGCGGGAATTGGCCAAGCTCCTTATTGAATCGGTCGCGCAGGTCAGGCGGGATGCTGTAGCAGTCCGGGAGCTTGCGGCCGTCGGCGCAGTAGATTGGCCGGGGGGTCACGGCCCAGTCAACATCGGTCGCCATGTTGTACCACCAGAAACTGTTGGCGCAGGTAAAGGCTGGATTGCGGTTTCTGGCCGCCTGCCAGATCTTTTCCGACTGGACCAGGCGGTTGGACTGCCGCCAGAACATCACCTCGGCCAGATCCCGGAAATACCAGCCATTGCCGACTATGCCATGCCCGACCGGCCTTTTGCCGGTCAGATAGGTGGCCTGGACAGAACAGGTGACGGCCGGGGTAACCGTTTTGATATCAGCACTGTTGGCGAGCAGGCCACGCAAGTTAGGAGTATGCTCGCTAAGCAGGGAACGCGTCAATCCGACAACATTCAAGACCACGGTGCGCTGCATTATCCAGTTCTCCTAACTTGATTTTTCAGCCACTCAATCTCCCGGATGATTGACCGGGTGCAATCCGCCAACTGCAAAGCGGCCGGCAGCACGTCCCAGGTATAGGTCTCAACCTCGAGCAAGACCTCCTTTGGCAGGAGTGGCAGCAAATCTTTAATAAAAAACTGAGTTGTGGCAACAGCACCGATTTTATCAATAAAAACCGGGAGATGAAAGTGGATACGCCACTCGTCCCGGCCGTGCTCCTGATAATCGGCCAGCGCCTCGGCCAGGTCATTATAGCGCAGCAGGCGGTTGTCCGGTTTTCTGATGACTGTCTGATGCAGATAAATCGGTTCGCAAAACTGTTCGAGGGTGGCCCGGTCCGGTGCTGTTAAACAGAGGGCCGAGGAGATCTGGACCTTAGCGATGCTGATGCCGGAATCATTGAGGAGCTTGATTACGGCGGCCGGCTCTTCAAACTGGATGGCCTGATGGCAGCAGTCCAGGCAGATCCCGAGGCCGGCCCGCAAGCCGACCGGCAGATCCAGCTGCTCAAAAAAACGAACCACCTCCGCAGTTGTTTCCAGCACACAGCCGGGCTCTGGCTCAAGGGCCAGGATGATCACCTTGCCGCTTCTCTGCCTGAGATCATCGAGGTGTTCAAGGACGTTGATCAGATTTTTTCTGACTGCTGAATCCTGACTCCTGACTCCTGAATTCTGAAACCCGACCGGCACGGTCGAGATCGAGCCGGTCAGGCCATCGGGCAGCCAGAGGTCAAGGAGATCAGCCAGCCGTCTGGTGTATGAAGCCCGTTCCGGGCTGCGCCAGTCCGGGAGATAGACCCGCTCTTTGACCGGCGTCTGATGAAACGAACTGAAGGGAAAGCCGTTGAGAGTCGGGATAAAACAGTCGTTGGCCCGGCACCACTCCTGAAATAGCCGGGCCGCCTTGCTGTCCAGCTCGGCTGCGGCCCGGTTGGACAGGCGCAGGCCGATTGGAAAAGGCTGATCCGGGGCAACGGCATTTTTAACAGCCGGCGAGTGGGTTTTAACCTGGGCAAAAATCTCGTCCCAGCTCTCACCGGGATGGATATTTGTGCAGTAGGTTATCATCATCAGCCCTGAAATTTAGGGCACTGGCTCAGGAAGGCTTTGGGATTTTCGTAAAAGATCCGGTGAATCAGCTCTTCAGGATGGCCGCGCCGCCGCATCTCATTGGCGGTCTTTAAGGTGGCCTGGGGGTCGCTGACGCTCCAGTCCGCCGAAGAGTTTATGCAGATCCGGTCTGAACCGTAGATCTCAATCGCATCGACAGCCCGCTGCGGGCTGCCCTTGGAGTCCGGATAAAGAGTGAGCCCATACCAGAAACCGTGGGCCTTGATCTCACTAATCGTGTGCTCTTCAGCATGGTCGATCAGAACCCGGTCCGGCTGGATTCGCTTGTCGTTGCGGATGATCTCCATGATGATCCGCGTGCCCTTGAGCTTGTCTTCAAGATGCGGGGTGTGGATCAGGATGAGATCGTTACGTTCAGCAGCCAGGTTAAGCTGACTTTCGAGCGCCCTGATCTCATTGACACTGTTCTTGTTCAGGCCGATCTCGCCAAGGCCAAGGACGGTCGGTCGGTCAAGATACTGGGGGATAATGGCCAGAACCTCCTCAGAAAGTTGCCGATCTTCCGCCTCTTTGGAATTAAGCCCGATCCAGCAGTAGTGCCTTATCCCGAAGCGCGCCGCCCTGGCCGGTTCGGTAATGGTCAGAAGATTATAATAGTCATGAAAGCTGGCGACCCCGGCCCGGTTATAGCCGGGCCAGAAGGCCGGTTCGCTGACGGTATGGATGCCGCCCAGGGCCAGTTTCATATAGTCATCGGTAGTCCGCGATGACATGTGAATGTGCGGGTCGATCACCTTCATTTCAATCCCCCTTCCCAGGCGCCATGCGCTCGTAACCCCTCGGCGCTGGCTATGGGTTCTAAGGTCGGATCGCTGAAGCTCAATTGAATGGCTTTGGTCCGTTGGGGGCCGGATTCAAAGAGGAGATGCAGGGCCTTGATGAAGGTGTTGTACCTGAAATCCGCCCTGGCATCGGCAGCGCCGTCGCAGCGGTCGATCCGGTCAAGAAACGCTGCTATCTCCAGAAGTCTGGCGCGATTTTCAAGGAAGTACAACTCTAAGCTTGCCTGTGCCGATTTCGGGCATCTCTCTGGGGCCATTTCTGCTCTCCTTTCCTTTCTTTCTCTCTCTCAGCAGATCAATACACTGCCGCAACAGACCGGTATCAACATCATGAACATCGATCTTCTCGCCGATCGACTTGAGTAAGGTTATAGTCAACTCGCCGCCAAGATGCTCCTGAAATTCGCGCAAGGCCCGGTCGATGTCGATCCAGCTTAACGCCCAGTGATACAACTCAAAGCCGATATCTTCAAGCGCCACAAAGATCCTGTTCAGTTCAATCTCGCTGATCAAGCCTTTTTTGTAAGAGTATAAGGAATCCAGGGCAACCCCGCTCGCCACTGCCTCGCCGTGCTGCACTTCACCTCCGGTGATCTCCTCGACCTTGTGCGCCGACCAGTGGCCAAAATCAAGCGGCCTTGACGAGCCGTTTTCGAACGGGTCACCGCTCCTGCCGATATGCTCCATATGCAGTTCCGCGCAGCGGATGATCATCTTCTCCATGATCTCCGGTGCAAAAGCCGCTAATCTCTTACGCTCCTTGTAAAGCAGGTCGAAAAACGCCCGGTCTTTGATCAGTGCGACTTTGACCGCCTCGGCAATCCCTGATCGCTTATCTCTTTCCGGCAGCGTTTCTAAAAAATCAAAGTCGTTAATCACCGCATACGGCGGGGTGAAGGTGCCGATAAAATTCTTTCTGCCAAAGGCGTTGATGCTGGTTTTGACGCCAACGCCTGAATCATTCTGGGAAAGGGTGGTGGTCGGC
>MGTA01000091.1:7865-10041 GCA_001799225.1 Deltaproteobacteria bacterium RIFOXYD12_FULL_50_9
AGAGTGCCGGCACAAGTGATGTTTATCGACCAGGGCCTGGATCTTTTCTACCTCCAGAGGCTCCTTTTTGCAGATCTCCCCGCCCCGGATGATGAACGGCGAATTAATCAGCTCCAGGACAGCACTGTGGGCGCTGCCGTATTTTTCGATCTTTTCAGGCAGCCCGGGATTGGCCTGCAGGACCGAGGAGTCGATGACGACCAGTACCCGGCAACGCTTCTGATCACCGGCCTGCAGCACCTCGACCAAGGCGCTGTTCGCTAAATTGAAAACATCCCGGGTAAAGATGACCGGGAAGTTATAGGCTACCTGAAATTGCTGCTGAAGTTTCTTCATAGTTTTTTTACTCTACAGACCTCTCCAGATCATCTCAAGGGCCATGACCGAAAAGGAGGTGACCAGACCGGGATCATTTTCCCACCAGCGGCTGCTCTGCTCATTTACCCAGAACCCTTCCGGTTTCTGCAGATCGAGCAGGCGTTTGGCTAACTCCTGCCGCCAGTTAATGGTTTTCCCATCTTTCAGGGTTATGGTATTGGCGCCGTACAAGGTCAGCGCCTTGGTCATGGTATGGAAGTAATAGTAGAGGCCGTTCGCCCCGAAGCCGGGATTTTCAGCAAGCGTATAGTTCCTGGCCAGCCAGTCATAGACCGCCTTGACCCGCGGGTCACTCTTATCCATCTGGGCATAGATATAGCTCAAGAGCCCGGCATAACTGATACTCCCATAGGCCTTTAGCGCTGTTTTGCCATCCTCAAGCTTAATCTCGCCAGCCCTGCTGTTGCCCGGATAATAGACAAATCCGCCCTTGTTATAGTCATCCTCGCTGACCCAGTTCTGGTCGTTATAGGCTTTTAGCTGCTGGGTGCGGGAGATGAACTGGGTTACGGCCTTCCAGTTGAGATCTTTTGCTTCACTGTCGCTGCTCATCTCACTCTTTAAATGGCGAGTATAGTACAACGCCTCCAGGGCCAGCACCGTATTTGAAAGGTCCGGGTTCTTATCGGTGCGGCCATAGCCGATACCGCCGTCATAAGGAAAATCCCCCATGCCGGGCTCACCCTCATCGTGCTGGGAACCGATGATGTAATTACGCGCTTTCTTAATAATCGGTTCATACTCTGAGCGGTTAGCAACCACGAGGGCGGTGGCGCAAACCGCAGTATTATAATTGATATAAACCTCTTTATTATATATCGAGCCGTCCGGTTTGACATTTTTCAGGATATAGGCATATCCTTTATTAATGTTTTCAGCATACTTGGTCCTGTAAAATTTGGATGGATCGCCCTGAAACGACATTAAAGCAAGAGCGGTCAGGGCCGGAACCTCCTCCTGGGTCCACCAGCCCTCTGCCTTCTGCTGCGAAGCAAGCCAGGTCAGGCCTTTGCCGATCGCATTTTCCACCTCGTTTTTTAAAGACGTATCACTCCGTAACGAGGCGCCAATCTGCTCGGCCGCCGAGGAGACAGCCGGAATAAACAGCAGGACGGTCAGGATTACCAGGGAGTTGCGCAGTATCTTCATAACCTCATTCTCCTGAAAATAGAGTTGTTCTACTTTCTGCTCTTTTTCTTAATAGTCACAATTACCGGCGTTCCTACCGGCGGGACCGTCCCCTCTTTCACAAACCAGATCTTGTCGCTCTCCCCCCCTTCACTGCCGTTGTCAATCATGGCGGCCGGATCATGAAAAATTGCGGCGATTGAGGCCTCGATCTGGGCTTGGAATCTGTTGTCACGCACCATCGAGCCGGTATAGACCCACTCCATTCTGCCGGCCTCTTTTAGGCCTGCTTCGCCTCCCTTCACTACCCATTCATCTGCTTTAATCGTGGTTGGCTTACCTTCCTTGTTATGAAAATTAAAAGTTATCTCAACAGGATCGCCTTTAGGCTTTTCAGGATCACCCTGGAAGAGCAGCGGTCGATCACTTCCCTCAAACCCTAGAAGCAGAAAAGCGATCTGCAGATGATAGGGCTCTACCTTGGTCCGCAAAAGGCTCTCATGGGTTTTGCCTCGTGATTGGACGATAAGATATTCAAGCAACCCCTTATCCATATTCACAAGTGCCGGGAATGTGATGGCCTGGGTGTCTTTATTCATGGTTATTTCGCCGATCTTGAAAACACCGGGGGTAAGTCTTTCAATCGGTTTGGAATTGAGATCAAGCCCTC
>MGTA01000092.1:0-3935 GCA_001799225.1 Deltaproteobacteria bacterium RIFOXYD12_FULL_50_9
CGGCGCTGTTTCGTCTCGAAAACAGTCAGACGCCGGAAGATGTGAAAATGGTTTTAGAAAACTTGATTGCCTGGCTTGGCGCCAAGGAGCAGGTAAGTTTATGACGGGCGTTTACGGTGTGGATCAAAAAGGTTTTTTTACCGGCAATTACCAGTCAGAGGAGATTGGTGCTGATTGACAAATCCATCCTGATAGGTAATACTTTTTATTACCAAGTAATATCCTGATCAGGGAGGTTGTCATGCAAGCACCAACAAAACCCATTGCCATCAAACTGCCGGAGCACGATAAAGAGCGGCTGCAAAGGCTTGGCGAGGCCAAAAAACGGACTACGCACTGGCTTGCCAAAGAAGCGATCAGTCAGTATCTGGACCGGGAAGAGAAAGCCGAACAGTTCCGCCAGGAGACCATGGCCCGCTGGGAAGATTTCTGCCATACCGGGAAATCGGTGACCAATGACAAGGTCATGGAATGGCTTGACTCCTGGGGCAGCGATAACGAGCGCGAGGCCCCGAAATGAGGGTGGAATGGCTCCCCCCTGCCATTGATGATCTGCAAAGGCTCAGAGATTTCATTCTTCCCCACAACCGCCTTGCGGCGCGGCGGGCCGTTCAGGTCATCAAGGGCGCGGTCGGTTTGCTCTTCGCCAATCCCGGACTCGGCAAACCGGTTGAAGACCTTCCTGATTATCACGATCTAGTCATACCCTTCGGGAGCGCCGGCTATGTTCTCCGCTACCGCATTCAGGAGAATATCATCTACATTCTTGCCGTGCGCCACGGCAAGGAATCGGGCTTTGCGGAGGGCGGCGAATGAGCGGGATAATGGATGGGTTACCATCCGATTGGGCGGCAACTGCAAGCCGCCGGCGAGACTCTCGGCATCCGGGTGCTGGATCATATCATTTTCAACCACAAGGGACATTTTAGTTTTCTGGAACAAGGGGAGTTATAGCGGGGCTGCCTGCTACTTGATCTTCTCTTGCCATGCCGCAAACTCCAGGGGGCGAACGCCAAATCGTATTGCATTCCCCTCGTGCAGGTTTTCAAACTCTTCGAGGACAAGCTTGATAAACTTGTCCTGATCCTCTTCGGGAACTGCCGAAGAAATTGCCGCCGTCACCGCCTTTCTGGTTGGAGCTTGCTGCTGAAGGATAATTGCCTTTACTGTCTCGCCAAGCGTCTGTCGATAGCGTAAACGGAAGGTGTCCGGCGGCATCAGTTCCCGGCGTACCGCCAGATAGTGCTGACAGGAGCGTTCATAGGCCCAGACGAAGACGTCGCGCAGTAACTCGATCCGGTTCTGCTCGTATACCCCCAGCATGGCATCGATATAGGCACGTTCCGGCACGTCGATAAAAGAGAGCGGACAGAGGTTATGCCGACGAATCAAAGGGATGTTGGCGGCGAGCCGGGAGACCCGTTTGTTGACATCCTCGAACGGTTGCAGGTAGGGAAGATGGACCATCACGAAAAAAGGTTGTTCAAAGGGATCGCGAATCTCCTGGGCCATTGAGAGGATAATCCTGAAAAGTTCATCAAGCCGTTGCGGCATGGCGATCGGCATGTAGACGCTCCCGCCGATTTCCACCGGCCGGTGGCGGATTCGGCCACCGGCACTCCGATCAGCCAGAAGCCCATCGGAGAGCAACGCATGCAGACTGAAAATGGTGTAGGGGGTGAAGTCAACAAGATCCACTTCATTCACCAGCAGCGCTATGGCTGCCTTGTGGTTGAGGATCATCTGGGTTTCCAGGGCGTCTTTCCCTTCGGCGGCCTGACCTAACTCGATCAGGCGTTTAGTATCGAGTCGGCTGTAGGTGTTTCCTTCCAGTCGTGAAGAGGCCCATGATAAATCGATCAACAGCCGGTTCATGATGTTGCGGGCAAAGGTGCCGGCAGGACGTGCGCCATCGGGAGGTGTGCCAAGGGTGTGGAGCTGGCTTCGTAGTTCAGCCGGCAGATATGATGTTTCGTTGGGATAGTATGCTTCCAGAAAACTTTGGTTATAGCCGACTGGCATCCGCAGTTGGCGCGGCTGGCGGACATGATTCCTGATCTCTTTTCCTTCGGGTGAGATGGGGATATACGCTTCAAAAGCAGCTTCTCCCGAGAGAACAGGCAAAACTCCGCTGAGCTCTCCGTTGATTGGCGCAGGTCGGTAACGCACTCCTCGCTGCTTTCCTTCCCGGATGAGTCTCCCCTCAGCTACAAATAGGGCAAGTCTGCGCTGCAAGCTTCGCCGACTGATGGAATCCTTAACGTATGCGTGAAGGGAGTCCATGCCAATCCCTTCTGCTTGGCGGCCTATCTCCTCAAAAATGCGAACGTCTGTCTCCGTGGTTATTCTCTTCGGCATTACCTTTATCTCTCAAGAGAGTTACATGAATTGCTCCTGTTGATGCGCACAAAGATACCTTTATTGGCGCAATATGTCAATAATTGCGCCAATAGAATGGCGCAATTTGTCTTGAGAGGTTAGCAGATCGGGTAGAGCGCAGCGGAACCCGATCCAATACTTTAATCAAACCGTACCGCAGAGCACTGCCGAATCGTTCGGACCCTGGAACGGCAGGCGATGGATTTTTTCCACCCCGGCTTCTTCAAGCATGGCCGTTAGTTCCCCTTCCATCTCAATGTTGTTGTGCAATTGTTTGCTGGTGGCAGGGCGCTGGTCAGAAGCGCATTTTTTCTTGTGGCCGGCGCTCCGGGACATAGACGCGGGGGGTCTTGCCGGCGTTCCAATCCCGGGTGACATAGAGGCTGCAGTAGCAACTGCCGAACTCACGGATATCCGGTTCCCGGTAGACGCAAGGGCAGATGATGTCCTTGTCCCATTCCGGGTTGCCGGAAGCCAGCCGGCACGGGCAGGTCATGCTGCCGTAACGGTTTTTATTGATGAGCAGCGCGGCCAGGAGTTCGCGGGTTTGTTCCTGATCATTGTTGAAAAAAAAGCCCTTGGGTTCCTGGATCTTCCGGAGCAGCTCCATGAGGTTATCTGCATCAATCATCCGATTCCCAACGCCTCCTTGATTTCCACCTCCCGATAGCCGATGATGACCCTGTCGCCGATGACGAGAGTGGGAAAGGTGCAGTAGGGATTTATTTTTTTTATTTCGTCCAGCACGGCGTTTCGTTCGTTGCTGTCGAGTTGGTCGACATCGGTGCAGGAATACGGCACGGCATGTTGATTTAACAGTTTTTTGGTAGCCTTGCAGTGGCTGCAAGTGCTTAGAGCATAAAGCACTGTTTTTTGTTGCACGGGTTACTCCTTATGTTTACGGCATCCGGCGGATGCGGACCTCGATTTTTGGGTTGTTTGCTAGCAGGGTGATGAGTTGTTTGGCATCGGTATCCCCGAAGTGGTAAGGATAGAGGATAGCAGGTTTAATGGTTTCTGCTGCTGCCGCCGCCATTTCCGGGGACATGGTATAGGGTAGATTCATCGGTAAAAAGGCGATATCGATCGGGCCGAGATTCTTCATCTCCGGGATATCTTCGGTGTCACCGGCCACATATACCTTCTTGTCAGCGAAGGTGAGGATGTAGCCATTGCCGTTGCCTTTGGGGTGAAAAGGCTCACCATTACCGAGTTTGTTGACGATGTTGTAGGCCGGCACAGCCTTGATCGTCACGCCGGCGAGCGTGATTGACTTACCGTTCTTGATAGCGATGCCATTGCGGATATTGGCGGCGCCAGCCGGATTTGCCACGATTTTGGTTTTTTTGGTTCGTGCGAGCTCCATAGCCATGGGGTCAAGGTGGTCGGGGTGTTCGTGGGTGATAAGGATAAGATCGGCCTTGGGCAGGGATCGGTAGTCCGCTAGTCGGCTGTCCGGGTCGATATGGATTACCTTGCCTTTGTAGCTGAAGATCAGGGAAGCGTGACCAACGAAGGTGATCGAAAGATCGCCGCCCTTAGTTTTGATGGTATCG
>MGTA01000092.1:3974-5361 GCA_001799225.1 Deltaproteobacteria bacterium RIFOXYD12_FULL_50_9
ATGAGGAGCGTTGCAAGCAAGGCACAGCATAATATTGATTTCATTACTTCCTCCAAAATGCAAAGTCAACAAGTGTAACGGAGTAATGTTTGTTCTATACCACGAAACATTAATGATGGCTAATCGCATTTAATTGCTTCTTGCAGCCTGGTAATGCAATCCTTGTCCATCAGTTGAATTTGGTTGGTGGAACCGCTTTGGTTGGAGTGCATGCCGATGGTGACTACAAAGCTGTCCTCGGGCGTAAGCAGATTGGAGGCCAGGGCGTTGCGGTAGAACAGGGAGATTGCTTTGTCGCTGCTGGTATGCGAGTATTCCATAAAGAATGGCTCAATCCCCCAGCTTAAGGCCAGTTGCCTGAAGGTTTGCGGGTTGCTGGTCACGCCGATAATTCTGGTCTGTGGTCTGAGACGGGCCACCATCTGGGCGGATAAGCCGGATTGGGTGAAGGCGATGATGGCTGTGGCCTGGCAGGAGCCGGCCAGAGTAGCCGCCGCTTTTGCCACTGCCTGATGGGATTCGACCTGTTCATCATAGTGCTGGTTCCAGGGGTAAATGAGTTCTGTGGCGGCGATGGTATCATTGAGCACCTGTACTGCCGCCTCAGGGTACCGGCCCACAGCGGTTTCGTCCGAGAGCATGACAGCATCGGTGCCGTCCAGAACGGCATTGGCGATGTCGGATACCTCGGCCCGAGTCGGATAGGGAGAGGAGAGCATGGAGGTGAGCATCTGAGTGGCGGTGATGACCGGGATGCCTTTTTGGGAAGCCTTGCGGATAATGAGCTTCTGGGCCGGCGGCACATGTGAGACCCCGAGTTCGACACCCAGATCCCCCCTGGCCACCATGATGCCGTTTGCCGCAGCAATTATCTCATCAAGATGTTCCAGGGCCGCAGCATTTTCGATTTTGGCGATTAATGGCGCAATGCCGCCACAGGCCTGGACCACTTTCCTGGCTTCGCTGACATCTGCGGCCGAGCGGATGAAGGAGAGGGCCATACAGTCGACCCCCTGGGCTACCCCAAAAGCGATATCCTGTCGGTCTTTTTCTGTAATCGCAGAGATGGGCAGATGGGCGCCCGGCAGGTTCAGGCCTTTTCCGGTGCTGAGTTTGCCGCCGACCAGAATGCGGGTCACGACTTTTTTCTTGTTGACGGTAAAGACCCTGGTGCGGATCGTGCCATCGGCAAAATGAATATGGTCGCCCGGCTTGATTGCCTCAACGATTTCGGGATGGGTAATCGAGATCTCATTATCTTTGAGCGCGCCCGGTTCGATACGAATGATAAGGCGGTCGCCTTCCTGCAGGCGCATGACGCCATTGATCGGGCCGACCCTGATCTTGGGTCCGGAAATGTCTTGCAGGATTGCGACAGGGAGATCGA
>MGTA01000092.1:5426-8459 GCA_001799225.1 Deltaproteobacteria bacterium RIFOXYD12_FULL_50_9
TTGACGCCCTGGTTGATGAACCGTTCGATCATCTCCCGACGCATTGTGGCCGGTCCGATGGTAATGACAATTTTGGTCTTGCGCATGGTTAGTTACCTGATGCTCCCTATTGATTACAGAGGTTGTGTAAGGCATGCTCTATATTTGCAGCTTTTTTTTCGGCATGCAAGGCGTTTGCTGATCATTACTTGAATTTCCTGAAAAAATGCGTAAGACTTGATGTAATGGCATAAATTCGTTGTAGGAGGTGAAAGTGACGCAAAAAGCAAGTGTTATGGTGCAAATAGTTCTGCTGGTTATTCTGCTCATCCTTTCAGGGTGCGCCACGGTTCCATACAACTACGGCAAAGGACTTGAAAAATCTGACACCCTTGCCTTGCGACCTGGTGAAAACCAGTTCGATCGGGGTCGGCCGGTGGCATTTGTTGATGGGCTGGGGCATTATGTTTTGTCATTGCCGTCAAACCTGATCCTGTGGAACTGGCAGGTAGACAATCATGACATCTCCGGGGAGACCGAGGCCGCCCTGCAGAAATATCTGGCTGATAACGGGCTGGCCAATGTCAAGGTCCGGGTCAATCAGTATGCGCCAAAGGATGAATGGCGCCGGCTCATAAAGAACAAGGGTATGCCTGGATTTTTTCGTTATACAGCCGGCGTGGTTCTTACCACATTGTATATGATTCTGCCGGACCGGGTTTTCGCCGGGCTTTTTGGCGGTGACCATTATAACCCCTTTACTAATACGATCAACCTCTACTCCGATAACCCGGCCATTGCCATTCATGAGGGTGGCCATGCCAAGGATTTTGCCAGATTCGGCCGGTGGGGGAAGGGCTGGTATGCTTTCCTGTATATGGCGCCATTTTCAACGCTCTATGTGGAAGGGGTGGCTACAGGAGACACCATCGGTTATCTCCGGCAGGAACAGAAACAGCAGAAGGAGAAAGATGCTTATAAGATCCTTTATCCGGCCTATGCGACCTATATAGGCGGGGAGGGATTACGCTGGTTTCCGGTGGATATAGGGCTCTCCTATCTTGCCCAGATAGCAGTCGCGGTTCCCGGGCATATTGTCGGACGGATCAAGGCGGCCAATGTTGATGAGCCGCCTGAAAAAACCGGAGAGGGTCTGGCTGTGCCGGTGCTTGCCAAATAGGGGATGGTTTATAAGAGATCTTTTCTGTATTTTGTTTTATTTATAGAAAAATATAGTAAGTAGAGGAGTGCATTGCAGAAGTCGGACCGTGGTGCAATAGAGACACAAAAGGTTATGGTTAGAGATGGCAAGGCCGCAGTTCTGCAGTGTCCGAACTGTCTTGAATCGAAAACCATATCCGTTGCCGGATTGGTCAAGTATCGCTTTAATGTACGGTGCAAATGTAAACATGTTTTTGCCGTGCAACTCGAGTTCAGGAAGAAATTTCGCAAACAGACCAATCTCAAAGGGTATTTTAAACGGAAAACATCCCAGGCTGAATGGTCTGAAATTCATTGGGAGGCAGAGCGTTGGAATGCCTTTAAGGTAAATTGTCATGTGGTGAATCTCTCAGCCGGCGGCATCGGTTTTATTCCAATTAATTCTTATGAGTTTAATCCAGGTGATTTCTTTGCCATCAAGTTCGCACTTGATGATTCCGCCCACACAGTCATCAGCAAACGGGCAATTGCCCGGGTCGTTTTGGAGAACTATGTCGGTTGTGAATTTGTTGAGGAAGATAAAAACGATAAGAAAATCGGTTACTATCTTTTGCAGTAAGGGCAGGCAGGCTCCTGTGGGATCGGATGTACTGGAGCAGGGCGAATTTTAATTTCAGTTTTGGCTTTTGATCGATTAGGTTATGCAGATACGCGATTGCGCAGGTCCGAAGGCCGTCGTTCTTTTGAGTGGTGGTCTTGATTCTACTACTACACTGGCTATTTGTCGGAGTCAGGGGTTTCAGTGTTATTGCTTGAGTTTTGCCTATGGCCAACGTCAAGTCGTTGAGCTTGAGCGCGCTAAAGAGAATGCCCGATCTTATGGGTGTGCGGAGCATCTGGTATTAAGGTTGGATCTTGACCGGATAGGTGGTTCAGCCTTGACCGGCAGTGATAAGGTGCCAAAAAATCGTTCCTGTTCCGAGATGGAGAGTTCTGTGCCTCTGACGTACGTGCCGGGCCGCAATACTATTTTTCTGGCCCACGCCGCGGCCTGGGCTGAGGTGCTCGGCGCTCTCGATATATTTATTGGAGTGAATGTCCTTGATTACAGCGGCTACCCGGATTGTCGGCCTGAGTATCTGCGATCCTTTGAAAAGACCGCAAATCTCGGCTCCAGGATCGGTAGTGAAGGGGGGCATTTTACCATTCATGCGCCGCTGCTCTCCTGGTCGAAACGGGAGATTATCCAGGCCGGCGTTATGCTGGGAGTAGATTATGCAAAGACGCATAGCTGTTATGATCCTGATCCCCTGGGGCGAGCCTGCGGGGCCTGCGATGCCTGTCTGTTGCGACTTAAAGGTTTTGCCGAAGCCGGTCTGCCCGATCCTGTTATCTATATCCCTGCCAAGGAAGGCCGGACCGCATGACCCTCTCCGGAAAAGAGATTCGTCAACTTGGCCGGCTTTTCATGATCGGCCTGCCCGGCTATACTCTTGATGCCTCAACGCAAAAGCTTATCGAACAGGTCGGAATTAATAATTTTATTATTTTTAAGCGGAATGTTTCGAGTCGGGAGCAGCTTGCTGAGTTGTGCGCCGCGCTTGTCTCTGCCTGCCGTGCTCAAGGTTTGGCACTGCCGTTGATTGCCATTGATCAGGAAGGTGGTACCGTGGCCCGTCTGCCTCCGCCATTTACCCAGTTTGCCGGTGCTCGGGTAATGGCCGACTCTGCTCAACCTGAACAGCGGCTCGCGGAGTATGCCCGCTGCTGTGCCGGAGAACTGCGGGATGTCGGTATTTCAATGAATCTGGCGCCGGTTCTGGACGTAAGTCCGGCAGGACAGGGGCTTTTTATGGAGAAACGGGCCCTGGGCGGCGAGGCCGGGGTGGTGGC
>MGTA01000093.1:0-5193 GCA_001799225.1 Deltaproteobacteria bacterium RIFOXYD12_FULL_50_9
GTGGCAGGGTTGTTACTGATCATGGCTGGTTGCTTTTACCCGGTGGCCTCCCTAAAAGTGAACTCCCCGCCTGCCTTACTGACAGCAAATGGGGTAGATGTGCTTTGCTTAAGCAGGGAGCCTCGACAGAGGAACAACTATTCCCTTGGTATTGGAATCCAAACCAGTATTTCGCCTTGGCCAATGGCATAAGCTGTTTCAAGAAAGGCCAGGAATATGCACATGGAGGCTTAAGTCTTCAGGAGTGCCTGGTTCTTGAGTTGACAGTTTCAAGAGGCAAAGGAGTTGGCTCAAATTTAGAGGTTGAATTTACGGATATCACCTGGAAGGGGCTGCGCTGTACGGTAGCGGTTGACGGCCAATTCGCCGGACTATCGATTGATCTTCGCACTCAACCAGGCGATGAGACATCGACCGTGCTTGTGAGTGTGAAACCCTTGAAGGCTAACGGTACAGCCTCGGTGGTTGTTGAGAATGAAGATTTAGAAGGACAGAAAGCAACTCTTGTTCTTCTTGATCCGGAAGGAAGCCTGGTTGCAGAAATACCCACGGTTATCGGTGGAGGTAATGCATGATGGAATTGGATAAAATAGATAAACAAGCTGCCTCGGTCCTGGAAGGGTATCTGGTCAGAAAGGACTTGGTTCGCACTTTCAGCCGGCAATTTCCTGTCCCCACCTATGTCGTGGAGTTCCTCCTGGGTAGATACTGTGCCAGCACTGATCAGGATGAAATTGGCGAAGGGTTGGAGATTGTCCAACGCCAGCTTAAAGATCGGACGGTTAAAGCCGGTGAAGAAGAACTTTTTAAATCTCGGGCGCGTGAAAAGGGCTCCGTTAAGATTATCGATTTGATAACAGCAAGGCTTGATGCCAAGACTGATTCCTATCTGGCTACGATCCCCAGCCTCCGGTTGCACGATGCGAGAATTGATGCAGAGCTGGTCAGCAAGCATGAACGGATGCTGACTGGTGGCTTTTACGCCGAATTAACCCTGGTCTATGACAGCGTTATTGCTCAAGAGAAAAACGGCAGACCATTTGGGGTGGAATCTCTCCGTGAAATTCAGCTCTCCAAAAGGGAAGTGCTGGATATATTAACTGAAGCGAGGAAGAAATTCAGCACTGATGAATGGAAGGCTTTTCTTCTGCGCTCTATTGGTATTGAGGCTGCTGGATTGTCGGACCGGCAAAAAAATGCCTTTCTTCTGCGCATGGTGCCTTTTGTTGAACGGAACTTTAACCTCGTTGAACTCGGGCCTCGTGGCACCGGGAAAAGTCACCTCTTTCAGCAGGTGTCCCCTTACGCGCACTTGATTTCTGGAGGCAAGGCCACCGTTGCTCGAATGTTCGTCCATATGGGGACAGGACAGCGCGGTCTGGTCTGTCAGTACAATGTCGTCTGTTTTGATGAGGTTTCGGGCATCTCTTTTGATCAGAAAGACGGTGTCAATATCATGAAAGGCTACATGGAATCTGGAGAGTTCAGTCGCGGCAAGGAGAGCATCCGTGCTGATGGCTGCATAGTCCTGGTTGGCAACTTTGAGGTGGATGTCGAACACCAGCAACGGATTGGCCATCTTTTTGGTCCGATGCCTCCAGAGATGCGGGATGATACCGCTTTCATGGACAGAATTCATGCCTTTCTGCCTGGATGGGATATTCCAAAGATCAGCAAGGAACTCTTAACCGATCATTTTGGCCTGGTCAGTGATTTTTTGTCAGAATGCTGGAGCCAGCTCAGGAACCAAAGCCGGGTGAATCATATTCAAAACAAAGTTTTCTATGGCGGCGCTCTTTCCGGACGTGATGCCAACGCTGTCAATAAGACAGTAAGCGGCCTGCTTAAACTTCTCTATCCTGGTGAGGGCGATATCCCTGGCGAAGATCTGGAATGGGCTGTAAGGATAGCAATGGAGTCGAGACGACGTGTCAAGGAACAGCAGAAACGGATCGGCGCGGCCGAGTTCAGGAATACCCACTTCAGCTATGTCATGGGAGCCGATGGGGTAGAAAAATTTGTCTCGACCCCTGAATTACATAGTGAAAACAGCATCGGCGGTGATCCCCTCGAACCCGGTCAGGTCTGGACTATTAGTCCTGGTGGTGCAGACGAACATCCAGGACTATACCGGATAGAGATTAACGAAGGCCCAGGTTCCGGAGTCAAGATCCTTAATAAGCCAGTTCCACCAGCCTTTCGTGAGAGCATGGGGTGTGCAGAGCAAAACCTTTACGCCCGAGCCATTCAATTGGTTGGTGATAAAGACCCACGTCATCACGAATTCACAGCCCAGCTTCGTGCTTTTGATGCCTCAAAATCAGGGGCGAAAGTTGGTATAGCTGCTTTGCTGGCCCTTTGCACGACACTCTTAAAAAAGAGCGTTCGAGGGGGGCTCATTGTCGTAGGAGAAATCAACCTGGGTGGTTCACTCGATCCAATTCACAACCCAGTCGCTTTGGCAGAGATTGCCGTGGAAAAAGGAGCAACAGCACTCCTGATGCCGGTAGCCTGCCGCCGGCAGTTGATTGATCTCTCCGACGATATGGCAACCAAGATTGATATTCAGTTTTATTCGGATGCGCGGGATGCCCTGCTAAAGGCTATGGTAGATTAATGCATCCATAATTTGCTTGTACATATGTGAGATGAATATGAAGCTCGACACTGTGGAATCAGTGAGGCAATTTGATGAGCGACTGCGTGGCATTGTAGGAGGAGATCCTTTCCATGTTAACCTAGAGAAGACCTGGAAAGCGTGTCAAGGACATCCATCCGGTAATCGTCTCTTCCCTGCTGTGCTCGATATACAATTACACGTTGCCTGTCTTAATGTTGAGATTATCGCCATAGCCAAACGTATAACTAAGGACCTACATGAAAGCAGAGATGCTGATTGTTTAGTTGAAGATGATGAGTTTGCAGCAAGAATGGATCTGTTCGGCAACACAACGGCTTTTGTTCTGCGTTATCGAGCCCTCTGGGACAAATTAATGGGTGTAGTTGTTTTGCTCCTTGAGCCTAAAGAGTATGAAAAATTTGTCGAAGCAAAATCACGTAAGAAATTCTTTGTTAAACGTCTAAAGGCGAGGGGCGGTAAATGGCCCCTTTACGCGCAAAAAGTTAGCGAAACTATTGAGATCTTTGATAGCCGTTTTCGAACTGCGGAAGCCCATGGATCTGGCAAAATGAGAAAACTCGTCTTTAGTCGGGTAACCGCTGACATTAATCCTCTTGAAGATTTATTTTGGGCCTGCAACAGCCTTAACGATCAGTTGATAATGCTCCAGCAAATTTTTGATCATCTGGCCGAGAAAGTTGTTATGGCTGTGAAGTGATTCGTATAAGCTGCAAAAATTAATCATTGGTCGCACAGCTAATCTTTACTTTTTTGCCTTATGGAATCATAGGTGAAGGTGTGGCTTTGGACAAGTCTGGCGATAAAGATTGACATCTGAGGGTTTCAAATGGGCACGATGCCATCGCAAATAGCCGAAGTATTTCAGGAGCTCGAGGGCGAAATTCAATGGCTATATGCGCGCTGGATCATCTATAGGCAACTGTTTGCCTCATCCGAACGCCGAATAGACCTTCTAAATGAATCTGCGTCGGTCTTTTTCTACATTGTTCAGGATGTGTTGCTTGGGGAGGTTCAGGTCGCCCTTAGCAAACTTACCGACTCCGCTAGGTCCGGCAAAGACGATAACCTGTCTCTCGAACAACTGCAGAGTCGGGTGGAAGTTCAGTGCGAACAGAAGCTCGCAGCGACTCTACGGAAGCTGCTTGATGACCTTCTTGCAAAATGCCAATGTATTCGCCTCCACCGCAACAAACGACTCGCTCACTTCGACCTTAAGACCGCTATTCAGAGCACTTCAAATCCGCTTCCGGGCGTGTCCAGGCAAACGATCCAAGAGGCTCTCAACCTTGTTTGTGAATACATGAACACCATTGAGCGGCACTATACGCAACCAGAAACAAGTTATGAGAACTTCATCATGCATAGCGATGCCAATGCGCTTGTTGCCCTCCTTAAGTCTGGATTACGGTACGAGGAGCTACTCCAAAAGGGGCAGATGTCCTGGGACGATATTGAGCAATCTAAATGGAAAGATGACTAACAACCTTTCCCATGTCGGATATGGAAAAGGTTGTGAAATCATTACCAAGAAAGGGACAATTTTTCAATCCAACACAGGTTATAAATTGATTACCAAGAAACTGATCCAAGCAATAAAAGAACAATACGCTCTCAACTGGTATGGCATCCACGGTATCCGTCATTGGGGGCGTGTCTATGCGAACGGATTACGTTTGGCAGAGGGAACTGGAGCCAAGGTAAGTGTTGTTAAAATGTTCTCAATTTTTCACGATTCCAGGCGGCTAAATGATGGAAGTGATGAAGCTCATGGCCCTCGTGGTGCCAAACTGGCAGAAGAATTTCGAGGAAAATATTTTGAACTGCCAGATGATGAATTCGAGCTTTTAATTATCGCCTGTAACCAGCACACCGTTTTACAAATCCATACTGACATTACCATCCAGACCTGTTTTGATGCCGACCGTCTTGACCTGGCCCGTGTTGGCACAATGCCTGATCCCAGATATCTCTGCACGGATCTCGCCAAAAATTCGGATATAATCGCTTGGGCTAATGAAAGAAGCCTCAGTGACTATTCACCAGCCATTGTGACCTTATGGAATCAATGACAAGAAGGGACGGATTACTTGATTGATATTGACGGTGCCAACAGAATTTGGCACTTTCGAGGTGTGCTTGCTTGACAAGGTGAAGCAGAAATCCTTTGCTGACAAAAAAATAGATTACGCAGCATAACCAGAATCATTTAAAAAGGAACCATCCTCATGAACAAAACAGATCTCATCGACACCATCGCAACATCAGCAAATATCAGTAAATCTGCAGCAGAGAAAGCCCTCAACGGGATGATGGAAGCAATAAGCAAAGCTCTTTCCAGCGGTGAAAGTGTTACTTTGATCGGGTTCGGCACCTTCTCCGTTACCACCCGTGCTGCCCGCACCGGTAGAAATCCGCAGACAGGTAAAGAGATCAAGATTGCTGCCAAAAAGGTTGCCAAATTCAAGCCTGGCAAGGCACTGGCAGATACTGTGAATTGAAGAATGGCCGATTTGTGAAACAGGAACTTTCATGGCAGAATTAAAACTCAACAA
>MGTA01000093.1:5249-5926 GCA_001799225.1 Deltaproteobacteria bacterium RIFOXYD12_FULL_50_9
GTGCCAACGAGGTTGCAGCCTCCATATGTCAAGTGATTGCAACGAAACTTGTCAATGACAACCAATTTCAGGAAGAGATCCTTTCCGCTCTCTATGCTGATGAAAATGAGGATGCTGGGGATACCACTTGAATTAATAAAACAATCTGGACAATGGCCGGCACCACTTGCTCTTTTCTTGTCTCTAAAAGAAATCAGCTAACAGACCGCCCAATCGTCCACATCGTCCAACGTACTGAAACATTAAACATTTTTTACGGACGGTTAAGCATTTTTTGTCGCCCAAGTCATCGACCACCAAGAAGGAACACAAGGCAATGAAAGTTGAAATCAAGAACAACAAGCTCTGCATCGAGATCGACCTGGAGAAACCGACGAAGTCAGCATCCGGGAAAACCCTCGTCGTGGCCAGCACTCGTGGGAATGTCGTAACCGATGTCATGGTGGACGGCAAACCTATTACCATCGGCCTGAATGCTTATATCAAGCCCTGATGATTGAGTTTAGGAGCCTTTGATGCAGGAAGACAATCTGTTTGCTGCTCCAAGCACCAGCCGGCTGAAAGTAATGCGTGATGGCCGGAGTATCATCCGTAGCGCTGCTATCCCCAAGCCAATCGTGTTGGTGGATACCAGAGAGCGAGAACCGTTTCTTCTTTATGCGAATCATCGGAATTGG
>MGTA01000093.1:6005-8625 GCA_001799225.1 Deltaproteobacteria bacterium RIFOXYD12_FULL_50_9
AAGGGGCTGCGACGCTTTCGACATTCCTTCCGATGTTCATCCCAATGCGATCAGCGGCACCCTGGATGCGATAGAAGCGTAATGTCATCCCCCATGAGTCGAGCCCCTTTAAAGGCAAGGCGTGGCGAAGGTTGCCTGTGCGGGGAAGAAACATTCTGCCGGGTGGACGCCTCAAGCCCGAGTCGGAAAAAATGGAGTACATCAAACATTTCTCCGAGGCGATTGTCCGGAATACGTTCAATTTCCCGTATCAATTGTTGGCGAAGTTGCGCTGTCGTCAACTCCTCGACTGCTTCTCCGCCTACTTGGTTCAGATTACCGAGAGTTGATCAAGTGGGAGTATGTACATATCTTCTGGTCTGACGAGCGCTCTGTTTCACCTGAAAACGCCCAGAGCAATTATAGATTAGCATATGAAGAGTTGATTTCAAAAATCTCTATCAAGACTGAAAACCTCCACAGGATACGGGGCGAACTTACCCCTGTCGATGCAGCAAAGGAATATGAACTGGAACTGGCCGGTCATTTTGGATCTGCTGCCATCCCGGTGTTCGATCTTATTATTCTCGGCCTGGGAGAAGATGGTCATACTGCTTCTCTCTTCCCCGGCGCCAAAGCTTTATTAGAAAATAAACACCTTGCAGTCCCGACCTTTTCAGAATCAGCCGGAAACTGGAGAGTAACTATTACTCCACAAGTTTTGAACAATGCCTCGCAGATCATTTTTTTGGTTTCAGGGAGTTCCAAGGCCAGAATCGTCGGAGAGATCCTGGGGAAAAAACAAGGTCATGGATATCCAGCCGAACTCCTAAGGCCATTACATGGATATATTTCATGGCTGATTGATGCAGAAGCTGCAGCAATGATCTCTGATGGTAATTACGAAAGTTAATCGCAGAATTGTCCACGGAGGTCCCTAGCAGCACAACAGGGTGCTTGTCAAAAAAGCTCTCACCCTCTGGGATGATATTTCTGGTGGATGGTCTTCAGGCGGTTGCTGTCGACATGGGTATAGATCTGGGTGGTGGCAATGTCGGAGTGGCCGAGCATAAGTTGGACCGAACGCAGGTCTGCGCCGTTTTCCAGCAGGTGAGTAGCAAATGAGTGGCGGAGCATATGCGGGCTGATTTTTTTTCTGAATTCTAATCTGTTGGCGGTTTCCTGGATGATCTGCCAGAATCGCAGTCTGGTCATGACCGTACCTCGGCTGGTAATGAACAGATGGTTACTGGTGCGGCGCTTAAGCAGTGTTGCCCTTGCCCCTCGGAGATACGCCTCAATTTTTTCTCCGGCAGTCTCACCAAAAGGGACGAGCCGTTCTTTGGAGCCTTTGCCAATTACCCGAACATGCCCAGTAGTCAGATTGACGGCTGTAACCTTTAGCGTCACCAGCTCTGATACTCTCAATCCAGTAGCATAGAGCAGATTGAGCATTGCCAGGTTACGGATCGCCAAAGGCGAACGCGTATCCCAATCGGTAAGCAATCTGGTGACTTCGGGAACGGTCAAGATTTTGGGAAGGTAGTGTTTGGGTTTTGGCAGATCGATTATAGTTGTTGGATCGGAATCAATTATTTTTTCCGATAGCAGGAAATGGAAAAAAGAGCGAAGTGCGGAGATTCTGCGCGCATTACTGCGGGTGGATATACCTTTATTAAAACTGATGTTAAGGAAGCTACGGACATGATCGCCCGCAACAGCTTGTAGATCAGTAATACCTGCCTTGTTTAGTGAATCGAGAAAAAAAGTTAGATCGGAAGAGTATGACTGGATGGTATTTGTTGCTAGACGGCGTTCCGCCGTGAGGTAATGCAAAAACTGATCGCGCTGGGCATAAAAAAGCTTTAATGATATGCTAAGGGAAGGCTGGCCGCCTTGTTCGTCAGGGGGGGACTTGGAAGGACGGCCAACCTGTTTTCCTCGTTCATGCTTCATTCGAGGAAGAGATCGCCTTAAGCATCCCTTTCCATACGTATCTGGAGCTTACGAAGTTTACGTTTGGCTTCGGCCTGTTTGCGCCGACGTTTGGCGCTAGGTTTTTCATAATACTCCCGGCGCTTTAGTTCTTTCTTGACACCATCAAGCTGGAGCTTTTTCTTCAACAGCCTCAGTGCCTGCTCAATATCACCTCTGACTTCGACTTCGATCATAAATTCTCCACTGCTTTGAAATAAGTATAGTATTAATCGTAGGTTGCTACAATTCCCTCAATTATTACAAGATCCGACGAAGGAATTAATTCCAGAAAAAAACACGGCGAAAGGCTTTCTGCTGGGAAAACACGGATGCTCGTGCTGTGAAAAGATTTCTTATATAGGATATTGCCTAGTTATGTCAATTTATTTTTCATCTGCTTTAGCAACTATTCTGAGAAATTTATAAACTTATTGCCAGACTGCTTGCATTTATACAATAATATGGCAATTTGATTTTGATGTTAAACCTTCAGCCGGGATGGAGAGTTATGAAAAATAAAACAATCTGCTTACTGTTATTGGCCATCATCATTCAGTCTGCCTGTGCTCGAGTTGAACAGCCCATAGCGGACGCCTCCTTGATTTTTGATAAACCCATGCCGGTTGTGGCGAAAGGGGAGCAGGAGAAACGAGCCTTTGCAATC
>MGTA01000093.1:8639-15602 GCA_001799225.1 Deltaproteobacteria bacterium RIFOXYD12_FULL_50_9
GATTATTTGAGAAATATTTTGAGCATAATACGGCAGAAAGTCTTATAAAAGCTCGTAATATTTACAATTATTCAATTAATCATTATCCGAATTCCGTATTCCGCGAACTGATGGCGCGTAAGTTGGATTCTCCAGCTCCGCCCCAAAAGAAATAATAGCGATGGCAATAAGCTGAAAAAAGCCCTTTCATGCCTATTTTATCTTTTTTGACTTTCGAATTAAATTCGTAAAATACCAGGCAACTCCAATTAGCGTAATACTGAATCCACTATAGACAAACGGCGGACTCGGATCTTTGACAATCTGGATGCCGGCATAACTATTTCCAAAATCGTCTATTCCAACCTTGGTGAGATAGAATCGTAAGTCCTCTTCATTCCAGACCAGAGGCGCATTTACCTCGGAACGGCCGGCAATAAGCGTCTTGTTGCCGCGAGAAAGCTTCAATGTTGTCCATATTCTCTTTAATATCGGATCCTTATATGCTACAAGTTTAAACGATAACTGGAAGGTTTCCGGTACATCTAAAGGGCCTTTAGTGGTTGAATATTCACCGAGCAACTTGCCGGAACTGTCCAAGACTGCTAACAGAAGTTCCTTGGTTTCAGGATCAAGAGAGATGACCCGAATCAAATAGCCATCAATAGTGATTGTTTCTCCGGTGCGCGTTTCATGAAGTTCGGATTTGACCCCGTTTTTAAGCACGCCAATCTTGACATCAATGGGATACCACTCCCTCCCGACCTCTTCCACCAGCATATCAAATCCTAATGGCAGATCTTTATTCTTGTCCCAACGGAAGGCAGTAGTGGTTGATGTGTTTATATGGAGATTGATTGTTGCCACATACCCCATGAGCTGAATCAAAGAAGCAGCCATGGAAACCAGAAACCCTAGATGCATCACCAGGACTGGTATTGAAAGCGTTTTATAATTGCTTAATGTGCAGAGAAAAAGGTTAAGTCCTAGTACGGCAAGAACTGTTTTTACCGGGATCTTAAAAAACGTTTCGTATTGGGGCAGGATTGACAATAAAACCATCAGAAGGATAAGGATAATAAAAAGAGTCAGGTTGAGTTGTCGCGAAATCAGGAATGAGTTGCATTTTTTGACAATCTTCTGAAATTGTTTCATCTTATCAACTGGAGTTCTGTCCAAAAGTTAGGTGGCAGCAAAGATCATTTTAATTAATACGGGTGTACTGTCAGATTAATAAATATATATTGAATATTGCTCAGATTACTTATAGGATAAATGAAAAATTTTCCTGCATTTCACAATATCGGAAATGGCTATCTTGATAAAGGTAATCGACTAATAACATGAGTTACCCCAACAATAATATTTTTGATAAGATTATCACAAAAAGCAGCAAAATGCTGGAGATATTTCAGTATATCGAATCAATTGCCAAAACCGGCAAACCAGTGCTGATTACCGGCGAAACCGGGGTCGGTAAAGAGTTGATTGTTGAGGCAATTCATGGGGCAAGCGGATTAACCGGCCGTTTTTTAATGGTTAATGCCGCCGGTCTTGACGACAATATGTTCTCTGATACTTTGTTTGGTCATTATAAAGGTGCCTATACCGGAGCTGATAGCGAGAAAAAAGGCCTGCTGGAAAGGGCTGAAGGCGGGACCCTTGTTCTTGATGAGATTGGCGACTTGAGTTTAACCTCGCAAGTCAAGTTACTGCGTTTGGTTCAGTACGGCGAATATATGCCTTTGGGCTCAAACAGTTCGAGAATTGCCAATGTCCGGATTTTGGCTGTAACCAACAAGGACCTCTGGAAGTTGCAGCGCAGCGGGGCATTTAGGGAGGATTTGAATTTCAGGCTTAGATCCCATCATATTAATGTGCCGCCGCTGCGTGAACGACTGGAAGATATTCCCTTATTATTTGATTTTTTCCTCGATAAGGCTGCTCAGGCCCTGCATAAACCTCTGCCTTCGGTGCCCAAGGAGCTTATTGCACTTCTTAAGACCTTTCCATTTCCAGGAAACGTTCGAGAATTTCAGGATATGGTGTTTGATGCGGTTAGTCGGCAGTCGGACGACAAACTGTCCATAGAGGTATTTCGCTCATATTTCAGAAGGCCGCAGAGAGATAAATTTTCTGAACATGATGCCCTCAATCCTGATCAAGGAAATAAAGTTGTTTTTTCCCTGGAGTTGCCCACTATTAAGGAGGTTACATCGCTATTGATCGTGGAGGCTCTGAAAAGGGCAAACAACAATCAGACTACCGCAGCAAAACTGCTGGGAATTTCACAGCAGGCTTTAAATAAGAGACTGACTCAAAAAAATAGTAAGAGCTCAGGCTTATAGTTCGCAGTAAATTCGAACTCAAGATTACCCTTGCAATAGCTCTAAAATATTTTTTTTGTTGATCCCGCCAGTCTGGATTTGCGCAAAAATCTGGGCCTGGGAAAGGAGCTTTTGCTGCATAAAATTCATCGATTGTTCAGCGTAGTCGACATCGGCTATAGAGGACTGCGCCGCTGCAAGGTTTGTTACGGTAGTTGACAGGTTATCTATGTTTGCAGAGAGCTGGTTCTGCTCCGCACCGAGATCTGCCCTTTGCCCGTTGATGTACTCAAGTGCAGCGTCCGTGACTTGCAAAGCTTCCTGGGCGCCTTGCTGGTCGGTAACGTTGATTTGAGCTAGACTACTGGTCTTGTCAGACCCCGGGGTGGTTGTGCTGGTGCTGCCCGCACTGTTTTCCACCGCAAAAGACAGAGTTGAAATGTCCTCATCAATCAGCTTTTTGCCGTTATAGGTAGTATTTTTTGTCAGGCCATCTAGAGAGCTGAGTGACTTTGTGATATCGGCCTGCAAGGCAGCTCTTGATTCAGGTGACTGACCGTCCTGAGCAGCCTGCAAAGCCTTAGACCTGACATCAAGGACAATTTCCGCTGCTTTCTGCAAAGCTCCATCACTGATCTCGATCATGGCGATTTTGTCGTTGGCATTGCGGATCGTTTGACCAAAGCCACGAATATCGCTATCCATCTTGTCGGTAATAGTCATACTGGCGGCGTCATCTGCAGCCCTGTTGATTCGACTGCCTGAAGAGATCTGCTCAAGTGTATTAGAAAGCTTTTGATTTGTTTTTTGGAGTTGCAGGCTGGAAAAGATCGAGATCGGATTGTTTGCTATTTTAAGCGACATGGCAGACCTCCTGTAAACGGTGATTTAAGCATAACTGATGAGGTATTATATTGAAAAACAGTTGTGCAGGTCAAGACTATTAAGGAAGAGGGCTGTTAAATTGCAACAGGTTGAGATGCTTGAGGCAAGAGCCGTAACAAAAAGGTGTGGGCAGCAATAAGCAACAAGCCACAAAAAAAGGCTTGCGAGAAACCAGCAAACCCTTGGTACTGGTGCCCCCAGCAGGAATTGAACCTGCGCTAACCAGGATTAGGAATCCTGTGCTCTATCCGCTGAGCTATGGGGGCAATATTATTGATCAACAATAGGTTAAGGCATTTTAAGCGAATTTTTTTTACACCAATTCCTGCTTTGCTGCAAGCATTCTTCTCACGCTGCTTCTCTTACGGCAGGCTCTTGTGCAATTTTTAACACTCTGATTAAAGAGTGCTATCATTCAGGTAGCCGGTACCAAAAAAAATATTATATACGGCTCATCATTCAGTGCTCTTTCATCCAATACAACAATATACCGCAAAAAAATATGCTTGCAGTTTTGTGATGAATTCATGGGGCAATCGGTATATTATAGAGAACTGAAAAAAATCTGCTGCGCTAGCCATCAGGTAGTTTGACCTCGATTGGCAGGCGACTAATTTGTAGCTAATAAGTAGGATGGGTTGTTATGAACAGACAGAATATAAAAACAGTTATGATTGTTGATGATGAGACAAATATCTTACTTTTCACCGAAGAGATTCTTGTCGAAATGGGCTACAGGGTTTTCACGGCAACCACTGCTGAAGAAGCCATCAATCTCGTAGATAATCCAAATACAAAAATTGATCTGCTACTTACCGATGTAATGCTGCCGGAGATGAAAGGCTATGAGTTAGCCCAGTACATCCAAAAAACACAGCCGAATATCAAACTCCTGTTTATGTCGGCCTATATGTGTCCTTCTCTGGCCAGGAAAGATGACCTTAATGATGATGCCTTCATCCAGAAGCCTTTTACTCCGGAAAGTTTGGAGCACGCAGTTATAAATATTATGGGTAAATTGACATAAGGTCTGTTGTGCGGCGGCTTCTCCCTTCTCGTTACATTTTCACGATTTTTTATTCCGAATTTTTTGGCCCCTTTGGTGTCAAAGGTTTATCTTCTTATTTTTGTGAGGCCTTCAGGTTTATCGCAGAATTTTTCCGGTTAGCAGGATTAATTGGCAGGGTAGCCTTGCGGTTTATTTTTCATTGTGAGTATGATTATCAATCAATATTGACTTTTAGTAGTGCCTTTTAGGCTAACGCCCCACTTTTCGACCAAACTCTACTGGGAGTATTGATGAAGCTGGCAACCTCCGCGCAAATGCGAGCACTTGATAACGAGGCCTGCAAGCGCTACGGCATTCCTGGTCTAGTCCTGATGGAGAACGCTGGTCGAGGTATAGTTGACCGACTGGTCAATAATTTTGGTTTGCCTACTGGTCGCAAGGTTGCTGTTTTCGTCGGGCCGGGTAATAATGGCGGCGATGGTCTGGTGATCGCCCGTCATCTATATCAACGGGGTGCCTTGCCGATCGTCTTTCTTTTAGCTCATCCTGAGGAGATGAAAGGCGATGCTGCCACCAATCTGGAGATTGTCCGCAATCTTGCCATTGATATTCGTCTGGTAACCAACACTGAGGATTTGGCAAGCGCCACCCATGATTTTGCCGAAATATGGCTGATAGTGGATGCTATGTTCGGCACCGGGTTGTCACGGGCACTGGCCGGGCATTATGAAGCAGCAGTCTCCTTGATAGATGGATTTAGCGGACCAGTAGTAGCAGTTGATGTTCCTTCCGGGCTCAACAGCGATAGCGGTCAAACTACCGGTCCTTGTGTGCGGGCTGATTTGACTGTCACATTAGGCGTGGGGAAACCAGGTCTGCTGATCACGACCGGCTCCGGTTTTGCCGGGCGGATAGAGGTAGAAGATATCGGCATCCCGCCTGAGGCTGTAAAGGCGGCTAACATCAAAATGACTTTACTGGAAGCAGCAGTGGTACGGAAACTGCTGCCGACCCGCCAGCCAGCAGGACACAAGGGAACCTTCGGCCATCTTTTGGTCGTGGCAGGCTCCGCTGGAAAAACCGGCGCTGCCCTGTTATGCGGGCATGCTGCCTTAAGGGCCGGCTGCGGCCTGGTCACCCTAGCGGCACTGCCTGCCTTTGCTCAGATTTTTGCAGCTATTCCCGAGATCATGACCGAACCGCTGGCCGATTCCGGCAACCCCTGGTTTGCGAGCAGCCACTTTGTTGAGATACTTTCCGCTTTGCAGAAGAAACAGGTGTTGGCAATCGGACCCGGTATCGGCACCAGAGCCACTACCGGGGATTTAGTTATCCGACTTTATCAGGAGAGCAAAGTGCCAATGGTTGTTGATGCCGACGCCTTGAACATCCTGGCTGCTCAGCCTGAAGTGCTGCGCAACCCTCCGGCGCCACGAATTTTAACCCCGCATCCGGGCGAGATGGCCAGGTTGATTGGCAGATCGACTTTAAAGGTGCAGGCCGATCGCCTGGCAATTGCCTCAACCTTTGCATGCGACAATCAGGTTATAGTTGTTTTAAAAGGGGCGGGTAGTGTTATTGCCGGACCGGACGGCTCTCTGGCTCTTAATCCAACTGGTAACTGCGGCATGGCGACTGCCGGAATGGGTGATGTTTTGACCGGTATAATCGCCGGCTTTATTGCTCAAGGCCTGCAACCCTGGCCGGCAGCCTGTTTGGCTGTCTATATTCATGGTCTGGCCGGCGATCGTCTGGCCGCAAACCTTGGCATACAGATGGGATTTACAGCTTCGGAACTGGCCAATGAAATACCCAAGGCTTGCAGTCAACTTGGAAATAGCGATCCAAAATAGATTTCATTATAAGTTTTTATATAAAAAACAGGAGGATAAGATGCTTACAGCAAAAGATATCATGACAAAGGAAGTATTGACAGTGCCGATGGATATGCAGGTTGAGGAGTTGGCCGCCATTTTTTGTCATAAAAAGATCAGCGGAGTGCCGGTGCTGAACGCCTCGGGCGATCTGTTTGGGGTCGTTACGGAAAACGACCTGATTGATCAGACCAAAAAACTGCATATTCCGACCGTGATCACTATTCTTGATTCGGTGATTTTTCTTGAAAAACCAGGAAAATTCGAACAGGAGATCAAGAAGATGGCAGGTCAAACCGTTCAGGATATCTGCACTCGGAATCCTATCACCGTAAATACCGATACCCCGATTGAAGAGTTGGCCTCGATCATGGCCGACAATAACATGCATACCCTGCCCGTGTTAGAGTATGGCCGGCTTGTCGGAGTGGTCGGCAAGACCGATATTATTCGCACCCTGATTCGTCATGGCGATTGATGTGGGAAAGTAATCCAGTGAGTGTTTGCCCATTGTTAATGATAACGTTTTGAGTAAGGAAATAATCCATGGGTAAGGTTTTAATAATTGATGACGATCCTGTTTATGCCAAAATGCTCCTCCGGCAATTGACTGTGCTGGGTCACGAAAGCGCTAGGGCTGCCAGCATCAAGGAAGGATTAACATTAGCAGAAACCTTTTGCCCTGACGTCATTTTTCTCGATGTTAATCTTCCGGACGGCAGCGGGCTTACGGCCATCGGCCCCCTTAAAGGTTTACCGGAGCAA
The DNA here is from genome assembly GCA_001799225.1 of Deltaproteobacteria bacterium RIFOXYD12_FULL_50_9. Taxonomy (GTDB): domain Bacteria; phylum Desulfobacterota; class Desulfobulbia; order Desulfobulbales; family CALZHT01; genus XYD12-FULL-50-9. The sequence goes on from MGTA01000093.1 coordinate 15,479, forward strand.
CCTGAAATTGTTATCATCACCGGCAATAGCAATTCGAATGGCGCGGAGTTAGCGGTAAGGAGCGGCGCCTGGAGTTATATCCCAAAACAGGGCACAATGTCAGATCTTGTCCTGCCTTTAGCCA
>MGTA01000094.1:0-7127 GCA_001799225.1 Deltaproteobacteria bacterium RIFOXYD12_FULL_50_9
TGTCTGCATTATTGGATGCGATGAATAACCGCTTGTCACCAAACCAAGGACTTGCGGGTCGATTTCCTTAATCTGTATGATTGTCTGTTCAGCGCCCATGCCACCAGGTATTGTCAGATCAAGAATAACAAGCTGATATGGTTTTCCGGCCTTATAGGCTTTTGAGTACTTGACAACTGCTTCCTGGCCGTTGGTCGTACAATCAGCTTGATATCCGAGCAGGGTGAGCATTTTTTCCATAACATCCAGCACCATTCTTTCATCGTCCATGATTAAAATTGTGCCTTTTGTTCTGGATTGTTGCAAAATAGTTTCTTGAGGTATGGCAGGCAGAGCTGGCCTCTTTGTTTCGAGAGCCGGCAGATAGAGGTAAACCGTGGTGCCAATATCCTGCACTGACTCTACGGTGATTGTGCCACCGTGTTTTTTGAGGATAGAAAAAGCGATAGTCAGTCCAAGACCCATCCCTTTCTGGTTGCCTCGTTGCTTGTTCGAAAAGTAGGGGTCAAATATTTTAGACATATTTTCCGGAGAAATGCCTTGACCGGAGTCAGTGATAGCAATAACGACATAATTTCCAGGTTTGAGAGGTGGCAGCTCGTCATGGTCTATATTTATATTACTGGCTGATATCTTTAAGGTGCCGCCGGCTGGCATGGCATCACGGGCATTGACGACAATGTTCTGGATTGCCTGAACGATTTGATACTCATCGACCTCATTTGCCCAAAGATTGCTCGAGAAATTTAATTCATAACTGATATTGGAGCCACTTAATGCCAGTTTGACCGCAGGAACGAGAAAGTTTTCCACCTCCATTTTTACTTTGTGAGTTGGACTTGACTGGGTCAGTGATAGTAGCTGGTTGGTAAGGTCACGAGCTCGCAAAGAGGCCTCTTCGGCATTGCTGAGCAGTTGCAAGTTCTTTTGATCAAGATTAGTTAGTATTTTTATGAGGGAAATATTGCCGAGAATCACCGTCAGCAGATTGTTGAAATCATGGGCGATGCCACCTGCAAGAACTCCAAGAGATTCAAGTTTTTGCGTTTTAAGGGTCTCCTGCGTTATTTTTTTGTGACGCTTGATATCCTTCATTTTTCGATCAGTGATATCAATGCCCATCTTTAGTATGAGACGGGTGCCATCGTTATCCGTATAGAACTTGTCATAGATCTGAAAAATCTTGTCTTCTTTGCTAAAATGATACTCCCAAATCCGTTCCTGGCCGGAGGCAAAAACTTCTGCGCTCTGGCACCCTGAGCAGGGGCTGTCATATCCCCAGATAGCTGTGTAGCATTTTTGGGGAGCACTCTTTTCGTTTTGTTGTTTTTGAAAGGTTTTGCTCGAAAAACGCAGGTTGAAATCCGAGTCGATAAGACAGACAAAGGCCGGTAATCCATTCAGTATTTCAATGAGTTGTATTTGCTTATAGAGGTTGTTGTCGGTCATTTTTATCCCCTCAACCGTTATCGATGGCTAGACGACGCAGTTTGGACTACCTGTCTTTACCCTAGGCAGTGTATGTTTGATATGTCAAATTTATTTTCGGTTTTCCTTGACTTTTTTAGTGAGGAATCACATCTTTTATTCCTGCCGGATAATTTTTATTGCTAAACGGCATTGTAGAACTTTCGATTATTACCAATCAAATACCAGGAGAATATGATATGCAAGAGTACAAGTTTGACAATCGACGGGGGTCTGTGGCCAGGACCGGCGTAGATGCCGCCACAACTTTTTTGGCCAAGGTCTTTTACTGGATGGCCATCGGTCTCGGTCTGACCGGAGTTACCGCCTTTGTTGTAGCTAATTCTGCCACGGCTCAGCAGATTATCTTCAGCAACAAGCTGGTCTATTACGGTCTCATCTTTGGCGAGCTGGGGTTGGTCCTTTATCTGTCAGCCAGGGTCGAGAGGATGTCGGCGTTGGCAGCCACAAGCCTGTTCGTCCTCTATTCCATGTTGAATGGTGCCACGCTTTCGGCAATTCTGCTGATCTACACTGCAACCTCAGTTGCTTCGACCTTTTTTATTGCAGCCGGGATGTTTGGAGCCATGGCGGTCTACGGCGTCGTGACCAAGAAGGATCTAACCGGTTTCGGTTCCTTCCTCTTCATGGGGCTTATCGGTATTGTCATCGCCTCTTTGGTCAATATATTCTTGAACAGCCCAATGATATCATGGATTGTATCGGCCATTGGGGTCCTTGTTTTTACCGGACTCACAGCCTATGATGTTCAGAAGATTTCTCAGATGGGCTCCGGATATCTCATGGGTGGCGATGAAGGCGTTATGCGAAAGGGGGCTATCATGGGCGCCCTTACCCTGTATCTTGACTTTATCAACCTCTTTTTGAGCCTGCTGCGGTTGATGGGTGACCGGCGCTAAATATCCAGCAATTACTTGTTAAATTTAGTTTGTCTGAATGGGGTTGACTCAATCGAGTTGACCCCATTCAGTTATGTGGGGATATGCAAAGTCAGATCAGTGGTTTGTTCCGTCTTTTTGGGCAGAGCGGTCAACAAGATTGATGGGGTCCTGATGGATGATGATGTCTGCCTGCGGGAAGTGCGTCTGGATTTGGCGTTCCACGCTTTTAGCAATCGCATGTGCTTCTATCAAGGGCATTTGATCATCAAGTTCGAGATGGAGCTGAATCATATGGATGCGGCCTGATTTACGGGTGCGCAGGTCGTGAACGCCAAGCACGCTTGCTTGTTTGGTAGCTATCCGGCAGATAATCTCTCGCATTTCGTCCGGGAGTTCATGATCCATGAGGAGATGGATGGATTCGATACCGATCTCCCAGGCACTGTAAGATATATATAGAGCGATAGCCAGGGCAAGGAGTGGATCCATGATGAGGATGCCGAAGTTGGCAAAGAAAAGGGCCATGATGGTTGCCAGATTGGTGAGCAGATCAGAAGCGTAGTGGAGAGAGTCGGCCCGGATAGCGCTGGAGTCGGTGATCTTGACAACGTAGCGCTGATAACTGAGAAGCAGCATGGTTATGACAATGGCAAAAGTCATTACGCCAAGCCCAACCCCGATACAGGTCAAGGGGGTTGGCTTGGCCAGTCGTCCCACGGCATTGATCAGCAAGAAGACGGCCGAACCGGCGATGAAGAGAGCCTGGCCAAGACCTGCCAGGGCCTCGGCCTTGCCGTGCCCGAACTTGTGGTCGTCATCTGCTGATTTCAGGGAGTAGCGGACGGCCAGCATGTTGAGGATCGAGGCGGTGGCATCCATGCAGGAGTCCACCAGTGAGGCCAGCACCGTGAGCGAACCGCTCAGCCACCAGGCGCCTGCCTTTATGGCAATGAGAAGAGTCGCGGTAGCCACGGAAAAATAAGTTGCCCTTTTCATCAGAGTGGCATGCAATGAACTGTCAGGCACTGTTATTTTGCTCATATTTAGATGCTGTGATGTCCTGCTGATTGGTTGTTTTTTTTAGGGGTTGTTATTGGTTGGTCCCGATAAACCGGACTTGTCTCAGCACCGTCTAGCGGGGTAAAAACGCGCAGAATATTATCCCAAAGGTGCAAAAAAAATGAATGATGCGGGTATCGTGACTATTTCCGGCAGGGTTGTCAAGTTATAATAATCCCCGCTCGGAGCCGAGCTGTTTTTGAATCAGTCTTCCCAGGTGTCAGACTGGTTTCTTTTGAACTGCTTGTTTTGCTTTGGCAAAATGGTAATATGTTATTATGTGTCAGTAAGCGAGCAATGGGTTTTGTAAATCTTAGCAAAAGAGGTCGGAGTGCAAGGCAAACCGGGCAGAAAGAGATGGTATGAGGCTTATGTTCCTTTTGTGGTGCGGAGCGTGGAATCACAGATTGCCTGGTTGATCGCCGCCTTTCATAAGGGAGTATTGAGCCCTCAGGAAATTACTCCATATATCCGGTTGTTGCTAACCGAAGACTCACCAGGAAAGCAGGATGAACTGGTTGAACTTTTCAGGCAACTTGATGAGGATATTCTGGCTAAAATTTTGCTGGCAGCAGATATTCATGAGTGCCCGAAACTCCTCTCTCTGATTTCGCAGCCAACGGTTCTGCATGCCTTGATTGCCCTTGGTAAGTGCCCGGCGCCATACGAAAAATCACCGCAACATATTGTTCATAAGGTGTTTAATGCTATTTATGACTGTTCGGAGGGCTTGCTCAAAGATGCTGTTACCGCACTGCGTCAACAAGGGGAGGTGCCAACTCATTTTGAAGCTGATTATGAGAGGTTCCGAGAAATTATCGAAGATCAGAAGCTCTTGAGTTCGCTGTTCCCAAAGGCAAAGATCGAGAGGGGGCGCTGAGTCTGATTTGATTCATGAGGTAAAAAAAGGCCCCTGGTCTGTATTAATGCAGACCAGGGGCCTTGATGAATATCTTAAAATTTACGTTATGATTTCTTACCTGCCATGGCCCGTTTGGAGGCCTTGAGAGGATTGACCTTTGTCGTAGTGGTGATGACCTCTACCTTTGCATGCGTTGCAAAGTTGCAAAGACCAAGTCGCCATTTTGACTGGGGAATGGCAAAAGTGGAACAGAATTTGTTAGTGTCTGTTTCGACGATCCGTTCACATCCTTCACATTTATCAATGATTGGCTTGAAAAAGCCGCTGGCCTGCAAAGAGGCGGTATTGTCATTTAGTGTTGTTTTGGTCGTGGCATTAGCCATATCAAACCTCCTTAAGGTGTATATACTGGAGTGGTCTCAAAGGGTTGCTGAGATCAGTCCATCCAAGATGTTAAGTGATTGTGCAGCGCATTCTTGCTTGAAAAGCCAAGGAAACAAAACTATATAATAGATGGATGTCATTTTTACAATATAAAAAACAAAATTTAAGTTTTGTGACTAGGCATATTTTTTAGGGTGTATTTTTTGTTTTTTGTAATGATTAGAAATGATACTTTTGTAATATCGGCCTCTTGTGTTAATTAAGATCTTGATATATAACTATAAAAAATCTTTCAACCCCGGCAACATAAAGGAGTGATGGAATGCCTGTTTATATCTGGAAAGGAATAAACTCATACGGTGAGAAGCGGCATGGCAAATTCGAAGCCCCTAATGAAAACGCCGTGGTGTCGCATCTCAAGAAAATGCGGATCACGCCTTCCGGCATCAAAGAGGCCCCAAAGGATATTTTTGCCAACCTGGAGTTCATGAAACCGAAGGTGTCGCCTCGTGACGTAGTAATTTTTACCCGCCAGTTATCTACTATGATCGATGCTGGTCTGCCATTGGTGCAGAGTCTGGATATCCTGGCAAACCAGCAGGAGAATCCGACCTTCAAGAAAGTCCTTCGGCAGGTCAGAATGGATGTGGAAACCGGCACTACCTTTGCGGATGCGATGAAGAAGCATCCGCAGGTTTTTGATAATTTGTACTGCAATATGGTTGAAGCTGGTGAAGTTGGCGGTATTCTCGATACCATTTTAAGCCGGCTTGCTGTTTTCATGGAAAAGGCCATGACCCTTAAGAAGAAGGTGAAGGGGGCTTTGACCTATCCGGCCATCTGTCTTTGTATAGCTGTCGTTATTCTGGGCGTTATTCTTATCTTCGTTGTCCCGGTTTTTGAAAAGATGTTTGCTGAGTTTGGCGCAACCTTGCCTCTGCCTACCCAGATAGTTGTCAAGTTGAGCAAGATCGTGACCTCGAATTTTATTTATATGGTGATTTTTGTTGGTCTTATGGTCTTTGCCTTCAAGAAGGTAAATTCCACAGATAAGGGCAAGATTGAGATTGACAGGCTTATGTTGAAACTGCCTGTTTTCGGGCCGCTTATTCAGAAGGTGGCCGTGGCTAAATTTACCCGGACCCTGGGCACCATGCTGCAAAGCGGTGTGCCGATTCTTGAATCATTAAGCGTGGTGGGACGGACCTCCGGTAACAAGGTTATCGAGATTGCGGTATTCCGGGTGGCTGAGAGCATCAGTGAGGGCAGGCCGATAGCCGAACCACTTGATGAAACAGGCGTTTTCCCGAGCATGGTTGTGCAGATGATCAGCGTTGGCGAGGCCACCGGTGCTCTGGATGCGATGCTTGAAAAAATCGCTGATTTCTATGATGAAGAGGTTGATCAGGCGGTGGATAACCTGACTGCGATGATTGAACCGTTTATGATGGTTTTTCTGGGCGGGGCGGTCGGTGGGATAGTTGTGGCCATCTACCTGCCGATCTTTAAAATGGGGGATGTTGTCAAGTAAAGATAACTATAAATCGTAAGCCAGCCTATTTACAGGATAGGTTAACATATTGACATTTATGGAGGATCTTGCATGGGTGAAATAATTGGGGTGATTGGCAGGGAAATTCTTGATTCGCGAGGTAATCCGACTGTGGAGGTGGAGGTCCACCTGGACAGTGGAGTCTCGGGGCGGGCCATGGTGCCCTCCGGCGCTTCAACTGGAACCCGCGAAGCTTTAGAACTCAGGGACAAGTCTAAGAAGCGGTACGGCGGTAAAGGGGTTGCCAAGGCAGTGGCTAACGTCAATGAGATAATCGGTCCGACCATAATCGGTCTTGAATCGACTCAGCAGGTGATTATTGATCAGACCATGCTGCTGCTGGATGGCACGGATAACAAGCGAAAACTGGGGGCTAACGCTCTCCTGGGTGTGTCTATGGCTGTGGCCCGCGCCTCGGCTCATGATCTCGGTCTGCCACTCTACTCCTATCTGGGCGGGGTTAATGCCAAGGTTCTGCCGGTGCCTATGATGAATGTCTTAAACGGCGGTGCCCACGCTGATAATAATGTCGATATCCAGGAGTTCATGATTATGCCGGCCGGCGCTCCCTCCTTTGCCGAAGCCTTACGCATGGGGGTTGAGACGTTTCATTGTCTGAAAGGTGTGTTAAAGAAGGCCGGGCATCTTACCTCGGTCGGAGATGAAGGTGGTTTTGCTCCGAATCTCCGTTCCAACGAAGAAGCAATGGAGTCGCTGCTGGAGGCTATTGTCAAGGCTGGTTTCAAGCCGGGAAAAGATCTCTTTATCGCTCTTGATGTAGCGGCCAGCGAGCTTTATAATGCTGAAAAGAAGTGTTATGTGCTTGCTGCCGAGAAGGTTTCTGAGAAATCGGCAGCGGATTTGATTGGTTTTTATGAGGAGTGGGTCAAAAAATATCCGC
>MGTA01000094.1:7148-9330 GCA_001799225.1 Deltaproteobacteria bacterium RIFOXYD12_FULL_50_9
AGGTCGCCAACTCCATTTTGATTAAATTAAATCAGATCGGCACGGTAACTGAAACCATTGATGCTGTAGAAATGGCGCATCGCGCCAAGTATAGCGCGGTCATTTCCCACCGTTCAGGTGAGACGGAAGATACCACCATTGCTGACTTAAGCGTTGCTCTGAATACAGGACAGATCAAGACTGGTGCGCCTTCGCGCACCGATCGGGTCGCCAAGTATAACCAACTGCTCCGCATCGAGGAGGAACTTGGCGCTGCTGCTCGTTTTGCCGGAAAGGCTGCTTTGGAATATATTTCTTGACAAATCCTAGTGATTTTGATTTGTTATGCCAGTAGTAATAAAAATAAGGAGGATTGAGGCATGACGTTGACGAAAGCCGACTTGGTTCAGAAGGTCTATCAGAATCATAATCTTACCAAAGCGCAGGCTACCGAGGCAGTAGAAGTCTTTCTGCGAATCGCCAAGGATTGCCTTGAAAACGGCGAGGACCTGTTGCTCAGCGGTTTTGGTAAGTTTAATGTTAAGAACAAGAACGCCAGGCGGGGCAGGAATCCTCAGACCGGAAAGGAGTTGATCCTTTCTGCTCGGCGGGTGGTGACTTTCAAGCCCTCTGGAATTTTGCGTGATAGGATCAACGGACAACAAATTTAGATGATTATGGACCGATGAGTTTTGGATTGGTCTGTGCCTTGATTCTAGATAGTTATTATAATTAACCGCGATCTCTGACGGGTCTGGTTTCCATTTTTTCAAGGAAACGGCCCGTCCGTTTTTTTGTGGAAAGATTTATAAAAGACCTGGATGACGCGAGAGATCCTATGCAAGCTAAAAGAACGAGTTTGGCTGCTCTTAGCCTTATGGTACAGGGGGAGTGTTCAGGCCCTGATGATCTAATCGTTGATGGCCTTGCTGACCCGGTTAACGCCACACAGTCAACCATTACCTTTGTCGCTAAGGCCGGTATGCTTGACCGGTTGGTTTTAAGTAAGGCCGCTGCCGCCATTGTCCCTAAGGATACAAAAGAGATTGCCCTGCCGGTTATTCGGGTGCAAGACCCGGTTTGGGCTGCTGCAGTAATTCATAATTATTTTCTTGCCCGGCCGTTCGTTGCTGCCGGGATTGATCCGCGCGCCTCTATTGGCAGGGATTGCCGGATCCCAGCCGAGGTTTCGATTGGTCCGCTGGTGGTTCTTGGTGAACGGGTGGTGCTGGGGAGCAGGGTAGCGCTTTATCCCGGCGTGGTATTGGATGATGATGTCGAGATTGGTGATGACTCGGTGTTGTATGCCAATGTCTCGGTGCGGGCACGGTGTCGGATCGGAGCTCGGGTGACTATCCATAATGGCGCCGTGATCGGCGCTGATGGCTTCGGCTATGCTACTGATCCAAAAGGCGTGCATGTCAAAAGGCCGCAGGTCGGCATCGTCCAGATCGACGATGATGTCGAGATCGGCGCCAATACCTGCATTGATCGAGCAACTTTTGGAAAAACCTGGATCAGGCGCGGGTGCAAGCTCGACAACCTTATTCAGATCGGTCATAATGTCGAGATCGGAGAAGGTTCTTTGCTGGCCGGTCAAAGTGGCGTTGCCGGCAGTTCAATATTGGGACGAGGTGTTTTCCTCGGTGGTCAGGTAGCGGTTAAGGATCATGTCTGTTTGGGTGATCGGGTAATGGTTGCCGGTCAATCCGGGGTTATCGGTGATGTTGAAAAGGGTCAGGTTATGTCCGGAACACCGGCCATTCCGCATAGACAGTGGCTGCGTTCCAGTGCTTTGTATACCAGATTGCCGGAGTTGGCCAAGGAAATTAAGGAGATGCAGAAGAAGATCGAAGAGCTGAGCCGCCGTCTTGCTGAACATGAAGTGGGCGAAGGCTTTGGTTGTGAGGATTAAGATAGTCAGGAGGATGGGGAATGCAGGCTTGCCAGCAACGATATGAAATTACCGAGATCCTTAAAGTATTGCCGCACCGTTATCCCTTTATCCTGGTGGACAGGATAGTCGAGGTGGAACTCGGCAAGCGGATTGTCGGCTTGAAAAACGTTACGATCAACGAGAACTTTTTTCAGGGCCATTTCCCCTCCGAACCGGTAATGCCGGGTGTTCTGATTCTGGAAGGCATGGCGCAGGTTGGGGCTATTCTCGCTTACTTGACCGAGGAGGAGAGTATAGGCGAAAAGC
>MGTA01000094.1:9368-13098 GCA_001799225.1 Deltaproteobacteria bacterium RIFOXYD12_FULL_50_9
ATAGCCAAGAGGAAACTCAAGCTTTTCGTGCTTGACGCCAAGGCTTTTGTTGAACAAAAGCTGGTTGCTGAAGCTCAACTTATGGCCACTTTTTCGTAATGATTTTTATTGAGCAGCTATCTAATTAGGAAAAACTTATGACGATCCATCCAACAGCTCTTGTTGATGCAGGGGCGGAACTTGATAGCACCGTTTCGGTTGGCCCCTATGCTGTCATTGAAAAAGATGTAAAAATCGGCGCGGGCACTGAGATAGGTTCACACACCTTGATCACCGGCGTGACCACTATCGGGGAGCGTAATAAAATCGGCCCCTTTGTTACGGTCGGCGCTCCTCCTCAGGATCTTAAATACAAAAACGAGAAGACTGAACTGATCATCGGTAATGACAACCAGATTCGCGAATATGCCTCTCTGCATCGGGGTACACCCACAGGCCGCGGCAAGACAACTTTAGGTAGTAACAATTTGCTCATGGCCTATGTGCATATTGCCCATGACTGTGAGATCGGCAACCAGGTGATTATGGCTAATGCCGCCACCTTAGGCGGTCATGTGGCAGTTGGCGACCGGGTTACTCTGGGCGGTCTGGCCGGCGTTCATCAGTTCGTGCGCATTGGTGCCTATGCTTATGTGGGTGGTATGTCCGGCATTGGCAGAGATATTCCTCCTTATGTCATCGCATCGGGCATGCGCAGTCAGATGAGGATTTCAGGCCTTAATAAAATTGGCCTTAAACGCTGCGGCTTTGACGCCGACACCCTCCTTAAGCTTGAAAGAGCTTATCAGATTATCTTTCGCACCCCGGAACTCCTCCTGGCCCAAGCCTTGGAATTAGCGGAGCAGGAAATGCCTGACAGTGAGCCTGTGCGCATCTTGGTCGACTTTTTTCGAACATCCAAACGGAGCGTGGTGAGAACCGTTGGAGATGAAGAGTAAAGCTGAGTTGAGCAGCTTGCCTGCTCAAACGAAACTTATGCCCTTGCGGTATAAGATCGGGATCATCGCCGGCGGCGGGCAGTTTCCCCTGTTATTCGCCCAGGCTGCCAAGCAGCAGGGGCTGCAGGTGGTGATTGTAGCACATAAGGGTGAGTCGCTGCCTGAGATTGAGACGGTTGCAGATCGGATATGCTGGGTCAAGCTTGGTCAACTGGGTAAGATAATCAGTTTTTTTCAGGATGAAGGGGTGAGCGAGACCGTCCTGCTCGGCACTATTACCAAGACCAGGATATTTTTTGATGCCTGGCCGGATTTTAAGGGCTTAAGTCTGTGGAACAAGATTGACACCAAACAGGATGACTCTATTCTGCGGGCGGTAGCAGACGCTCTTGAAATGGATGGTATCCGGGTACTTGAGTCGACCATCTATCTAAAGCATCTCCTTTTTCCGAAGGGAGTGCTCACCCGCTTGCAGCCCAACGCCGCCCAGCTGGAAGATGTCAGATTCGGTTGGCGGATCGCCAGGGCGGTAGGCCAGCTTGACATCGGCCAGTGTGTCGTGGTTCGCGATCGTACCGTTCTGGCTGTTGAGGCTATCGAGGGTACTGATGCCACCATCAAACGAGGCGGTCTGCTCGGCAAAGAGAAGGCGATTGTAGTCAAGGTCAAGAAACCAACCCAGGATTTTCGTTTCGACCTGCCGGCCATCGGGCTTACCACCATCGATAGTATGCGTGAAGTAGGAGCAGCACTCTTGGCCGTTGAGGCGGGGCAATCCTTGCTTTTTGATGCTGAAGCGGTGGTTCGGGAGGCAGACAGAGCCGGGGTTATTGTGATCGGCATCGAAGAAAACACTGTCGGCCAGCTGTTGTTCTGAATCAAAATAAGGATACCCGCGAGGGGTATCCTTACAAAACCAGGCTGATTTTCGTGTAGCGGTTGTAGGGGCACCCATTGCGGGTGCCCGTTTGGGTCTTAGCAATCTATAGCTGCTAATAAATGCGAGTAACGATGAAGGCAATGATTCTGGCGGCCGGTTTGGGTACCCGGCTGCGACCATACTCTCTTCTGCGACCCAAGCCCCTTTTCCCGATCCTCGACCGGCCTCTCCTGCTGCATGCAATCAGCCAGCTCCGCCAGGCAGGAGTTGAAGATTTAGTTGTCAATGCCCACTATCTCCGGGAGCAGATCGTCGATTGTCTACGGGAACAATCCGGTATCCATATCCAGCTTGAGGATACCATTCTCGGTACCGGTGGCGGTCTGCGGCAGGCACTACCCCTCTTTGGAGAGGAACCGGTGCTGATTGTCAACGGTGATATCTTTCACGATCTTGATTTGCGGGCGGTCTATCAGGCTCATGCCCAGGCAGGGGTACAGGCTACCCTGGTGTTGCATGACTGTCCGCGATTTAATAACGTCACAATAAACAGGGACCGCATGGTCGTCGGGTTTACCCCGGAGGCCGCCCAAAACCCTGATGCTGATCGCCGGCTGGCTTTTACCGGCATCCATGTAGCTGAACCGGCTTTGTTGGCCACCATGCCGGCCGGGGTCTATGCCAGTATCATCGACTGTTATACTGACTGGATCAGACGCGGAGGTGCTATCCAGGCTCTGGTGATGGAAAATCATTTTTGGACGGATATGGGCACTCCGGCCGATTACCTTGATCTGCATGCCAGGTTGCTGAAGAAGCCGACCGCGCGGCAGCTGGGCGATGATTTTTGTCAAGATTTGTCCCCGTTTTTTTACGGCAGCAATGTGCAGGTGGGCAGGGATGTGGAGTTTCTCGACTGGGTCTCGATAGGTTCACGTGCGCGGATAGGGGTAGGGGCTCGCCTGGAACGTGTGGTGGTTTGGGATGGCGCGCAGGTCGAAGCTGGTCGGATAATTAAGGATGCAATAGTGTGCTGATATGGAAGATCAATTGACCTTGCTGGAGCTTGAACAGATCAGTCAGTTGCTCAGCGGAGGCGGTGCAGGCAGCAGCGGCTGGCTGGCCGCGTCGTTACCCGGCTGCGGTTCTGATCGGCGATTCTTTCGTGTAACCCGGCTTAATCAGGCCGGCCTTCTGGTCGATGGACGTGAGAGCTTGATTGCCGTGCTGCCGCAAGGCCGAGAGGCGCGGAACATAGCCGAGGCGCGCTCCTCCTGTCTGATTGGCGGTCATCTCTATGATCGTGGCGTGGCCGTGCCCAGGATATTCGGATTTGAGCCGGCTTCAGGGCTGCTGGTTTTTGAAGATCTCGGAGATTGCCGGCTTTACGACCTCCTCAGTCGGCAATCTCCTGCCAGTTCTGAGGTTGTCAACCGTTACGACGAGGCGCTGCAGGCGCTTGTCCAGTTTCAGATAACCGGTAGACCCGGATTTAGAGAGGAGATGTGCTGGGACACCCCGCGCTACGATCAGCAGCTCATGCTGGAGCGGGAATCCCTATACTTTGCCCGGGAGTTCTGTCGAGATATGTTGGGGTTTCCGGAACCCTCGGACGAGTTGCTGCGGGAGTTTGAAGAGCTGGCGGTCCGGGTCAGTCGGGAGCCCGCCGATTATCTGCTGCATCGGGATTATCAGTCGCAGAATCTGATGATCCATGGCAACCGAATCAGGATCGTTGATTTTCAGGGCGCCCGTCTGGGCCCTCTGGGGTATGATCTCGCTTCTCTGCTGAACGATCCCTATGCCGGTTTGCCGGACGGCCTGAAGGAAAATTTGCTTGACCGTTATATCGAGCTTCTGCAACAGTATATAGCAGTTGACGTCGCCCAGTTCCGGGAGGGCTATTACTATC
>MGTA01000094.1:13150-13421 GCA_001799225.1 Deltaproteobacteria bacterium RIFOXYD12_FULL_50_9
GAAAAAGGGCAAAAAGATCTTTGCCGCCTTCATCAGGCCGGCGGCGCACGCCTTGTTTTCCCATCTTGAAAAGTCTCAAGCCGGGGATTTTCCCCGACTTATCATTTTGGTTGCCGCGAGCCTGGACCGGCTTGCTGCTCATAAAGGAATAGATTAATGACCGATCTTGCACCGATAACCCATTGTCCGGTACTTGCCCTGGTTGGCCGGCCGAACGTGGGGAAATCCACCCTGTTTAACCGCCTGACCAAGTCGACAAAAGCGATTGTCG
>MGTA01000094.1:13446-15052 GCA_001799225.1 Deltaproteobacteria bacterium RIFOXYD12_FULL_50_9
CGGACAAACCTGTTTTTTTTCTGATCAACAAGATCGATAGTCCGGTACAGGAAGAGAAGTCTCTGGCCCCGTTTTATGAGCTCGGAGTTGATCCGCTTTTGTCAATCTCAGCGACAACCGGCTATGGCATTTCAACCTTCATTGATCATCTGGTCGAACACCTTACAGGGTCTACAGAATTCCTGCCCTTGCCTGAAAATACCATCCGGATTGCCTGTATCGGTCGGCCGAATGTCGGCAAATCCTCCCTGGTCAACCGCCTTCTGGGTGAGGAACGAATGGTCGTTTCCGAAGTGCCCGGCACCACCAGGGATTCGGTGGACAGCCTGCTTAAAAGGGGTGAACAACACTATCTGTTGATTGATACGGCCGGTATCAGACGAAGAGGAAAGGTCCAGGAGAAGATCGAGAAGTATAGTGTGCTGCGGGCGCTTTCTTCCATAGAACGATGCGATATTGTTTTGATCCTGTTCGATGCGGACGAAGGGATTACCGAACAGGATACCAAGGTCATCGGGTATGCTCTGGAGCAGGGCCGGGCTTGTCTGATTCTGATCAATAAATGGGACCTGGTTCGCAGCGATACCAAACGGCAGCGCCGGATAATGGAAGAGATTGAACGCGCTACCGGTTTTGTCGGTTTTGCACCGGTATTTCCGATCTCTGCCCTGACCGGCTATGGGGTTAATCGCATTTTCGAAGAGATTAGAATCGTCTTTGAGCAGTTTAATAAGAGTTTTACTACCAATCGTTTAAACAACATCCTCCGTGATGCGGTCGAAGCGCATGATCCAGCCTTTTACCAAGGCCATAAGCTGAAATTTTATTATGTGACCCAGGTAAAGGCTAAACCGCCGACCTTCATTGTTTTTGTCAATTATCCTCAGGGGGTTCATTTTTCCTATCAGCGTTTTTTGGTCAATCAGTTCCGGGCTGCTCTCAAACTGGACCGGGTGCCGGTCAGAATAGTACTTAAGGAGCGGGAGCGCCGGGACCTTTCAAATTTGAAAAATGAGAAAAAAGGCAGGGGCGATAGACATACGTAGGGGCAATTCACGAATTGCCCAAAGATCTGGCCATATTTTAAAACATCCAATACCGATGAACAAAGAAAACCCGGCCAATATGACGGCGATGCCGTAGGGGCAATTCACGAATTGCCCAAAGACGAATTGCCCAAAGATCTTGCCGGTGTCACCGCCGCATTGATCGGGCAGATACCCCTGCCGAAAAGGCCACCACCCGTGCAAGGCAATTTCATGAAAGGGCAATTCGTGAATTGCCCCTACTACGGTAATTTGTTGTTGACAAGGCCTTGTATTCTGTGTATCCATTGTCAGGTATTTTGCTTATATCATAAGTGAGGTTTGCGGCGGCGTTGCGAGTTGTCCCAGAGCAAGCAGTATGAAATGCAGGGGGCGAATTTGGGGGATTTTCTGTCGTACGAGCGGTTTGTCTGGTTTGACCGTCAGGTCAGGCGCGAGCGCTATCCCAATGCTACCAGCCTGGCCGGGCAATTCGAGATCTCGGTCAGAACGGCCCGCCGGGCCATCGATTTCATGCGGGACATGCTCGACGCTCCACTTGAATACGATGCCACCCGTAA
>MGTA01000095.1:0-7038 GCA_001799225.1 Deltaproteobacteria bacterium RIFOXYD12_FULL_50_9
CACCTGGAGTGCCAGTAACGGCAACGCCACACTGTCGCCAAACGGCGTCGGTGCCGGCGTCGCAACCGGAGTTTCAGCCGGTGCTGTCACCATCACGGCCACTTATGGTGTCATTCCGGCAGCAACGGCGACATTAACAGTGACCAACGCAACATCGAAAGGCTTAAAGTTGACACCGGCAATAGCCTCAACACCGGTTACCGGTATCCAGCAATATACGGCTATCGAGACATTCAGTGATGGGACAACCATCGACAGGACAACAAACGTCGCCACCACCTGGAGTGCCAGCAATGGCAATGCCACACTTTCGCCAACCGGCGTCGGTGCCGGCGTCGCAACCGGAGTTTCAGCCGGTGCCGTCACCATCACGGCCACTTATGGTGTCATTCCGGCCGCGACAGCCACATTGACCGTAACCAACGCAACATCGAACGGTTTAAAGGTGCTGCCGGCATTGGCCTCAATACCGGTAACCGGTATTCAACAATATACGGCGATTGAGACATTCAGCGATGGGACAACCATCGACCGGACAGAAGATGCTACCACCATTTGGAGTGCCAGCAACGGCAATGCCACACTGTCGCCAAACGGCGTTGGTGGCGGCGTCGCTACCGGTGTTACCGCCGGCGTCGTCACTATCACGGCCACTTACGGTGTCATTCCGGCCGCAACAGCCACATTAACCGTTACCGCCGCAACCTCGAAGGGCTTAAAGGTTACGCCAACATTAGCCAAAATATCGGTTTCCGGTACTCAACAATTTATGGCGCTTGAGATATTCAGCGACGGGACTACCGTCGACCGGACAGAAGATCTCGCCACAACCTGGACTTCAGATAGCGTTAACGCCACACTATCGCCAAACGGCGTTGGTGCCGGCGTCGCTACCGGCGTTAATGCCACCCCTGTAGGTGTACCGGTCGTCATCACAGCCACTTACGGTGTCGTTCCGTCTGCGACAGCCGATTTGACCGTGACCGCCGCAACCTCAATGGGTTTAAAAGTAACACCTGCCACGGCCACCATAACAATTTCCGGTGGCTCTCAACAATTTAAGGCGATTGAGACATTCAGCGATGGGACAACCTTTGACCGGACAGAAGACCCGGTTACCGTATGGAGTGCAGTCAATATCCCAATCGGTGGCGCTGCCGTTGCCACTCTTTCACCGGACGGCATCGGCGCCGGCCTGGCTACCGGTAACGTCATCGGCCAATCGGCCATCACCGCTACTTACGGTGTCGCCGGCCCAACCGATACAGCCACACTGACCGTAACCGCACCCAACCCCGGAATCGCCGGTCCAGCTCCTGATCTTAAAACAGCCAGCACTTACGGGATTATAGCGACAAACGCGATTACCAACTCCAGTGGCCCATTAACTCACATCTTTGGAGATGTTGCGTTGACTTTACCTTCTTCTACTTCAACATCTGTAGTTGGATTCTTTGATGGTGGAGCTCTACCGGCCTTGACTTCAACTAATGTGACCAATAGTGACGGTATGTCCCCTGGTTTAATAAACACAACAGATAATGGTGTTTTATCTTTAGTTCAGCTGGCACAGCTTCAAACCGACTTGAATGACGCGTATCTCGACCTTTCGGGACGTGCGCCGACTTCAGTTTATCCTACAGGCGTAAAAGACCTGAGCGGATTGATAATTACACCCGGCATCTATGCAGTTGGTGGCGTAGTTGGTGTGCCTGGTGTGCCTGCAGTTACCGATACGTTAGGGCTCAGTGGTCCTGTTGTACTTGATGCACAAGGTAATGCGGATGCAGTCTTTATCTTCCAGGCCCATGACATTACCACAACAACGGGTAGTGTTATCCTGCAAGGTGGCGCACAGCCCCAAAATGTTTTCTGGGTGTTGACCGCTACTGCGACTATCGGGAATGGGGCTAGCACCTTCTTCCAGGGAACCATCGTGGCAGGTAATACGATTACAGTGAACCTGAACACCAATGTCCAGGGCAGAATGCTGGCTGGAGCGCTTGGCGCTGGTGCGATTACCGTAAATGGTATTATTACCGTACCTCAGTGAGGCATGAGGTACTAAGTGTAAATGCAGGACAGGTCGGGTGCTCCCGCAGTATTGAACTTCGGGAGTACCCTCTGATTCAGAAAAACATAAATAGAAATCACCCGCATCTAAACTCACAGCGGTCATGAATGCCAAAGTCGGGTTGACCACAAACAGGCATTCAATTCAATGTAAAATGTCAAGGAGGCACCAAAAATGAAAAAGATATTAAAGAGTATATTACCAGGTTTATTGCTTATTACCTGCGCGACTCCAAGTTTAGCCGAGAACCGGCAAGGGGCGTTCAGTGTGTCCCCTTTTGTCGGCGGCTATTTGTTGGATGATGATCAGCAGATGGAGAACCGGCCGGCATTCGGTCTGCGTGGCGGCTACAATTTTACCGAGAATCTGGGAGTGGAGGTTATGGGAAGCCACAGCCTTACCCAGACTAAGCAAGAATTCGGATCGCGGGAAACTGATGTATATCGCTACGGAGTCGATGCCTTGTTTCATTTTATGCCGAACAGCAAACTCGTTCCATTTATTGCAGCCGGGATCGGCTGTACCAAATTCAAAACACCCGACACGCTCTTTATCAAGAATCACACGGCCTATCTGTTCAATTATGGCGTCGGACTCAAGTACTTCGTCGCTCCCGACGTTGCCCTGCGGGCAGACGTCCGGCATGTGATACTGCCCGACGGGGTCAGCAACGGCGATTACTCCGGTAACAACAACCTGGAATACTCGGTCGGTGTGACCTTCCAGTTCGGCGGGGAGAGGAAGGCTGTAGAGGTCGAGACCGCCGCAGCCGCAGTTGTGGTCGCCGTAAAAGACACCACTCCACCGGCAGTGACCTGTATCTCTCCTTCTAATGGAGCGATAGAAGTGCCGGTCTACCAGAAAGTCAACGTAGCCTTCAATGAGGAGATGGACCCGGCAACGCTAAGCACTTCAACCTTTAAGCTGATAGGTCCTGATCTGACTCCTGTAAAAGGTAAAGTCGAGAGCGATGGCAAAACCGCCAATGCTGCGATCTTTACACCAACCAACAAACTGGCGCCCGGGACCCGTTATACCGCCATGGTTACCCCCGGAGCTAAGGACCGGGCCGGCAATGCCCTGCCGAACAACTATGAGTGGAGATTCACCACACCTGTTCCAATTGCTGCACCGGCAAAGATGGCAGCAGATACCACCCCGCCGGTAGTGCTCTTTGTGGCTCCTGTTAATAACGCCACGGCTGCGCCGGTCGACGAGAAAGTCAACGTTGCCTTTAATGAGATAATGGACCCGGCAACGCTCACTACAGAAACATTTATTGTTAAGCAGGGAGCAACACCAGTTGCCGGCACGGTAACAACTACGCCCTCAACGGCAACCTTTACCCCGTCGAGCGATTTTGAAAAAGGCAAACCATATAGCGCCACTGTGACCACCGGAACCAGGGACACGGCAGGCAATGCCATGGTAAGTGACTATGTGTGGAACTTTAAAGCACTTGCGACGCCTAAGGTAGTACCGGTATGTCTGGTCACCTTACAGGATAATCATTTCATCTTCAACAGTTCGGAGATCGCCGAAAACGGCAAGACGATTCTGCACGCTAATGCATTGATTTTGAGAGACGACCCTAAAATGAATCTGCGGATTGCCGGGTATACCTCGGCTTCCGGTACTCCGGAGTATAACCAGAAACTCAGCGAACAACGAGCCGATGCGGTCAGGAATTTCCTCATCAAAGAAGGCAAGATTGATAAGAGCAGGCTCATCTCAATCGGCTATGGCGAGACGAATCCCGCAGAGTATGAAGCTGTCCCTTCTGATATATACTCAGAGGCAGCTAAGGCCAATCAGAGAGTGTTGTTTGAGGTCATCGTAAAGTAGTTAAACAAAGGCAAGGGTCGGAGTGACTTTTTAGAGCGATCCGGCCCCTTGCCTCCTTACCAGCAGATATAACCCTAAACAATTTACACATATTAATAAGGTGAACATCATGAAAATAAGAAGCCACTCAATAGCCCTTTGCACAATGCTGCTGTTCGGCACAGTCGCCTTCCAGGGCGGTTGTGCATCGACCGGCATGGAACGATCCGTCAAAACCTCCAACTCAATACATGAAGTGGACAAAGAGATCAGGAAATTTATTGTCCAGGTTGATGCCACTGGCGCATCGCTTGATGCCTTGGTTATACCTGGACAATCTAATGTGAAAAAATCATTCAATAACTATTCAGACCAACTCGAAAAACTTGATAAAGAGGGAAACAGGGTGCTCAAACGCCTGGAAGAAATGAAGACACAGAGCAAAGAGTATTTTGCCGAGTGGGAAAAACAGGGAGACTCATATACAAATCCTGAAATTCGCATGCTCAGCGACGAACGCCGCAATAAATTAGCAGAAATTTATGCTCAGGTACCTGCAGCAGGCGTAGGAATTAAAGGTGCATACCTGGCTTACCTGACTGACCTGAAGGAGATCGAGAAGTACCTCTCTAATGACTTGACTCCTCAAGGGGTTGAATCCATAACTCCTGTCGCCAAAAAAACCGTCCAGGATCTCGAAGTCCTAAAGACATCCCTGCAGCCGGTTATAGTCGCTCTTGACGGCATAAAGGCTGAATTATATACAGGGAAAAAATAGGGAACGAACTGCACTGCTTATAATCAATTTATTAATCCGGTGTCTGAACATCCAAGCTATGAATGGTAGGGGAGGGGGCCCCCCACTCCGCCCCTACCATTCAGATGTTTGGACCATCGGATCAATAATTCCAGAAAAAGTTTAAAATAATGAAAATGTAGGAGGACGTTATGCTGTGGACAATCTGCATGGTCCTGATAGTCCTGTGGCTATTAGGTATAGTTACTTCAAATACCATGGGCGGACTGATCCATATTCTGCTCGTAATTGCAATAATAACAGTGCTGGTCCGCGTAATTCAGGGGCGAAAGGTCCTGTAGGGCGCGCAATCCCGGCAAGGCGCAGGTCGGTTCACTATTTTTAATAATATGACCAGAGCCGAAGAGAGGAAAAAATGAGTAAAAATATCTATAGAGGATTAGGTGTTGTTGCCCTTTGCGGAATGCTGTTTGTCTGCGGAGCAACAAAAGAAGCTGCGGCCGAAGTGAGTGTCGACATCAATCTCGGTCTGCCGCCGATCATAGTCTCCGAGCCACCGGAAGTGGTCATGGTTCCAGGTTCCCAGGTCTATTTTGTTCCCAGACTGGAATTTGACGTATTTTTCCACAACGGGTATTGGTGGTCTCCACGAGGGGGTCGGTGGTACCGCACCAGGGATTATAACGGCCAGTGGCAGGTAATAGATAAACGCTACGTACCTAGAGCGGTTCATCGTGTTCCAAGGAATTATCGTGACGTTTACGTGCGAGAAAGGCCCATTCCATACGGCCAGTGGAAGAAGCAAGGGTATCGCCATGAGGCAAAACACCAAGAGATAAGGTCGGATCGCAAAGAGATAAGGTCGGATAAACAAGAGTTAAAAGATGATCGACGAGAAATAAGGGAGAATCGCAACAATCCAAATGTCAGCCAAAAAGAGAAAAGGGAGGATATAAAAGAGTTTAGGGAGGATAGACGAGAGTTAAAGGAGGATCGCCAGGAGTTGAGAGATGATAAACGTAAGCGCTGATCCGGGAAAAAATATGTCGGTTCCAGCCGGAGAATCTATGTAATTTTCGGCAAATATTTAAACAAGCCCTAAGGAAAATGGTATGAAGATCTTAAAGACCGGGATCCTGATGTTTGTGCTGCTTGGATGGCCGGTTTATGCCATCGCTGCCAATCTTGGCTATATGCGGATAAACCTGATCGAAGGCGATGTCCAGATCAAGACGCCGGCAGCCGAAGATTGGGGGATCGCCGCCATAAACGAACCTGTCGGTGAAGGTGATCAAGTTTGGGCGCCTGAAGGTGGTAGGGTCGAACTGCAACTGAACAGCGGGACATATATAAGGCTCAACGAGAACTCGGCGCTTCAGATACTTTCGATGGATAAGGAATCATCCCAGTTTTATCTATCACAGGGTGGTGCGTATATATATTACGGTGCGGCTGAGGGTAGTGTCATACAGGTCGATACGCCGGAGGCGTCAACCCGGGCTTTTGACAGGGCGATCTTCAGACTTGATATGTCTGAGAAGTACACTGATGTAGCGGTCTATAAAGGATATGTTGAAACCGAGAATATGGCCGGAGAGACAAAAGTAATGGCAGGACAAATGGTCTCTCTTGGCGAGAACACTGATGGCGAGCTCGGCCCGATTGGCTCATCCGATGACTGGGAAATATGGAACAAGGCTAGGAACGACAGGATTCTTGCCGGTGGTGGCGTAAGTTCCGGTTACCTCCCGATTGAACTCAGGGCGTATTCTTATGACCTTGATAACAGCGGCAGGTGGGTTGAAGACCTGGAATACGGTTATGTCTGGACACCGATCATTGTTGTCGGAGCACAATGGGCTCCTTACAGGCATGGCAGATGGATCTGGCGGGGCAATGATTACGTCTGGGTAGGTTCAGAGCCCTGGGGATGGGCGCCTTACCATTATGGCAGATGGAGCTTTGGCGCTAGAATAGGCTGGTTCTGGGTGCCGCCTGTTGTGGGAGAGGTCCACTGGGGCCCTGGTTATGTCGGCTGGGTCAGAACCGGGAACTATGTCGCCTGGGTTCCTTTGGCGCCCAGGGAAATATATTACGGTCGCGGCAATTACGGTCAGCACAGTGTAAATATTACTACTGTAAATTTTAATCAGGTCAACATTACCAATGTATATAAGAATGTTAACGTTATCAATGGAGTGACGGTCGTCAATCAAAAAACCTTTGCAACTGCTTCACCCAGGATTGTAAAAGTAAACCACGACGAGATCAGACAAAAAATATTTGTTATCAGCAATATCAGTATAGGCACTCCGGCAATTAAACCTACGAAGGCAAGTAGTTTTGCATCAGCCAGGTCTGTCCCGGCAGCCAAACGACCGCC
>MGTA01000095.1:7049-7787 GCA_001799225.1 Deltaproteobacteria bacterium RIFOXYD12_FULL_50_9
CCGGGAGAGAGCCTGAAACCCTCTACCCCAGCAGGCGGTCCCATCAATAGAACTGAGAAGCCACAGATTAAGTCAGACGAAAAGGGAGAAGCAAAAGAATCGCAGGATGGTCCCATCAACAGAGCTGAAAAACGGCTGTTCAACAAACAAAAAGAGAAGGGAAAACCGGAAGCAGCGCAGGGCGGCCCCACTGGCAGGGCTGACAAACAGCAAGCTAAGCGTGTAAAGAGAGAGCCCGCCCCTGCAGGCGGCCCTGCCGTGATAGCGGAGAGGAAACCGATTAAGCTGGAAAATCGAAAAAAAGAAGGAGCCCTGCAGATAGACCCCACGGCTGGAGATGAAAACCATCGTGTTGAGCGACCCCGGAGAGTAAATCCCTCCGACTTTGAAGGCGGCTCAATCGGCAGAGATGAGAGACGTCAGTTCAAACCGCATGATGATGGGAAAACAGCGGTACAGTAGAGAGATCCGGCTTGAGAAGTCAGCGTAGGTTGGGTTGAGCCCCGCGAAACCCAACAGATTTTGTACCGGTAAGCATGTCGTATTGTCGTTTGTAAGTGGAGGAATTTTTGGAGTTATTATAAGCGGAGGGTCTTCGGCTGCCGGTTTCAGCCGCTTCGCGTCTGGAATTTATGCCCTGTTAAGGGTACTGCGGCATCCTTCAGCCCGTCTTTATCGGATAGAAAAAACTGCATCGGTACGCGGTCAAGCGGTCTTCAAAGCCAGACGATAACCCAA
>MGTA01000096.1:0-762 GCA_001799225.1 Deltaproteobacteria bacterium RIFOXYD12_FULL_50_9
TACAATCATTTTTTCAAAAAACACTCAAAAACTATGTCAAGGACTTTTTTTAGATTAGCTCACTTTTATTTGCTGAATAGTTACAAATATTTGCTCAAAGAATCAATATCCGACATGGAGTTGTTTGCGGAAGCAACAAGGAGTTCAGCTCAATCCTGGCGCTGAGCTGTATCGTTGGGATGGAGCTGCATTTCTGATGAAACCGGTTGGCTTGAAGGGTTCCCTGGGCGCAATTCATCCCGGCCTGGAACAATTTGTGCCCAAGGCAGTTAACAACTGCCCTGCCCCGACTAGAAATCAGAAAAATCAGAAGGCGGTTTTTTGAGAAATTTTACAAACTTCTCTTTTTCGACTCCTTGCGTGTAGGCTGCCTCGGCCGAGATCCAGCGCTTGTCCAACAGATCCATAATGGCATCATCCATAGTCTGCATCCCATATTTTTTACCAGTCTGCATGGCTGAAGTCAGTTGGTAGGTCTTACCTTCACGAATCAGATTGCGGACAGCCGGAGTACAGAGCAGGATTTCAAGGGCTGCGCACCGGCCCTTAACGTCGATCCGCTTGAACAGAGTCTGTGAAACCACGGCCTTGAGCGCATCAGCCAGAGTTGAGCGGACTTGGGCTTGCTGGGAGGCCGGAAATATCTCGATGATACGGTCGACGGTTTTTGAAGCATTCAAAGTGTGCAGGGTGCCGAAGAGCAAATGGCCGGTCATGGCTGCCTCCATCGCCAGAGCAATGGTTTCCAGGTCACGCATCTCA
>MGTA01000096.1:780-3286 GCA_001799225.1 Deltaproteobacteria bacterium RIFOXYD12_FULL_50_9
ATGCGCCCCGATCTCGCGATGATTGACAATACAGCTCTGACTATGATGGACAAACTCTATCGGGTCTTCGATGGTCAGGATGTGATGTTTACGAGTTCGGTTTACCTCATCGACGATCGCGGCAAGGGTTGTCGACTTACCGCTACCGGTTGGCCCGGTCACCAGCACCATACCCTTCGGCAGTTGGGCGAGGTTGATCAAAACCTTGGGCAACCCCAGTTGCTGGACAGTGAGGATATTGCTGGGAATCTCACGAAAAACCCCGCCAATGCCGTATTTCTGCATGAAGAGATTACCGCGATAGCGCGCAAGACCCGGGATCTCATAACCAAAATCCACATCTCCGGTCTCCTCAAAAACCTTAATTTTATCCTCAGTAACAATCTCATACAGCATCGCCTTCAACTCATCGCTGGTAAAAACCTTATATTTGACCCGCTCCATATCACCCCGGATCCGCAGCATCGGTTGCTGACCGGCAATCATATGAAGATCCGAAGCGCCTTGTTCGTTCATCAATTTAAAAAAAGCATCAATCTGAGCCATACATCCCTCCCGTAAGCCAAACTATTATCCGCAAGAGGCCCATCAAAATCCAAGACCCATTTTTTTCAATCTATCGCAAGCAGCGATAAAAATCCATTGAATATGCTTGCATAATTTAGATTGCATGAACCGACAGTTCACGTGTAGGGTAAACGGCCAACAATGCAGAACAATATCGACCTTCATATCCATTCCACTTTTTCCGATGGCACGCTTACGCCCTCCTCTCTGGTTGCCATGGCCAGGCGGCAAGGCCTTGCCGCCATCTCCCTGACCGATCATGACACCATGGCCGGCATTCCCGAAGCCATTGCGGCCGGTCGCTCAGAGACTATCGAGGTCATCCCCGGTATCGAACTCAGCGCCCTGCACAAAAAGGCCTCTCTGCATATCCTCGGCTACGGCCTGGACCACCGGAATGCCGAACTAATCGCCAAACTGAACCGCTACCAGGAGGCCCGCCGGGAACGGAACGAAAAAATCATCGAAAAACTGGCACGCCTTGGCATCCGGATATCGCTTGACGATCTCAGACAGA
The DNA here is from genome assembly GCA_001799225.1 of Deltaproteobacteria bacterium RIFOXYD12_FULL_50_9. Classification (GTDB taxonomy): domain Bacteria; phylum Desulfobacterota; class Desulfobulbia; order Desulfobulbales; family CALZHT01; genus XYD12-FULL-50-9. The sequence goes on from MGTA01000096.1 coordinate 1,865, forward strand.
GCACCAATGGTCAAATCGGTCGACCTCATTTTGCCCGGGAGTTGGTTCGCCTGGGAGTCGTGCGGAGCGAAGAGGCTGCCTTTATCCGTTTTCTACGGACCGGCGGCAAGGCCTTTGTAGAAACCTTCCGCTACAGCGCCGAAACGACCATCGCCATGATCAATGCCGCCGGCGGTATTGCGGTTCTGGCCCATCCGGCCACTCTCAACTCTTCCTTAAGTACCATTCCAACCCTGCTTAAGGAGTTGGTTCCGCTTGGCCTCAAAGGTATTGAAGTCTACTACCCAAGACATACCCCCAAGGTAACCCACCGGCTCGCAAAACTGGCCGAGAATTTTGGCCTGCTGATCACCGGCGGCAGCGACTTTCATGGCCGCAGTCCGCATCTTCTGACTGCAACCCCGGATGAACTTGCCATGACAGTTCCTGGGCATCTCCTCACCATGCTTAAAAAATCCCTGGAGCGAAACTGATCGCTTTGCTTGATTCCTGACCAAGCCCGAAAATAACTGCTTTTTTAAAACAACAAAAAAAAATCAGACGCATTTTTCTGTTGTTTTAAATTTCCGGCTGTTATCTAATTATATTGGAGGGAGATTGCACGACAAGGAAATTACAATCTCCTGATACACTCACTGTCCAGAGCAGGCAACCTTAACACCTACCAACTTCTAAGGGAGACACGCTGGTGAGCGCGCTTAATATTTTCGTTATCGTAGTATCGATCTGCCTTATCGTCCTGGTTGCGGCCCTGGTTCCGGCCCTGATCCAGATAAAACGTACGGCCCGCAAGGTTGAAACCCTGCTCGACACCCTGAACCAGGATCTTTCACCACTGCTGCAATCCCTGGCTGATACGTCAAGAGAGCTCCAGACCCTTACTGAAAAAATCAGAGACAAGGTTGACCGGACCGACAAAGTGATCGATACGGCCAAGGCTGCCGCCGACACCCTCCTGGTCACCAGCAGTATGCTGAAAAACTCTGTTACTCCAATCTTTTCACAGATCACCGGCTTCACGGCCGGAGTACAAGCTTTTTTCCGTTATCTCAAGAAACCAGATCAAAACCACTAACAGGAGGTTATCATTATGAACAACAACGAATGTAACAGTAAAGGAATTGTCATCTCATTTCTGGCCGGGGCATTGGTTGGCGCAACAGCTGCTTTGTTATTTGCACCGAGATCGGGCAGGGAGACCAGAGAGAAGATCGCCGAGTTCGGTTCTGATCTCAAGGAAAAAATCTCCGATCTGCCCGAACACCTCAAGAGCAAAGCCGCTCCCTTGGTGGACCGCGGAAAAGACATCATTGAGAAGGGTAAACACTATGTAGACGACCAGAAAAGAATCCTGAGCGCCGCATATGAGGCCGGCAAAGAAGCCATGAAACATGAAAAAGAGGTTTTAGCTGCTTCGATGAA
>MGTA01000096.1:3300-7294 GCA_001799225.1 Deltaproteobacteria bacterium RIFOXYD12_FULL_50_9
AATAAAACAAGCCAGCATTCAAAGACTTGAAAAATATCATCCCATTTTCGAAACCCTCTCTGTCTGATGGAAGGCGACACCGGACAATGAGCGAGCTGCATGGGGATTTAGCTACACTACCATTGATGCTTCGCTTCGATGGCTTGACTATGCAGTCGACGAAGAGAAATAAAAAGCATGGGCCAAATTGATCGAGATATATTGATTAGGCTTGCTGCGAAGTACTTCTGGTGGAAAGCCCCGGACGAGGCAGTCAGACAGCCGGAGCGGGTAGTGGCGCAGGTGATGGATATCGGCGACTACGATGATGTCCAGATGCTCGCTGCCCAGGCTGGTGACGACTATCTGCGGGAAGTGCTTACCCACGCTGAGATCGGCCAGTACAGCGGGCGGTCGTGGTTCTACTGGCATTATCGCTTGGGGCTGGCCGGTCCGGGTCAGGTTCCCACGATGCCTCGGAGGCGCACCGCATGATCCGGTCGTTCAAGGCGCACATGGAAGTCCTGCCCCCGGCCCAACAACGACTCTGGCCGGAGTTGCGTCCAGCTCCGGCGCTTGGGTTCGTGTTGTATGGCGGCACAGCCATTGCGTTGCGATTAGGCCACCGCACATCGGTTGATTTTGATTTGTTCACCGATAGATCCCTGGATAGAAACTCCCTGAAAACGGCCTTCCCGTTCCTCACCGGAGCCACGGTTCTGCAAGAACAACCTGAAACCCTCACTGTGCTGGTTTCCGGAGGCGGCGCCCAAAACGAGTATGTTAAGGTGTCGTTTTTCGGCACCGTCTCCTTTGGCCGCGTCGGGGAACCGGAATTGACCGAAGACGGTATTTTGCAGGTTGCCTCATTGGACGATCTGCTGGCGACCAAGGTCAAAGTCATTCTGCAGCGAATCGAAGCCAAGGATTATCAGGACATCGCCGCTATGGTTACGGCAAACGTCAGTCTTGCCAAAGGTCTGGCGTCGGCACGGGCGCTGTATGGCCAAGATTTTCAGCCGAGCGAAGGTCTCAAGGCAATGGTCTATTTTGAGGGCGGGGATCTGCAGACCCTCTCCTCTGCCGAACAGCAAACGCTGATCCAAGCAGCGAGTTCGGTGCGCGATCTGCCATCCGTCAGCATTGCCTCTCGCACGTTGAGAGTAGTAGACGTATGAACTACCTCTTCCATCTGCTCATCTACTTTGAGATTTTTATTTCCCGGGCGGTGACGGTACCAGAATCCGCCCCCCAGTTCAGCTAATACAATGATATTCCGGTTAACCTCATGAAAGCGTCTTCCAGCTTTTCATCCGTCTGCGGATATTAGAATCGACAATAACAGCATCTTGCCCGTATTTCAGACGTGATAGAGTCCGGTATGATCTTGCCAGGGTCTCATCTCCGGGGATAGTGTCCGGTTCGGTTCTGAAGCTGAATGGTATGATGCCCTGGTTGTTCAAGTTTACCCGGGTATAGCCCTGAAAATTGGGGAGCGACATGATATCAAGGTGATTGAAGTAAGGCTCGAAACCTTTGGCCAATAGCTCGGCGTCCTGACTGCCGGTTCTGAAAGTGATCAGAGTGCCGACATTGCCAAATATCGCCGATAGCAGATCGTCGCCTCTCAACCCGGCAGTTGAGCCCAACTGCGAACAGTATTGGGTCGCCAGAACTAGACCCAGGCGATATTTCCTAGCTTCTGCCAGGAGTTCAGAGAGATTATCCTGGGGCAGATTGTGCGCCTCATCAACATATAAAAAAAAGTCCCGGCGGTCTTCCTTCCGAACTTCACCACGTTGCATGGCACTGAATTTGAACCTGGCCACCAGCATGTTTGATAGCAACGCCGCAACTGCACTGCCAAAGCGCCCTTTGCCGATATTGACCAAAAAAATCTTGCCCTGATCCATGATATCGTCAAAATTTATCGATGACTCGGATTGGCCGATGATTCTTTTCAGAGTCGTATCGTTTACGAACCGTCCGAACTTGGAGGTGATATACGGCGAGATATTGCGCATGGATATATCACCGCTGGTGGCCTCCGCTTCTTCAACAAACTCCCTGACCTGCTCATCGCTTGTACGCTTTAAGAGCCAGTGCCTGAACTCCTTGTCGCTGTAACAGCGAACAAATTCCAACAGCGTCGGAGTAAAATGCTCATCAGGCTTGTCGCCCATGAGCAGCTTCAAAAAATTACGGAAATGCTGCTCAAAAATCGGCCCACCTGTTTCCTTCATGTCATAGACATGATCAAGGGTCCGGTAAAGTTCGTCGATGATCAGATCTCGTTCGGCAAGGTCGCGCCACTGGATCATGTTAAATCCCAGGGGCCGTTCACGATCGAGAAAATCGAAAAGGATTATATCGTCGGCCCGCTCTCGTGGAATCCGGCCGAGAATGTTGTCGATCATGTCGCCATGCGGATCAATGACGGCGACCCCTCTGCCGGCTCGAATATCCTGCAGTATCAAGCTTTTCATCAAAGTAGACTTGCCGGTGCCGGTTTGGCCCATGATAAAACAGTGGCGCATCCGGTCATCCGGATTGACAAAAACCGGTTGGGTCATCCCCTGGTATTCATTAATGAACAGCTTGATTGAACTGGGTTTTTCATCTAATTCCGGCGGCAGCATGGCCAAAGAGGTACGGAAGCGCTGAATTGGCAGGCCCGGAATGTCCCGGTTGGGCGGAGAAGGCAACCGAAAGGCGCAGGCGGCTTCGACAAGGTTGAATGGCATCAGTTCCGGGAAATATTCGGCAGCCAGAACATTATCGGCATCGACGCTGCGGGTAGAAAAGCCCCCTTGCAGCCAGGCATCCTCGTCCCCTTTTGGGCGGTTCCCGGAAATTGCCGTTCCCACGGCATGCTGAAGAGGGGCGGGCACCGGCTTACTGGAGATTATAAGCGCTGCGATATCGAAACAAGGGGTTTCGAGGGCCTCAAGGAGGAAGATTGACTGGTCGTTCAACAGCGAAACCTGTTTTTTAAGCGTCAGCTTGTTTGCCGCCATACCGGCCAGGGCTGTTTCGCACAACGTGATGGTCTCTGAAATCCTGGCTTTTTCGGCGGTAACGTTCTCCCTGGGTCGGAGGCGAATCAGCAGCATGGTCGGATTCAACTGCCCGGTCATGATTTCGATCAAACGGCCCCAGTCGTCATACGACGGAGTCCAAGGGAGGATGTGGAGCGCCCTATTGGCCAGGGTGGGTTCTTCCTCCTTGCTCTCGCACCGCAGAAATCCGATGGCGGATGGTTGCTCAACAATCGAGGTGAGCGATATTTCCCGCTGACGGTGCATAACCGCACAGGCATATTCAACCTTAAAAGGCTTAAGGCACTGTTCAAGCTCTGCGAGGTTTTTCACCGGTTTAAGATCAGCCTCCGGCAGACAACTTGCCAGAACCGCAAAAACATCAAAAAACGTTGTCGCTGCTGTTTCTCGCGCAATATCGGCTGCTGCGCCATGGCAACGGATTACGATATAAATGTCGATATTCCCCTGGGCCTTGTACAGGAGATCGGGAATTACCAGTACCCTGATCTCAAACACGGCATTAGTCATTGGTGCGAGCGCTGTCAGCAGATTCTCGCGGGAGTTTTGCAGATGGCGGTGGTTCAACTTGGAAAAGGAGAGAGAGTCATTGGTTTCGGGAGCTGCGCCATAGTAAGCTTCCAGTAAAAGATGTCCGGCAAGCAGTGATGCCACGCGAATGGCGCAGCAGCTCTCAAACCCGGACTCGATCGCAAACGCAGCAATACAGGGAAGTTGCATGGTGGTCTCCTTTTTATTCCTCTTGCCGAAAGTGTAAGATGCGGGCAATGGCATCAGTGGAAAAACCTTGTTTCCATAATTCTAAAGCCATCCGGTTTTTGACCAGGGTGTTACGGTCAGGAGTGCTGCTGGCCTCGGCCCTGGCAGGAACCATTTCCTCTGATCCGGCTGGAATTTCACTCAGTGTAAAACGGGAGCTGTTATCGGTAGAATTCATTGCTCACCTTCTGTTTGAT
>MGTA01000096.1:7330-10110 GCA_001799225.1 Deltaproteobacteria bacterium RIFOXYD12_FULL_50_9
ACAATTTCACGAATTGCATGGGCCTGAATACCTTTCTTAGAGGCAATGACAGGGATGAATGTCACCTCCATGCCGGGCACGGGCGGCGAATTATCCTGCCACCAGTCCTTACGGAAATAAACATCATGGCTACGACGCAGGAATCCATACCCACTCTCAGCAGAGTAGCGCTTGACTACGGCATTTTTCCGAAATCTTTTATGCACTAAGAGGCGCTGCCCATTGTTGCCGAGGAGCAGGTTATAATCTCCATTGCGATTGCTAGGCGACAACAAATCTGATTTACTGCTGCTTATGGATATATCTCCAACCGAGTAGGTAAATCGAGCCGACAAAGGCGTGCCATTACTCAACACGAAAAGGAACTCATCATTAATTTGTTCTTGTTGTTCAACCGGAAAATCATAAATTATGAGCACTTCTTCTGTGTGTGAATGAATCAGCGCGACCCCGGCCCTGGTAAGCGGGAGAGATGTTTTACTTGTGGCAACACCAATGTCATCAGCTTGAATGGTCAACCCATAGGCCATGGTAATTATATTGACTTTTTTATGAATAATCTCGGATAGTTTTTTCATTGTTTATGTCTCCATTGGTTATAATTCAATCGCTTCAACGCCGCTGTTGTGGAACAGCAACTGAAAATTAATGTAACATCCATGTGGTTGTTGCGAAAATGCGTTCACATGACAGGGAATGGTCTGACGGCCGTTATCGATATATGTTTTACCAAGCCCTTTTAATAACTTGCCGGTACCGACTTCTTTAATACGGGAACACACAGCACAGATAAATCGGCGATTCCCGAGTGGACTGATGCCTGTGTCCACCATCAGAGGGGATAAATCTTTTTCAGGATGATTTTGGCATATAATTTCCATTGGTTTTCTCCTGTATTAATGAGGTGGCTATAATATTTTTGCCAATAATCTTATTGCTATTCATCTCTCGCCCTGGTCACTGGCTTGGTTTGACTGCAACATTTGCTCAAACCAAGCCAGCCAGGAATTAAATATGTGTTAAACTGCTAGGTCAGGCTGTAGAACTAAATTTTTAAGGAAATACCGGCAAGCCGAGTATGGTTGCTTGCGAGCCAGCAACGTAATACATCATGGAGCGTTTTTTCCAGACAGCGCCGGGCTCTGGCCCCGAGTTGAAGTGCCTTTATCCTGTCTGCAAGGCTTCCTTCACAAAGCCCGCTTGCCTCATTCACCAGATCAAGCCCATGCTTCAATGATTCTGGTGGTACGACCTTCCCGCGCTGGCGAAGCTCGTCTGACAGGGCTTTAGCAACGGTGATCTCTTGCTTGAGACCTTCTCCAATCGCATGAATCGATTGATTGCACTTTGATCGCAACTCCTCTATATCATGCAGTAATTTGTCGAATTCCGCCTGCTCGTTGATTGAAATTGAGGCAGGATTATTTCGTTTATCAAAATTTTGGAGCCCACGCTGCGCTTGGGCATAAAGAACCTCAAACTGCTGCAATATTGTCGGGGCATCACAGCAGATTTTCCTCATTGCAGGTGAAAGGTTCTCATTGTCCTCGATTCCGGCGATGGTTATATTGCCAAGTTCTTGAAATTTCATGTTATTTTCCTCCTGTAGATGTTGATTAAGTGTTGTGTTGCTTCGTAATTGCCAGTGCTAAACTCTGCATTTTTTGTTTTCGACTTTGAATCCAGACCCTGCCGGCTTCTTTCGCCTGCTGACGACTTATCAACCAACAGACGAACAACAAGACCGTACAGGCAAAAGTTGCACAGGAAACTCCAATGATCGTTATTAGTCTAAGTTTTCTGCCGTGGATTTCCTGTTCTGCCAAACTTGTTTGTAAAGCTGAAATAGCTTTGGAGCGTTCGGTTATCTCTGCGGTCAGCGTCTGCCGCGCTGCCGTTTCTTTGGCAATTTCCTGTGCCATTGCAAGGCAAATGGCAGCCTCCGCAGCTATCCGCCGACATTCAGCAAGATCGAGCGGTCCATCGCTTTGACTGAAAATCATGCGAGCCCGCCTGAGTAGTTCAAGTCCCCTTTTGCCGACTTCACTCGTGCTGCAATCAACTTTGGCGAGGTCTTCAGCATGTTCAATATCCTTCAGGACAATCCCACGCAGAACTGCTCTAACCTCATTCTTCTGCATAGCGTAGTCCGTCAATAATACTCCGGCTGGTACAATTATCAGGCTGCCTTCCGAAAGTTGATCAGGCATTTTGGATCCGCTATAATCGGTCGGGATTATTTCCTGATTGATATCCGCCACCCGTTCCCACTCCTCTCCGAACAGCCGATAAAACGAATCACCAGACTCAATGGTCATCAGTATGTCATTGGCGAGGCGCATATCAGCCAGAGCGAAACTGGCGTACAACAGATAAACAGCCAGGACAGATAATCGAATCACTAGTAAGTTTATTCCCTTAAAATGCCAAAGGTTCATAACTCCCCTCCCTCTGAAACTTTCGGCTATTCAAGAAATTCTCGTTGCGCGATGCATTGATGCGATTTCTTATAATTTCAATAGCTTGGATAGCTGCCTGTCTCACCTCAGGCGGACCTGACGTTGCTCGCGTAAGGGCAGCAATGGCTGTTCCGGTCCGGTCAAGCTTCCCAGTCGCGATTGCCGCCATGCGCCTTGCCCGGCAATCAGGATCGGCAAGCCCCTTGATAACAGTATCAAGCCCGTTCACGTCACCAAGAATGCCTAAATTAATGTAGGCGACGGCCCGTTTTTCAGGGTCATTGTTCAATGCCGAACCCTGGAATTTTTCACGTGCAAAGG
>MGTA01000096.1:10142-14299 GCA_001799225.1 Deltaproteobacteria bacterium RIFOXYD12_FULL_50_9
TGTTTGTGTTGATTGAGGTCTTTTTTCTCTTCATAGGCAAGTCTGACAAGTATGTAGGTAAGCGAACGTCGGGCGTTATCAAGAAGATCCTGAGGGAGGTACGGTTTTTGGGTGAATTGTTCCAGGATATCAGCCGCCCGGAGATCCCGACCGATACGGCCCAAAGCCACAACCGCAGCCCGCACGATCTGCTGGTCAGCAGAATTCAATGCCGTGTAAACCTCGTTAATCAATTCCACCGCGCCAATAACCCCAAGCCCTTCAATTCCCCGTACACGCTGTCCAGGGTCGAGACTCCGCGACGCAGCCAGAAAAGTTGCAACTGCCTCTTGAAGGTTTAGCCTTGCCAGACTTTCCGCGGCTGTCTTCCGTAGCCGTGATTTTTCCGCCTTCAGGGCAATTTCACGCAGAAATGATCGCGCCAGCAAATCGGTCGGGGCGACGAGGCCAAGTTCCTGTAGGGCTCTGCATGCCATTTCAATGTTGTCACTGTATACTTGTTGGATTAATCTGGTTGTGTCCATGTTGCTCTCCTTCTTGGTTAAGTTGATTTGTTAAACTACAAAGGTTCCACTATGCCTCTTCTCGGTCCTTCACCAGGAGCAATCAGCAATGCCGGATACTGGGGTTGTCTGGCTGTAGCCCAAGTCAGCAACTCATGAAGACGTTGGCCCGCCCTGAGGTCAGGTCGATCAAACATCCTATCTGATACTCTTAGGTAGATAAACCGTTGCACCACATCTAAAGCGCAGCACTTTGCAGCCCGGGCCTTCACCATATCCAGCTGCAAGCTGATCTGAATCCCGCATCGTTCCCCATTTAACAATACCAGGCAGTCGATCTTCGAATTATGGTCCAACTCGGCACCGCGCTGCACCGGGATGCCGGCGAGTTCGAAAGATGAAATCAGGTTGTTTTCGACCACCTTGCCATGCGGTAACTCTTCATTTCTGTCAATATTTGCCCTTACATTTTTTAAGTTCAATCTTCCCTCCTTTGAGACAGTTTTTTACGACATCTTTTATATGGGCATCCGTTTTTGCCCGCGTCTATAATCCTATAAGTGGACACGGGTGATTATGTCTTGGGTGTTTTCTAGCCTATCTAGTTTTAGTGCCTTTTATCGGTGCTCCACATTTCTTACAAGATGTTGTTGTGAATGGGCTTACCCAGTTATCAGTGTTACACTCTCCGCATCGAATCTTTTCTTTACTCATGGTTTTCCTCCTTTTGGCTTTTGGTTTTGGTTATCTGTCTCGCGGCTTCCCATCTTGTCCGCTTTCTAATTATTAATAACTGGTCACGGCCCCGTTTTTTTCCTTTAGCCGGCTATTTTTTAGAGGTTTTCATTTTTTTTACTAAGATGTTGGCAGAGCTCGGTCACAGTTTTTTTTATTTGCTCTGCAATGCCTTCTTCATGCCCAGTATTGAGGTATTGAAACCAAGTCCGATAAAAAATACCGCGCGCTTCCTTGCTTAACCGGCATCCTTCTTGCGAACTTATGGTGAAGTCGTTGGGGGTTAGTAATCCCTTGGTAAGCGATAAGACAAAATTATCAATAACAGGACGATGCGGTTCGAGCAGATCCAGTACCAGTGCCGCCCGGCCATGCTGACTGGCATGGAGAAAGCCCAGTCCAGGGTCAAGCCCTTTTCCTTGCACCACTTTGAGAATTTCCCCGCCGGCAAGGACATAACCGAGCGACAGAAGAGCATTAAAAGGATCACGCGGCGGCCGGCGATTTCTTCCCGAAAAGCCCCATTCACGAGGCAGTATCTTGGCAAGCAGTTTGAAGCTGGCAGCGGCGGCAGCACCTTCAACTCCCATGAGGCTTGCCCGGCTTGATGCCATACGGATTCCTCGCCAACTGTTATGGAAGGTTTCTTCCCAAACATGATCAGGCATGCTTCCCACAAGCTGTTTTACCAGAGATTGTTGACCTGTCAGTTTTGCCCCCAGCAGCCAGCGGCAGATCATAAGCGAAGTTTCTGGATCTGCCGCTGCCCGGTATTGAGCAATTCGCAGCTCAACTCCGGAGCCTAATCCAGCGCCGAGCATAGCGGCCGGCCCTGCGCCACGACCAGGCAGCAGAATCGCCGGGATGTTCAACTCTGCCATGGCCCGCCAAACATCACAGGCCACCAGGGGACTGCCTGTCACCACCATCCGTTCAAGCATGGCAAGAGGTATCCGTTCCGGCCCGACATCTGGCCGGTCAATGCGCAGCGCCTTGCCTTCGAGCCGTATGCTAGTTTCCCGCCTGTCCACAATCAGGGTTATTCCACTCATGACAGTTACCTTTATTGTCAGGGTTGTTGGTTTATCATGCCGATCAGTCTGTTAACTCAAGAATTGGCAGCCCCTGGACAGCTTCCTTACGATTAAACCAGATGTCTTCGGGATGTCGCACCGGCCAGGCCCGCAAATCGTCTTCCATTGTTGTGATCCCGGCCAGCTGATCAAGTAAGGCTTTCACCTCTGGCACAGCAAGGTTCAAAAGAAAAATTGAACGCTGCAAAAACAAGCCCTCGTTGCTGATAACCTTATGCACCTTTACTCGGCGGCGTTGATCTTCAATGTCATAACCAACCAGATACCATCCTGTTCTGTGCATGATGTCACCCGAGTATCCAGAGATGATCATCCTTGCCGGATCTGGTGGCGACGCCTCTTAAAAGCACCGAACGATGTCCTTCAAGCCATGCAAGGAGCAACTTGTCACTCTCTGGGTCCAGTTCCAAGGATATTTGGGCAAACAGATCCTCAGCCTGCCGGTTGGACAGCAGGCATTCATGAATGGATTTTTGCCCGCCGAGCCGCCAATCCCGCAGCATGCGGAATACTCGAGTTCGCCGGCGCTGGTCAGCAATGTCATAAGCCATGATGAGCTTTCTGCGTCCATCCATCTTGGTACCTCCATTCCCGCCGATTGTTATTTCGCCATCTGGCCCCGTTGTTCTCTGGCAGGTTTTTGCCAAGAAAGATGACTTTGGTGCTGTAGCGGCTGATTGTTGTCTTTTCATGGTTGATAACAAGGCCGTTTCTCTGGAGTACGCCCTGAAGAAACCGACAAATTTTTTCTGCTTCGTTACGAGAGGCGGCTACGAGCATCAAGTCGTCGGAATATCTAACGAACCTGATGCCTTCTCTCTCCAGAGTTCTGTCGACCGTTGTCAGGAAAAAGTTACAAAAAAACGGTGACAGTACCCCGCCCAGTGGTATTCCCTTTCTGGACTGGGAATGCACAGGCATCTCATGTACCAGTCCATGCCAACGACTGATGAGCCCGAGCGCTTCAGAATCGTTTATTTTGGGTTTCAGTTGCCGCAAGAGAGATCCGACTGGGATACTTTCAAAACAGGAACGGATATCCGTATGCACCAGCCATGGATTCGAATCCCGCCTTGAAAGTTCAGCTACCATGCGTACAGCCATATCGATATTCCTTCCCGGCCGATAGGCAAAGCTATCCTTGTGGAAAAGGGCCTCTCCGATCGGCTCGATCACGGTAAGAAGGGCTCGCTGGGCAACCTTATCGCGTAGGGAAAACACCGTAATCTTCCTGTTGCTCCCGTCAGCTTTGTGGATATCGACCTGCCTGATCGGGTCGGGGAGATAATCTCCAGATCGCAATTCCTTGGAAAGTGTGAGAATGTGGTACACGAGTTGTTTTTCCAATACGCCTCGTCCTATTCCGGGCCGCCAGTCAGCCTTATCATTTCTGTAGTGCGCCCATGCAGTCTGCAAAGTCTCCGGTCTTGCCGCCATTTCGAGTATTTTTCCCATGGTGTCACCTTTAAGCTGTTGATTGTTTTTGCCTCCCTTTTTGCTTGTTCGCTTTCTTATTACTAACCGGTCACGAACGGGTTTTTTCTTCGTTTTTGCCAAAAAAAAATCCCATGCAGGGCTAATAGCGCCACGCATGGGATTTTTTTACTAACCGACCTTCTACCGGAGCTCGGAGTACTGTCAAGAATTCTGACTTGTTTCAGGTGTTAATCTTTAGATTTTTCTCTTTAATTCAAGCAGTTGTTCTTTTAGAAATCCCAGGGGATTCCCTCAATGCTGTTGACTTAAGCCTTATCAAGTTTTTTCCTCCTGCCGTCGCACCATTTATTTGGCGGCCTTTTGGAGACCCTGGGTTGTGCTGGTCTGG
>MGTA01000097.1:0-594 GCA_001799225.1 Deltaproteobacteria bacterium RIFOXYD12_FULL_50_9
CAATCATTAATGCGGTTTTAAAACGTTTATCTATAATATTAATATCTACAGTATAAGATAATAATAATTTTGTTATTTCTATATGTTTTTCAGATATTGCATACACAAATGCTTTCCATCCATAATTACTTATAATATTAACATCCGCTCCATGTTCAATTAGTAATTTTACTATCTCGATACAACCATTTTCTGCTGCATACATTAATGCTGTTTTATTATGAATATTTAGAGAGTTAACATCCGCTCCATGTTCAATTAGTAATTTCGCTATTTCAATATAACCATTTTCTGCTGCATACATTAATGCTGTTTTATCGAACAAACCCCTAATATTAACATCTGTTCGGGGTAGTTTTAATAAAATCGTTACTTCCCCAACTTTTCCAGATTCTACAGCAGTTATTAAATCCAATGGCATATAATTATCTCCTTTTTTATTTTTTCCCTTCTATGTTAGTTGACCCTTATAATCCTTTTTTTATTCCAAAAAAATTAATAAAAATTTTAACCATTATTAAAATGAGGTATGTGTAAAACTGCCATGAATAGAATTATAAAGGATTTAATATGTGTATAATTATATCAAATTTG
>MGTA01000097.1:682-5646 GCA_001799225.1 Deltaproteobacteria bacterium RIFOXYD12_FULL_50_9
GGAGATGTGAGGAGGTGGATACATGCTCAACACTAGAATGCGACTATTGATATGTTTGTTGACAGTGTTTGTGCTATCAGGTTCAGGAAATATCATTGTTCAGGCTGAGACCTTGTCGAACCTGGTTAGACTCTCTTATCTGACATTGCAGGCTCCGAGCGGGGTGGCATTGGATTCAAACGAGACCATCTATGTTGTCGAGTCAGCCTATAAACGTTTGGCTGTGATCGATAATAGTGGGAGTCGGATCGCCGAGATTCGCGGGTTTAATCAGCCGAAATGTGTGGCGGTGGACGGGGGTGGTCGGGTGTACGTGAGTGATGCCGGCTTGAGGAGTGTCACGGTTTTTGGCCCGGATCTGGCCTTGCAGGGCAAGCTTGGGGCTGGTGATGGCGAATTTTTAAAGCCGCTTGGCATTGCGGTGAGTGCAGCAGGTGATGTCTATGTCGTGGACAGCGGTCGGAATCAGGTACGGGTCTACGGCCCGGATCGGCAGATCAAACGGCAGTTCGGGTTGCTGGGGAGTGCGGCCGGTCAATTGCGCAACCCGCTATCCATAGCCGTGGACAGAGGAACAAACGAGGTCGTGGTGGTTGACCTGCCGATGGTGCAAGGCCAATACGGGCTCTATGAAGGATCACGGGTCCAGGTTTTTGATGCAACCGGTAAGTACTTGCGGGGCTTCGGCCAGAACGGGGTTGGCGAGGGCAAGCTTGCCAAAGCCATGGCCTTGGCGACCGACCATAACGGCAAGATCTATGTCAGCGATACGTATCAGAATATAGTCGAGGTTTTTAGCAGGACCGGGAGTTACATCGAGACGGTATACGATGCGACAGCCAATATGCGGACGCCGGTGGGCTTGGCCATCGGCGGGATAAGCGGCAGGTTGTTTGTCAGTTCGATCAGTTTGAGCCGGTTGGATATCTTTGGACAGCCCATACAGCACATAGTCAATGCCGAATGCAGCGCAGGAGGAACTATCACGCCCAGCGGTTCGCGTTCGGTAATCCATGGCGCCGCGATCAGTTTCAAGATAACCGCGTTAGCCGGGTATCATATCAGCGGTGTTTATGTTGACGGCGTCAATGTCGGGGCTGTTACGGAATATCAGCTCCCAATAGTGGTGGCGGATCATACAGTACGGGCCGAGTTTGACCTGGAAGAGCACACAGTGCTGGTCGAGAGCAGCGGCGGCGGCGTTGTTACCCCATCCGGATCGATAGAGGTTCTCCATCAGGAGGATTTGATCCTGGCAATAACGCCGGATCCGGGCTTCCGGGTGGCGGATGTGGTGGTGGACGGCGTCAGCGCAGGTGCTCTGGAGAGTTATACCTTAAGCAATGTAACGACAGATCACACCGTGCAGGTGGTATTTGAATCGCTGACCTACGTAATTACGGCAACGGCCGGGGAGCATGGCAGCATCAGTCCTAGCGGTGCGGTCGATGTGGTGGACGGCAGTGACGCGACCTTTAGTTTTACTCCGCAGAGTGGCTACCGGATAGCCGGAGTAACGGTTGACGGCCGGCAGATGGGTTCGCTTGCTTCCTACACCTTTTCGAATATCTCGGCAGGTCATGAACTCAACGTGACTTTCAGTCGTATAACCTATCAGATTTCGGCCTCATCTTCAGTGGGCGGCTATATATATCCAGCCGGAGTTATTACAGTCGAGGAAGGATCCGGGCAGGTTTTTACTTTTGTACCTGAATTGGGCTACCGTTTATCCGGAGTTCTGGTCGACGGCCTGCCGGTGATGGCGGATAGTCTCTATTTATTTGGCGCTATTGCCGGTCCGCACAGCATCCGCGTCGAATATGCCAGGATTCATTATAACATTGATATCGTCTCCGAGGGCAAGGGCAGTGCCTGGCCCGCCGGCAGCATCGAGGTGGCCTACGGTGATTCATTGACTGTGGAGCTTAAGCCGGATGTCGGTTACCACGTTGCCGGCGTCCAGGTGGATGGTCTGGCCATTGACCCGTGTGCCGTTTACACCTTCAGTGATATCAGAGCCAACCATGCTCTGGATGTGCAATTTGTCAAAAATAATGATCCGCCGGTGGCCTTGGCCGGACCGGATCAAGTCCTTAATGCCGCAATACAGACAATTACCTTGAACGGGGCGCACTCCTTTGACCCGGACGGCATAATCCGAACGTTTCTCTGGGAACAGACCGCTGGTGTGCCGGTTGCGCTTCCGGATCCGACCTCTGCAAATATCTCCTTTCCGGCGCCCAATCCGGGCGACGACGGCACATCATTAGAGTTCCGGTTGACCGTGATCGACGATCAGGGTGTGAGCGCTCAGGATAGCTGTCTGGTCAATCTGGTGCGAAACTACTTCCCGCCGACAGCTGATGCCGGTTCCAACCAGAGAGTAAAAGGTGGGGATACCGTCATCCTGGACGGCAGCGGTTCAGTCGATGAGGATGGCTTTATAGACAACTTCTTATGGGAGCAGATCAGCGGCGAAGCGGTGGAGTTTGCCGAGGCCGAGGCTGCTATCACTTCGTTTATCGCTCCCGACGATGTTACCGCTTCGCTGACTTTTCGTCTGGTGGTGACCGATAACACTGATCTTAAGGCGGCCAGCGAATGCCGGGTCAATGTTTCGGCTGAAGATTTATCGTTTGTTGCCGAGGCCGGATCGGATCGGCTTGTCAGAGAGGGTGAGACTGTGGAACTGAGAGGCCTTGTCTCAACCAATGCTAATAATTCTGTTCTTTCCTATCTCTGGAAACAGACCCAGGGAACCCCACCGGTCAGCCTGAATAATCATACCACGGCCAATGCCTCGTTTATTGCCCCGGTGGTTGATTATAACAGCGGAGTCGAACATGTCTATCAGCTTGAAGTCACCGATGAAGCCGGCCTGGTGGCAACTGATAACGTAATCGTTCGTATTTATAAAACCTCTGGCCGCAAGAAAGACATCGGCCCTGATAATCATAAATCCGGAGGAAACTGGATTACCGTCACCATCGAATTGTCTCAAGACAGCCCTTATCAATTAATTGATTTTGAAACTCTAGCGCTGACCAGGATTAATAGCCGGAATATCTCACCACCCATAGTCAGGACCGGACCGGTTACAATCAACGACAGCAACCGTGACGGCATCCCGGAGCTCAGGATGAAGTTTGAACGACAGCAGTTAGCAGGTCTCTTAAGACCAGGGTTTTCTCTTTTGACGTTATCCGGCCGGCTGACTGACGGTACGGAATTTCAAAAGGAGTTCCGGATAGATCTCATTGAGTGATTATAGGCACCGTTCCGAAGCTCTAAGCGCGGTTGCGTTATAAAGGCAGGAAAAACAGAGGAGTCATCATGGACGTTATATCGGGTAAGGGTATGGCGTTGGTAGTGCTGTTTAGTCTGTGGGCAGCGGCAGTGTATGCCGATCAGCGTAACCTTGACTATCCGCACAGCAGTGTCGGTGGATATAGTTGTGATTCGTGCCATTATGTCCAAGGTACTGCCCTGCCGGCTTGGATAACCGAAGAGCTTGTGGAGAATGAGCTTGATGACACGAGATACAACAGGATGTGCTGGAGCTGTCACAATGATGTGCGTGCTCCCTATATGTCGACTCATTCTAATAAAAGTGAGCAGGCTATAAGTAGGTATGGAGAGAAATGGTCAGTCGAATGCCGGGTCTGCCATTGGCCGCATCATCAGAAGCAGCTCAGGACGTATGGTGCAGCCAGCTATCTGATCAGCGGTGTTTCGTCTGAAGTTAAGACAACCACCTTGAAACAAAACGCCGCCGGCTGGCAGGTTGATGCTTATAAGGATATGATTCTTATCCCCGACACATCAACAACGGGCAATAAGTATTCCTATCAATATAAGATTCAGAATAATACCAACGATACCATAACAGTTCAAGGGGCCATAGACTCTGTTGTCAGGGTGGCGAGTAAAAATTTTGGGGTTATTTACGGTAAGTTAATAAAGTCAACGATCAAAACTCCCAACAGCGGTGATAAAGAAGTCAGGTTTTTCAGGCCAACCGGCACCAATTCGTTTGCCGACGGCGATTCAATCAGGGATGGCGTCTGCGAGGTCTGTCATACCAGGACAACTCATTATCGCAATGATGGTTCGGGCTCGCAGCAGAGCCATGAGAACCTGGGTGGTAAGAACGGCACCGATTGCATGACTTGTCATTCGCATGCCAATGGCTTCAAACATGGCGGCAGCGGAGTCGGCGGCGGTGGAGACGGCAGTGGGTGCAGCGGTACGGCCGGCTGTCATCAGGACCAGAAGGCCCATCCGACGCATGTGGGCGGAATGCTCTCGGGCGTCGATTGTCTGACCTGTCATCAGCAGGATAATTTCCCGCTGTTCAGCGACGGCCAGAATCTGACCAACACCACGGTCTGCAACAACTGCCACTCGGCCGATGGGGTGGACCTGGCTAAACAGTATTTCACACATCCCGGTTCGAACTCAAGCACAGCCGGCAGCTGGGCGGTTGTTGAAGGCGAGAAGAGTTACTGCGGATCATGTCACGACAGCAGCCCGGGTAACACCAAAAAAGATGGGAGCGGTGACGCTGCAACCAATATTCTCGGTAATGACACCACGTATGGTTTCTATGTAACCGGCCACGGCAAGACAAGTGGCAATTATCAAAAACTTTCCTGGCAGGACTCTGTTGGTTCCGGTAATCCGGCAGCAAATCGGGCATGCAGTGCCTGCCATGACTTTAGTTCGCAGCATTTTGCCGGCTCCACCAAACGATTGAAGGCAGGATATGAAAATAACCAGACCAATGCAAATTGTAACCAGTGCCATTCACCTGGTACGGCGGCTGTGGCCAGTCCGCAATTTTATACCAACTCTGCCGATTACGAGAATTCGGCACATGGCGGCAAGCTTTGTACTGAGTGCCATGACGTGCACGGCTCGGTCGGCAACTATCCCGGCATGACGATTAAATCGAAAAAGGCTCT